>CBZS010000041.1 GCA_000613065.1 Richelia intracellularis | reverse complement strand
AGTCAACTAAAGTTTGTTTTGGTTGTCTGGAGGTTATTAGGACTAAAAGTTTACCATCAAAAAGACGAGTGGCAACTACAAATGCCCAAATACCACCGATACGCCGAGGTTTTGATAAAATTTGAACCTCTCCCACTTGTAAATTGCTGAACACCACTTTAGTATTCGTGAGTGTGACCATTATACAAATGGTCACACTCACGAATACTAATCCCAATGGCCACTGATGTATAAACAACCCAGGGGTAAAACAGCCTCAGCACCCCTCATGGTCCATCTAGCCCCAGTGATATCCATGCTGTCTTTAATCAGGTGGCGACAAGCACCCTCAATCACCCCCGTGGCCATGGGGAATCCAGCTTTTAAGTAATCGTCATATTTGAGGTATTTGGCATTGTTAAGTAAATATCTAGCACAGGTATCCACGGGTTTACATTCTTGGGAGGTGAGTTTGGGTAAAGTCGCACTCCGGCGCATACCTGGGGCAACTGAACTTGATTTACCTTCAAGGATAAGCTGTAAACGTTTGCTCTCCCAAGCTTCTGCCTGTGTTGAAGTCTGAGAATAAAAGACAAATGCAGCTTTCCACAAATACTAAATCACATGGATAATATCCCTGTCTTAGTCCATGAGAGAGAATATTGCTGTGCTGGTAGATTAAACTCCCCATCCAAAGGAAATAGGGTATTTATCTTTCTTCCTCCATAACCGATTCTATTGGCGATTACTGTGCCAAATAATGTGGTCAATTTCCGCGACAATTTTGTCTTGTGTGTTCTGTTTACTAAGTCTGTGCCTGCACACTCTCCCTCTATTTCATCTTGAGTGCGTTTATCAAAATATCTTTGTTTGTAACAACCGTCTCAATAGTTCGTATCCATTCTCAAGTAACTTACTCTCTATCTGGGAGTGTTCTAACCCACAAATGCTGTCTAAGTCTAAGCAACTAACTATCTGTTCAAATAGTTCTCGTGCTTGTGACCAAAACATACCTTGATTTGATGTAGATCCTTGCATAGGGTGTGGAACTGTTCCTGTTTTTTCACTTTTTACAAGCCAATTCCATCAAGTACATTTTTGGCTGTCAATACGACTGTGGTTGACTTGTCATTTATTATTTTTATATCATACTCCGTACTACCAAAAGAGTCGCACCCAATTATAATAATGGATAAAATCTAAAGATACTCGCATCACTTACATTAATTAGAACTAAGTTTATATAACCTTCTGATGTTATAAATCGCGGTTCTTTGCTCTTCATTACTAATTACTCAAATCCAGAAACCACCTCGAGAATTTTTAGAGCTAAAGAGTCAATTATAAAAATATGGGTTTGAAGTAATAATCAAGTTACCACCAAAATGGGGAGCATATGGTTTCTTAAAAGTAGCTGACAAAAAAATATGGATTAATCCAGTCGTTTTTGACTTACAAATTGCTAATCCAACCCTAATCCATGAATCTGTTCACGCTGCACAATTGTGTGCGGGAAAAGGTAAAATGAGAAAACTGGGCTTAAATATTGAACCCATACAAACTGCCCGACGATTTTTCTTACGATATACGAATATCGACAGAGAATATAAAGATGAGGATGTTGTGGTAAAAAACCTCAGTAGCCACCGTAAAATCGCTCCATGGATGTTTTTATTTTTAGCATTGGGTTATACCGGTGGAGTGCTGTCGTTAGTGATGCAAGAACAAGACTTATTTGCTAGTCCTCACTTTTGGACTGGTTCGGTAGTGCTGCTATTGTTACTGGTAAATGGGATAATTTCTCTGACTAAGTTTGGTGGGAACCAAGCGGCTTTACTTACAATTCATGCATACTTGGGCAGTGCGGCATTCTCTTTAATGGTTATCCATGCTTTCCTAGGTGTGAAGTTGGGTATGAGTTTTTAATAGTTATTTATCTTTAATCCCTTCCCATTTAACCTTTCCTCTTCTTCCAAATTCCATGATTCAGGCAAGTGGCGTAGTTATCAGTCTAGCTTTCATTCTTGGGTTGCTATTTACCGTAGTTCCTGGGGGTGGAATTTGGCTAGTTATTTTCGGTTTATTGGGGGCAATTTTATTTTCTAGACGATGGGCAATTTACCGTCGCAAGTTGCAATCCAAGGTTGTAAAGAAGGGACAGAGACCACCATTACCACCAGCATTTCCCCACCCCCGTATTTGGTTAATTGCTGGTGTGGTGGGTTTATTAGCAAGTTTTTATTTGCAATTTCGCTTTCCCCAACCAGGGGAAAATGATATTAGTAAGTTTGTTCCCCAGGATAGTAATAAAACTCAAGCACAACTAGTGATTATCCGGGGAAAGGTTGAGAATATACCGAGATTGACTCGCAGTCAAAGAGGACAATTTTGGCTGAATGCAGATCAATTAAGTGAGGTGAGAAATAGTCAAAAACCCCCAGGTGGTAGTAAGGCTGTTAGTGGAAAGTTATATGTGACAGTGCCTATACTTCAATCTACGGGTTTGTATCCAGGACAACAGATAGAAATTACAGGGGTTTTATATCAGCCTAAGGGTCCAGCAAATCCTGGTGGTTTTGATTTCCGTAAGTATTTGCAGCGACAAGGAAGCTTTGCTGGCTTGAGTGGCAGATTGGTAAATGTGTTAGATAAAGAACGTCCTTGGGGTTGGTGGGAGGTTAGACAGGGTATAGTCAGGTCCCATGCCCAATTTTTGGGGGTTCCACAGGGTCCTTTAGTAAGTGCCATGGTATTGGGTAGTAAAGCTGTAGATTTGCCCTACAATACCAGAGACTTGTTTGTTAAAGCAGGTTTAGCCCATGCGATCGCAGCTTCTGGTTTTCATACTTCTCTATTGCTAGCTTTAGTATTAGCTATAACTAAAAGAGCTGGTAAAAAGACTCAATTAAGAACTGGTAGTCTCGCCCTGATTGTTTTCCTGATTTTAACAGGGTTTCAGCCTTCGGTACTCCGGGCTGTATTAATGGGGTTTGCGGCTTTGTTAGGGATAGGATTAAAACGCAAAGTCAAACAACTGGGTTCATTGTTGGTGGTGGCGGTAATTTTGTTACTCATCAACCCACTGTGGATTTGGGATTTAGGGTTTCAACTCAGTTTTCTGGCTACTTTGGGCTTAATTGTGACTGTGCCAGCAATAAATCAAAGATTGCAATGGTTACCAACTGCGATCGCGTCTTTAATTGCTGTTCCTGTTGCTGCGACTATTTGGACTTTACCGATTCAATTATCGGTGTTTGGGGTAGTACCAACATACAGCATTGTATTGAATATACTTAGCACACCCTTCATTACCATCGTTAGCATTGGTGGTATGGTGAGTGCTGTAGTTGCGTTAATTTTTCCTCCGGCTGGAAGTGCTGTGGCGGGGATGTTAAATTATCCTACTACTTGGTTAATTAGCCTAGTGGAATTGGTCGGAAATTTACCGGGTAACTCTTTAACCGTAGGGAAAATTGCAATTTGGCAATTATTAACCGTGTATACCCTAATACTGCTAGTTTGGTGGGTAAAATGGTGGAAAAAACGCTGGTGGTTTGCAGGTTTGTTAGGAGTGATTTTAGTAGTTCTCCCCATTTGGCATTCGGCAAATAATCTATTTAGAATCACTGTATTAGCCGCTGCAGAGGAACCTGTAATGGTAATTCAGGATAGGAGCAAAGTCACAGTATTTAATAGTGGCGATCGCGGAACTGGGAAATATGCAATCGCTCCCTTTTTACAAAAACAAGGGGTAAACAAAATAGATTGGGCAATATATAGTAATTTTCAACCTAGTGAAACTAATGCCTGGTTGGAAATCATGGAGGAATTACCCATTAAAGTCTTCTTCGACTATTCTCCCACTCCAGAACTAGCCCTGACAACCAAAGCCATTTACCAGGAATTACAGAAGCAAAAAGGAATGTATCAACCCTTATCCGTAGGACAAACTGTAAGGACTGATTCCTTGGTAGCACAGTTAATTGATAAAGAGATACCGATTTTACAAATGCAGATTCGTGGGCAGTTGTGGCTATTCATCGGCAATCAAAACGAAGCTGAATTAGATAAATTAATTAAGTCAGGTAAATTACCACGCCCTCAAATATTATGGTACACAGGACAGTCATTAAAAAAATTACTAGAAACCTTAGAACCACCAGTTGCGATCGCAGTTAATGCAAATTTGAGTAACGAGGACTCATCAACCATTAGTAAAATGAAAACCCAAGTATTTTTCCCCGAAACAGATGGAGCAATTCAATGGACTCCTGATGGTAAGTTTGAGGCTTTTATTCAGGATACAGAGAATAGAACCTCAGTTTTATAAGAGGAAAAGGGAGATTAAGCCAAAATGTTCAATAAATCCTCAAGGGGCAGAGTTCCAAGGATTATAAACTTGTTTTTGCCGTTCCAGCGATGATTTTTCAGAATGCTTCACAACCTACTTCTATAAACCTTATACCATTATTATGTGAAGCTGCACATAATTCATGGGCGAAAAGCCTTATATATACATACTAGTTATATGCGACTGAATAAAAAATTGGTATTATATAGATTTCATATGAATCTGTCTGTAAACCACATCTACTTTGAATTTCATAGTTTTTAGCAGATCAGTTGTTTAATCATCTATGAAGAGTAATTGCGTTATTAGACAGGGAATATATATCCCTGGAAACCCCCAGATTCCCATATAGATGAGGGTTAAAACACAACTTTTAAACTTTTTTCACTAATGAGTTTGGATGATTCACAAATGGGCACCTCGAAAAATTGACCAAGTAGCTCGCGAGATGAGAGTATACGGAGAGCAAAAGCTGGGGTTGAATCGCTATGGAAGAAAAAAAAGTAGGGGAAGTTGAACAGCGATACCAGAAGTTAGAAAGCAAGAAGACCCTGTTGATGAAGTTAGACGAGACGGTGCCGTGGTCATAATTTCGTCTGATTTTAGAAAAAGTCCATGACAAGCCCAGAAAAAATAATCCTGGGCAAAAGCCCATAGATGCAATAGTCATGTTCAAAATGCTTGTGCTGCAACAACTGTAGAACATAACATCAGTGATGAAGAACTGGAGTACCAGGTCAATGACCAACTATCGTTCATGAGATTTTTGGGCTTGGGGCTAGCAGAACCAGTGCCAGATGCAACTACAGTTTGGCTATTTCGGCAGCAGTTGAAGCAGCAGGGTCTTATTGAAGAACTGTTTGAGCAATTAATTTCATAGCTACCTGAGAGACCAAGGGTACCAAGCTAAGGGGGGTCAAATAGTAGATGCCACAATGATTCCAGTTCCCAAGCAGCATAATACTAAGGAAGAGAAGCAAAAACTTGCCCAAGGAGAAATTCCCGAAAGTTGGCAGCAAAAGCCTCATCCCTTGTGCCAGAAGGATACCGATGCTCCCTGGACAAAAAATAATGGTCAGAGTTACTTTGGTTATAAAAACCACATCAGTATCGATGTGGAGTACGGTTTTATTCGTCGCTATCAAGTCACGGATGCCTCAGTGCATGATTCCCAAGTGTTAGGGGCACTGTTTGATGATCAAAACCAGGGGGAAGAGGTTTGGCCAGATAGTGCCTATCGTAGTGAATCTATTGAATGGATTCTACAGATTTTACTTCCTTTTCTAGCTTGCTTTTGCGTCGCTTGGAGTCAGAAACAAGTTTTGAGCTTTTTGATTTTATGTAATTGGTAAATTGATCCCAACTTGCAAAGTTATTCCAGTTGATCAAAGGAGAAGGTTCATAAGGTATAAATAAGTTGTGATAGAACCACTCTTTGGCTGTAACTACTCCATGACAGGCATTAGGAATGTAAGGCAATGTTTTATTAGTCGTTTTTGCCTGTGAAGGTGAGACAGGTTCAAAAAAGTCAATAAATTGCCATTTAGTAATTGGTTTTCCATCTGGGAATGTAGGTAATCGCCATACCTGACCTTGGAGTGCAAACTCTTCTAGATGAAGTTGTACTTCGGGAAAATATGCTTTATTGAAAGCTTCAATAAATGGAGTAGAAGAATAAAGATTCATATGAATTTAGTATTTATACATCTGTGTTTGACAAAGAGACTTGTTTTTTCAAAGGAGAATTCTGCGATCTATCGTCTGATTCTTTTGAGTAATAGAAGTAACTATCTGGCTCCCGTTTTTTACTTACATCATTTACGACCATGCCCAATACATTCTGACTAGACTGACTTAATAAATATTTGGTGGCATTTGCATTATTCCAGTTTCCCTTCTTCTGTCACTCTCCGGGATAAGCAAATAGTTCAGGAGCTAAATCATCCAGAAACATAACAGGATTTGAATTGATTCATAGCAGCAATTAAATTATTTAATCCCAGTAAGAACTGTGAATTAGTAAAAATATCAATCCAGGGATAAATCAACCAAAATAGTAAGAGTGGTTGGAGGATTAGACGCAGATTCTTTAAAACATTCTTCCATCCACATTCATGATTGCATTGTTGATGATTATAAAAATCAATATGACTATTTATTTGCCGCTCAGTCTTAACTTGACAAGATTCATTTAAGGCTAATAATGCTGGAGAATTCAAACTAATCATCGTGTAAACACAAAAAATAATCTCCGACCACCTCTCAATATGTTGAAAGTTTGTAAACTTATAATCTGTCCAACCTAATTCTTGTTTACACTGACGAAACCCATATTCTACTCAGGTTATTAATCCATATAAGTTGCCTAAAGTCTTTTTAAAACTTCCTTGAAGATTCGTCATGACGAAGGAGGTAGAATTTTCTGGCATCGTTTCTGGGTCATTAGTTATTTGCCAGTAAGTTCTGACTCTTTTTTTCCCATAAATTCTTTCTCTAATGTATCTAGTTTCTGATTTTTGATTACTAAATGTTCTCTCATATGTACACCAATTATTTTCTCTAACACTTTGTCCTACTGGCAACCAGACTCCGTGATTACTTATAATTGCAACTACATAAGCTAAGTTAGATTCATTTAGTTTTATCAGACATTTACTACTTTCAGCATATCAACTATCTGCCAGTACTAATTCGATATTAAAGTTCTCTTCAATTAAATCTGTAATTATTTCTGACGCTAACTCTATTTTTGTTTTATATTTATCTCCTTCTTTTAACGTCCCTTCTTGTTTAAACACTTTTACCATTAATGGAAATGTTATATTATGGTAGACTCCATAAGCATTGACTGAAACTATTCCATTATAACCTTTTCCCACACTTCCTAAGTATTGTCTCGCTACAGAATCAGTCTTTTACCTTTTTTTCTATCTCCGGTTTCATCTATTACTACTGTAATAGCCTGACCATTCAATACTTGCTTAAGTTGATTTAATTTTCGTTGTTTGAATTCATCTACTGATCAATCTGAATTAGCTAGGAAATGATGTAATGACTGGGCTGAGTTTATACTTACTACCTTCGCTATCTCTGGTCATGATTTCCTTTTTATCGTTGATATTATTCCTAAGTGTAAATCTTTGAAACACTCATAATTTATTACTTCCTTAAATAAGTCCTTATACTCTGCACAATATTCATCTATGATGGCAATTGTTGGGTGAGCATCTCTTGCTAAATGTTTCAGGATTTGTAACTCTACATCCATTGCCCCACTTTATTTTCAGAGTTTTATTTTTTGGCGTTGCATAAGTGCGGGATGAATTAGCCTTTGAAACCATTGAGAAATCGTTGAAAATTTAGTGAAATCATCCCGCACTTATGCAACGCCTCTTTTTTTATTCTTTTATTCATAATCCCCGGAGAGTGACAGAAAATAACTGCACTTTAAACGGTTAAAAATTGGACTTGTTTCAATGTCTGAAACTCGAGAGTCAATAAGCGGTTTAACTTCTTCTGCTTATCAGTATTAGCGGTAGCAATGCAGTTAGAGATTGCTACCGCTAATACTGGAAAATTAGCATATGACTTAGAGTATAAACATTCATTTATAATAAATTGACAAAATCTTTCAATCAAATTTAATTGTGGAGAATAGCAAGGTAAATAACATAGTTGTATACCTACTGCTTTCGCATACTATTGTACTAATTTACACTTCTGGTGTCTGGCATTATCTAGTACAATAACAATTGGTTTATTTAGGCCCAGATTAGCTAATTTAAATAACAACTGGCACAGACTTTCTGAATTAATATAAGTTTCATTTGTAATTGTAATTATTGCCTTAGTAACTGCATTAACTGCTCCTAAAACATTAAATCGTTTTCCACCGGAAGGTGAACAGATAAATGTTCTTCTAAAACACCATAAAAATCCTAAGTATGCTCGATGTACAAAGTGGGCTGCGTCAACAAAAAAAACTACTTTCTTTCCGCTAATAGCTCGTTCCACTAATGGTTATAGCTTTTATTGTCTATATTTTTCTACCTCTTCAATCTTTTCTGGGTCTACTGACTTTCCCGGCACATACCCCACTTTTAAGCAACGCAAACCTGTTCTGAGCAGAAATTATCTTACCTGAGTTGGACTGCGCTTAATACCAGTTATTTTTTTAATGGCATCACTCGCTTCTGCAATACTTGTAGCTGGATGTTTTTCAAAATATTCTTTCAATATATCACTATACTGATTTAATTCACTTGGCTGTCCTTTGTGGTGTATTTTTTTTAGTTCTTCTACTCCTCCTGATTGATATTGTTTAATGTAAACTATTAATTAATGTTGTTTTTGATATTTTACACAAAATCCAAATATTTTTATGTTTTATACACTGACTTTTTAGATACAGAACTTCCTTCTTTTTCTGTACTAATGGATGAGGATAATGATATCATTCATAATGAAGCTTATCAATTGTCTTCTTGCGTAAAATCTATTGTTTACATCAGACTTTACCTGCTTTCTCAAGTAATATTGTTTATTAATTTATAATACTTGTTATTACCGCTATTCAAAAAAAGGTCCAGCCTTTAACCGTTTGTAGTATAACGACTCCAGGACGAACTACTAATAAGATTCCATCAGTTAGGCTTCCAAGGGTAGTTGCATCTGCTGTTCCGAGAATGCAAGTAGTGTCGAAAATGACTAAGTCATAATCTTGGACAAAACCTTGAACTCATTCAGCCATCCGTTGAGAATTGAGTAATGAGAGGGGATTGGGTGATAAGGTTCCAGATGGAAGAATAAACAGGTTCTGCATCACCTGTTCTACAGGAATATCAATACTGACTTGATTTGTTATTACATTACTTAGACCAACCACATTCTTAAGAGAAAGTTTCCAGATATGATGTTGGGTGGGGTGGCGCATATCTGCATCTACTACTAGAACCTTACGACCCATTTTAGCCATTGCCACAGCTAAGTTAGCGGCAACAAAAGACTTTCCTTCTTGGGACACTGAACTTGTGACTACAACACTCTTAATTTGTCGATCAGAAAGAAAGTTTGGCGTTGCATAATAGAGGGATGAATTGAGGTGTTCTACTGTGCATTGTCCATACTGCAAGTCTACGAGGATTAGAAAAAATGGGAAACGTCGAGGTAAACAAAATCACATTTGTGTAAATTGCGAACGCCAATTTATAGATATCTATAATCCACCAAAAGGATACTCAAATGAGAACAAACAAGAATGCTTAAAAGCATAGGTTAATGGCTCGGGATTTAGGGCTATTGAACGCCAAAAAGGAGTTTATCACACAACCATAATTAGCAGGGTAAGCGCATCTAATTTTATAGTGAAAATTACAGATTGTTGTACAGAATTGTGAGGCATGTCTTGATTGTCAAGTGCGAACGCCAACGACGGGCACTTCGTACCTAAGCGCAGGCTACGCCAACGCCATTTGGGGGGGTACTGGAGGGGCATCGCCAAAAAAAGTTGACGCAACTGGGGAACGCTCGTGGGGCACAACAATGGAGATTTAAGTATTAAAGAAGTTAAGTAGTATGCTAAGGACGCAAAGGGTCTATCTGAACTGAACGGCTTAGTCTAATGGTATCTCTGACAAGAAGGCTTGCCCCTACGGGTTTCAAATCTTCAAAACCAAAGATTAAAAGCTCAAAAAATTTGAGTATAGCCAATCCCACTGCATTTACAGAAAAAATGTCATTAGTTTTTAGTGAGATAGAAGACCCATCTGTAGAAAGAACCCCTGTCCATTTATTAACAAATATTTTAATCATTGGAATACTATCAGTGATTGCAGGAGGTAAGGGATGGGAGGACATGGAAAATTATGGATTGAGTAAATACGACTGGTTGGAGCAGTTTTTAGCTTTACCAGAGGGCATCCCAAGTGCAGATACCTTTCGACGGGTGTTTGAACCCATTAACCCAAAAGTATTTGAGCGATGCTTTCGACGTTGGGTAGAATCAATAATTGAAGCCCCAGGAGCACAGGTAATTCCCATTGATGGTAAGACCCTCAATGGTTCCTATGATAGAGAACAGGGTAAATCAGCATTACATCTAGTTAGTGCATGCTCGAGTGAACATCGTCTTGTTTTAGGATAAGTAAAACAAGACGATAAATCAATCGAATCAAATTACAGCAATCCCTGCATTATTAGAATTATTAGACATGCCTGGATGTATTATTACGATTGATGCCATGGGTACGCAAACAGCAATTGCATCCCAAATCTTGAATGCAAAAGCAGATTATGTTTTAGCACTCAAAGGTAATCATCCTATACTTTACGGGCAAGTGAAAAATTGGTTTGAACAACAGTTATCTCAAGGCTTTACAGGTATTATCCATAGTTATGATAAACGGGTAGAGAAAGGTCATCATCGTACTGAAAAACGTCAAATTTAGTGTGTTCCTATTTCTCAACTGCAAACTTTGCATAACCAAGACAATTGGGTTGGTCTTAAATGGGTTGTCATGGTTGTGCGGGTACCACATATTTGGAATCAAAGAACCCGTGAAGTTCAGTTTTATCTAACTAGTTTAAATTGTTATCCTCCTAACTTAGGACAAGTGATTCGTTTTCATTGGGCTCTGGAAAATGGGTTGCATTGGACTTTAGATGTCACTTTTTCTGAACATCCTTGTGGTGTCCGTACTGGTCATGCTCCACAAAACTTGGCACTTCTGCGGCGAATAGCTCTTAATGCTTTAAACCTAAAGCAATCTTTGAAACCTAGTAATCGCCAAAAATCTAATGGAGCCGCTATGGATAATAATTATATGCTGACTGTTCTTACTGCTTGTTTATCCCAACAGATACCTCTCAACCCGCTTGTCAATAGAATTTGAGATGCGCTTACCATGTAATCTGGGGCTAAATAAACCAATTGTTATTGTACTAGATAATGCCAGATATCAGAAGTGTAAATTAGTACAAAACTATGCGACATCAGTAGGTATACAACTATGTTATTTACCTTGCTATTCTCCACAATTAAATTGGGTGCGACTCTTTTGGTCGTACGGAGTATGATATAAGAATAATAAATGACAAGTCAACCACAGTAGTATTGACAGCCAAAAATGTACTTGATGGAATTGGCTTGTAAAAAGTGAAAAAACAGGAACAGTTTCACACCCTATGCAAGGATCTACATCAAATCAAGGTATGTTTTGGTCACAAGCACGAGAACTATTTGAACAGATAGTTAGTTGGTTAGACTCAGACAGCATTTGTGGGTTACAACACTCCCAGATAGAGAGTAAGTTACTTGAGAATAAATACGAACTATTGAGACCGTTGTTACAAACAAAGATATTTTGATAAACGCAGTCAAGATTAAATATAGGGAGAGTGTGCAGGCACAGACTCAGTAAACAGAACACACAAGAAAAAATTGTCGCGGAAATTGACCACATTATTTGGCACAGTAATCGCCAATAGAATCGGTTATGGAGGAAGAAAGATAAATACCCTATTTCCTTTGGATGGGGAGTTTAATCTACCAGCACAGCAATATTCTCTCTCATGGACTAAGACAGGGATATTATCCATGTGATTGAGTATTTGTGGAAAGCTGCATTTGTCTTTTATTCTCAGACTTCAACACAGGCAGAACCTTGGGAGAGCAAATGTTTACAGCTTATCCTTGAAGGTAAATCAAGTTCAGTTGCCCCAGGTATGCGCCCCAGTGCCACTTTACCCAAACTCACCCCCCAAGAACGTAAACCCGTGGATACCTGTGCTAGATATTTACTTAACAATGCCAAATACCTCAAATATGACGATTACTTAAAAGCTGGATTCCCCATGGCCACGGGGGTGATTGAGGGTGCTTGTCGCCACCTGATTAAAGACAGACAGGATGGATATCACTGGGGCTAGATGGACCATCAGGGGTGCTGAGGCTGTTTTACCCCTGGGTTCTTTATACATCAGTGGCGATTGGGATGAGTATTGGCAGTTTCATCTACAACAAGAACATAAACGCAATCACCTGGCTTTGTACTTTAGTGGTATTCCTTTGATGAAGCAAGTTCTCAAAGCTCGTTGTTCTACTACCCCTCCACCTCTTCCAATACCTGTCTAAGTTCCACTCCCCGTCTTACTAAAAGAGTCCCACCCAATTAAACTTGATTGAAATATTTTGGAAATTTATTAGAAATGAATGTTTATACTCTAAGTACTATGCTAACTTTGCAGATTTGAAGGCAGCAATCTCTAACTGCATTGCTATCGCTAATACTGATAAGCAGAAGAAGTTAAACAGCTTATTCACTCTCGAATTTTAGCTTTTAAAAAAAGTCAATTTTTTAGCAGTTAAAAGTACAATTATAATATGATTATTATCATCATATTTATTGACTCACCTTTGAATAAATAACTAAAAAAGAATCTCAAATCATTCATGAACTGTGGAAATAGGATCAAAATATGACTTGATTATCAATCCTATTCCTTTTTTACTAGTCTTAGAGGAGAAAGTTTTAAAATTTACAGTTTTTTCATACCAAATACTAATTGATCCATTTAGCTTTAAATATTCCGTACTTTTTATATAATCAATATTTCATCAGAATCTCAAGATGTAAAGATATTTTGCGAATTCTCCCAATACTAAAAACAACAGATGGTGATTGCGACCGCTAGTATAAACACAAGTAGATAGTAATTATGTAATTACTTTTTGAGCTTAATAATATTTCAAAAATTATTAGGCCTTAATAGTGGTAGTAACAAAATCTACAAGCCAAAATAGAAGAGAGGGGCTATGTAAGGAAATCCTGACATTTTATAAGGAGTCTGTGACTAGTGGTGTTACCTGTAGAAAAAAATACCTACGAAACTAAAACCCAAGCAATCGCTAGGGAAGTTCTCTTAGCTACTCAAGAAAAGGGTAATTTGCTTTCGGCTTTATGGTAACAAATGCGCTGGGATGATAAGTTGCTGGCATGGGCAATGAGCAATCCTGGCTTGAGGGTACAACTATTTAGATTTATTGATACTTTACCTGCTTTGCAAAGCAAACCAGAAATAGCTGCTCATTTACAGGAATATTTAGGGGATGACTCAGTCAAGTTACCAGCAGCGCTGAAAAGCTTATTAAATTTTGCCAATCCCGATTCTGTTCCAGGACAAGTTGCAGCTAGCACTGTTTCCACTGCTACAGAGACATTAGCGCACAAGTATATTGCGGGAGAAAATATTAAACAGATATTGAAAACCCTAGAAAAGCTGCGGAAAGACAAGATGGCTTTTACCGTAGATTTACTGGGCGAAGCTGTAATGACAGAGATAGAAGCTCAGTCATATCTGGAAAAGTATCTGGATTTAATGCAACAATTGGCTGACGCTGGGAAAAATTGGAAGCACGTACCACAAATTGATGATGCTGATGGGGAAAATTTAGCAAAAGCACAGGTTTCTGTGAAGTTAACAGCGTTTTACTCTCAATTTGACCCTTTGGATGCTAAGGGTAGTGAGCAAAAGGTTACTTCCCGGATTTGTACCCTTTTGCGTCGTGGGAAAGACTTGGGTGTGGCTGTTCACTTTGACATGGAGCAGTACATATATAAGGACATTACCTTTGATATTTTAAAGCAACTTTTGATGCAGGATGAATTCCGCGCTCGCACAGATATTGGCATGACAATTCAGGCATACTTGCGGGATAGCCAACAGGATACACGGGATTTGATTACATGGGCAAAACAACGGGGTTATCCAGTAACAATTCGTTTAGTGAAGGGTGCGTATTGGGATCAGGAAACGATTAAGGCGCAGCAAAAGCATTGGCAGCAACCAGTTTACAATGAGAAGGCAGCTACTGATGCTAATTTTGAAATAATTACCCAATTATTGCTGGAAAATCACCAATATGTGTATGCTGCTATTGGTAGCCATAATGTCAGATCCCAGGCTAAAGCGATCGCAATTGCCGAAAGTTTGAATGTTCCTCGCCGTTGCTTTGAAATGCAGGTTCTTTACGGGATGGGGGATAAGTTAGCTAAGCCTTTGGCTGATAAGGGTTATCGGGTAAGGGTATATTGTCCCTATGGGGATTTGTTACCGGGGATGGCGTATTTAATTCGGCGGTTGTTGGAAAATACGGCTAATAGTTCATTTTTAAGGCAAAATTTAGAAAATCGTCCTATTGAGGAGTTGTTAGCACCTCCAGAAGCGGATTTATCTCATTTAAATAATATATTAGACACCGAAAGTGCCTTAATTTATACCCTCGGGGAAGAAGATGCAGAGAATCTCCCCCACTTCTTCATCGGTGCTGCGGATACGGATTTTGCTGATGAAGTGAAGAGGAAGAATTTTGCGGAGGCTTTGGTTAAGGTAAGAGGTTTGCTGGGTAAGACTTATTTACCTTTGGTTAATGGGGAGTATGTGCAAACTGAGGATACCCTTGACTCAGTAAATCCATCTAATTTTAGTGAGTTAGTTGGTAAAATTGGACTCTTAAGTGTAGAGCAGGCTGAGTCGGCTATGCAGGCTGCAAAAGCTGCTTTCCCTAGTTGGCGCAAGACTCCGGTAACAGAACGTGCAGGTATATTAAGGAAGGCAGCGGATTTGATGGAGTCCCGTCGTGCTGAGTTATGTACCTGGATGATGTTGGAAGTTGGTAAGCCAGTACAACAAGCTGATGGGGAAGTTTCCGAAGCAATTGATTTCTGCCGCTATTATGCATCGGAAATGGAACGGTTGGATAAGGGTGTAATTTATGACGTGGCTGGGGAAACCAATCGATTAATGTACCAGCCCCGGGGTATTGCAGTGGTGATTTCTCCCTGGAATTTTCCATTAGTGATCGCAACTGGGATGACTGTTGCAGCTTTAGTTACGGGGAATTGTGCTTTGTTGAAGCCTGCTGAACCTGCTTCGGTAATTGCGGCAAAGATTGCCGAGATTTTGGTGGAAGCGGGAATACCCAAGGGTGTATTTCAATATCTGCCCGGTAAGGGTTCCCGGGTGGGTTCCTATATGGTAAATCATCCTGATACCCATGTAATTGCTTTTACTGGTTCCCAGGAAGTTGGTTGTCGCATATATGCAGAAGCGGCGATACTAAAGCCCGGTCAAAAGAATATGAAACGAGTGATTGCAGAGATGGGTGGCAAGAATGCCATTATCGTTGATGAAAGTGCCGATTTAGACCAAGCTGTTGCCGGGGCAGTACAATCAGCATTTGGCTATAGTGGACAGAAATGTTCTGCTTGTTCCAGGGTGATTGTACTAGAACCAGTATATGATGCCTTTGTGCAGAGGTTTGTGGAGGCGACAAAATCCCTAAATATTGGGGAAGCGGAGTTACCCGGTACTCAAGTGGGACCTGTAATTGATGGTAAGGCACAGTCCCGCATTCAGGAATATATTGATAAAGGCAAGGCCGAAGCAAAATTAGCTTTAGAGATGTCTGCGCCGGAACACGGCTATTTTGTTCGTCCCGTTATCTTTACCGATGTGTCGCCTAATGCCACGATTGCCCAGGAAGAGTTTTTGGTCCCGTGGTAGCGGTAATTAAGGTGAAGGATTTCCAGGAGGCTTTACAGGTGGCGAATGGGACGAATTACGCTTTGACTGGGGGACTTTTCTCTCGCACTCCTGCCCATATTCAACAAGTACAGGAGGAGTTTGAAGTGGGGAATTTGTATATTAACCGTACAACTACGGGGGCAATTGTATCAAGGCAACCTTTCGGTGGATTTAAGTTGTCGGGGGTTGGTTCTAAAGCAGGTGGTCCCGATTACCTGTTGCAGTTCTTGGAACCACGAACTGTGACGGAGAATATTCAACGTCAGGGCTTTGCTCCGATTGAGGGGGCTGAGTAGGATTATTGGCGTTGCTGAATCAGGGAATGATTTCACTAAATTTTCAACGATTTCTCAATGGTTTCAAACGCTAATTCATCTCCCACTTATGCAACGCCGGATTATTATGTCATGGGTAGGGGTTTAGCAATGCTAAACCCCTACGGTACATATAGGAGTATGAGACCTATTATGTGATTTATAACCCTGAGTTTTGGCGACGGGATCAACACCAGCCGTTTGAAGTTTATAAATTGGTGAATGAACCTCAGTTCCGTAAGGCTTTTTCCTGCTTGAGAGTCAAAATTGCAGTCAATATTGACACAGCAGCACCTACATAAAATACGTTCATTCCTCCGTATTTCCAAACCACCCCCAGAAATACTGGAGAGAGAAATTGCCCTAAGTAACTTGCTCCATTTCCAACTGCTAAAACGCTAGAACGTACTTCTGGAGGATTTTTCTGAGCTAAAGCATTGTAAAGGTTAGGCATGACAATCCCAAAACCAATACCGAAAATAACAGCGGTCGCAAAAATCAATTGAATTTGTTCAATGTGAGGTATTGTCATTAACGATACTGCCATTAGTAGAAATCCCAAGGAGATTGCTTGGGCTGCTCCCAAATTTTTAGCTAATTGACTAGCACCTACAGCAGAGATAATTGCCGCACCTATAGCCCTGGAAGCTAAAATCATTCCATTCATGAATGTATCGGCTCCAATGGTATCTTTGAAGTGCAAAGGAGCATAAATAATTACTATATAAAAAATTGCTGATGTTAAACCCAAAGCTAAAAATAGGGTGATGTTACTACAGGTTTGTAAAGTTTCCAGTAACCGTTCTTTTTGTTTGGATAAAATACCGCCAGATTTAGATTTACGTCGCGGTTGCTCGTGTAATAATAATGCCGCGAAAAATGCTACTACTAAACCCAAACCATAAAGACAAAAGGCATATTGCCAATTTATTGCTCCAACCCAACCACCAAGCAAGGGGAAGAAAATACCAGTAATCGCAAATATACTGGAAGCATAACCCAGTATCCGCGATCGCTCGTCTCCCTCATACATATTACTAATAATGCCAATGCTCGCAGCCGCAATACCCCCACTAGCACCCCCTAATAATGCCCTACTCAATAACAAGGGGAAAAAACCAGGGATAAATGCCCCAGAGACACCAAACACGCTATAGCATATTAAAGAGGGAATCAATACCTTTAATTTGCCAATTCGGTCAGCTAAGATACCTAAAGCAGGAGCAAACATCGCTATAGTCAGACAGTGCATACTCACCAATATCCCTGCCCACAGAGGATCTACCTGTAAGCGTTCAACTATTTCTGGCAATACGGGAGATACAACGCCCCCTGTGACCGAGGTGAGACACCCTGCTCCAACTAATACTAGTAATTTAGGCATCTGTTTGTGAGATGCAGCAATATGAAACATAAGATGATGAACAATAGTTAATTTTTGTTAAATTTTTTCTGATTTACTTGTCACAATAACAGTAATTCCATTTTTACTACAAGACAGTAGAAGTTACGCATACTTGCTGAGTATGTTAAAAATATGTGACAGGTCAGGTGTGGGAGGCAAACTTGAGATATTTATGATGTTTTTGTACTCAAAACTCAGCTAAGTAGGACTTGCTGAAAAAGTTCAGTGGGGAGCGATGGACAATTTAGTCAATTAAAGATAATATTTTATTATTTATCTTAGTCTAAAATATAACTTTAAATAATTATATTTGCATCAAAAAGGCGTACTTGACATGCATTGACATAAAAAATCCAAAAAAAGCCGCCATAACCAAGTAGAAAGATTCATTATTAAAAAATAATTTGGGTGCGACTCTTTTGGTAGTACGGAGTATGATATAAGAATAATAAATGACAAGTCAACCACAGTAGTATTGACAGCCAAAAATGTACTTGATGGAATTGGCTTGTAAAAAGTGAAAAAACAGGAACAGTTCCACACCCTATGCAAGGAGCTACATCAAATCAAGGTATGTTTTGGTCACAAGCACGAGAACTATTTGAACAGATAGTTAGTTGCTTAGACTCACACAGCATTTGTGGGTTAGAACACTCCCAGATAGAGAGTAACTTACTTGAGAATGGATACGAACTATTGAGACGGTTGTTA
>CBZS010000040.1 GCA_000613065.1 Richelia intracellularis | reverse complement strand
AGATCATTTCTGATTATGCCAAGCAAGTACGTAAATGTAAGAGAATACAGTGTCAGAGCACATAAACGACTAATTCACACTAGGGTGTTTAACTTTCTCTGTAAGGAGTGCAATGAGAGTACTAAACGGGAAACTTTTGGACCAAGACCCTTATATTGTGAAAAGTGTCGTCCTCCTCAAGCTTCAAGGAAATCTGTTACACGCACCCAAAAAGCCAAGCCTAGAGCAATGGCTTATAAGAGCGCTCTGGATTTAAATTAATTGAAAATTTGATTAAGAACTAAATGCACGGACAATTACAGCCTCCTCCAAAATCATTACTGGAACCTTTGTTACATCCCCTATTAGAGTTACGAGACCATTATGCTCGTCAGGTGGAAGAGTATGAAGCCTTATATAAGGAAGCGCTATCGCAACTAATTAATGTAGAGGGTTTATTATCAAGCTGGTCTGGCGAACGCCCCACAGATAATCATACCCCCACTGTACAACCTGATATATCTGCGCCCATCTCTCCAAGTTCTAATGGAGCTATTAATTTACCAGAACTTAAGCCTATCCAGACTCCATCACAAAACTCAAACACCTTAGAAGAATTAGTGACTTCAACACCTACAGAGGATTATTCTCCAGAAGTACTAGAAACACCTATACTCAGTTATCCAAGTTCTGGTCATTGGTCAGAAATACCATTATTACCCCAACATCGAAACTTTAGTCGCATTCAAGCCATAGAAAGGGTATTAGAAGAGAATGCGGGAACTGTATGCCATATTGATTTTATTGTGCGATCGCTCTACGGTAACTTAGAATCAACCTTATTTAAGGTGGTTAAAGGTCGAGTTCACTCTTCACTCACCCATGGCAAAGAAAAGGGATATTGGTCTGCTGTCCCGGATGAACCAGGTTGTTATACTTATGATTTGAGTCAAGTTGCTCACAAAAAGGGTAAAGCAAAATCTCAAGCTGCTAACAAAATAAGCAAGAAGCCATTACAGGTTCCCAAAACTAGGAGTATTCCCTTAATTCCTAAATATGAGGGTCAGTTCCTCATCGATGCAATCTCATCCCTGCTGCAAGATAGACAGAAAGAGGCTTTCAGCGTGCAAAAAATAATGGATGGCATCTATGGCGCACTAACAGAGGAGCAAATTAGACACATCAAAAGTGCTGTTCTAAATGAACTCTCTCGGGGTCATCGCATCGGTAGATTCTCCCGCGTTCCTGGTAAGATTGGCTTCTATACCTGGAATCTAAAGATTTACCAAGATGCTAACTAAGGTTATCCTTGACCGTGCAATCGGGGGATAAATGAAGAAAAATTTTCGGCATTTATCCCACCTAAAAGATGACTTAACCGACGCTCTAGTAGATATCTTGCTGGCATAACTATTAAGCGTTCCCATTTGTACTCACTTTACGATATTGAAGTCTGGTTGGGGTTGCTGAATTAGGGCATGATTTCACTAAATTTTTAACGATTTCTCAATGGTTTAAAACGCCAATTCATCCCGGACTTATGCAACGCCGTGTGCTTATGTAACGAATAAGGGGAAATGAAACTTTATCATCAGCAAGGTGAGTTGGAACAATCTTTACTATTGCCGCAATTCCCGCAGCAAATTAAACCGTAGGACAAAAGACAAAATTTAAAATAAAGTAACCAGGAATTAGTATCCTAGTTAACCATCAATTATCAAATAGATCGAATAGAGCATCGTCCAATTCATATCCCAAAAGTTTTGCCATGGACTGGATGCGTGAACGAAAAGGTATTCCTTGTTCCCCTAACCAATTAGTGAGCACAAACAACTTATGCATTAAAAATATCTCTAATGCCTCGGGATTATACTGAATACCTTCTTGGGAGCTAAACTGATGTGGAACAAGCATAGTAGTATAACGAATAAACTCTCCTGATGTCCAGTCCAGTAAAAATGGCAACCAAGGATATAGGGAATCAAGACGGATAAACCATAAGCGCACTTCAGGAATTTCCGATAATTCTCTAGGATCCTCTGGTTCCCTTTCGTAATTAAAGACAAATTGTATTTCTTGTTCAGAAGATGCGATCGCCTCTTGCTGTAGTATATTTTCAATTACCTTTGTCGCCGGGGACAAATCTAAGCTATTAATACATTCATTATTTAAGGCGATCGTAATTGTCATTTATTCAGGATTTACTGCTTCAGTTTCGACAATTCACATCCTAACTTGAAAATAGGAATAGGGAATAGGCAATGGGGTAGGGAGTAGAAAAGAATTTTCTCCCTTTCAAACCACACCCTATTACTCCCTAACTCTATCTTTACTTCTGAACTAGCCGATAGGAAGTCCTATACACAGCATTATCAGTCCCAATAGCAAAAGTCTCAATGTTATTTTTAGCCAAAGAAACCGTACCAAGACTAGAAATAGTAGAACCCTTTAGATTTTGCCAATCACTCCAAGAATCACCATTCCAAACTTTCCAATAAACAGCGTTATCAGTTCCAACGGTGAATAAATCTAGGCGATTAGTACCCCAAGATGTAATCGCAGGTGAATAAAGCCATGAACCACCCAAACCTTCCCATTCTGTACTCCAAGATTTACCATTCCAAGACTTGCAGTATATCTCATGGTTGTTTCCCCGGACAAATACCTCAATATGCTTTCCTCCCCAAGAGACTGCTGCTGGTGCAGAGAGACCAAAACCCCCTAAACTATGCCACTCACCCCAGTTAGAACCATCCCAAGAAATAGACCATACGGCATTATCTGCTCCGATAGTAAATACATCTAAGCGATTCTCGTCCCAAGAAGAAACCGTAACTCCATGTTTACAGATACCACCTATATCTTGCCAATCACTCCAAATTGAACCATCCCAAGTTTTATGCTGTAATTGCCGTTGTTGACCAATAATAAATAGATCAATAGAGTTATCTTTGCGAGATATGGCGGCTGGTGCTGATAGACTAAAACCACCCAATTTTTCCCAGTCAGTCCAAGCATATTCATCTAAAGAGTTTTTATACCAAGACTTGCGATATACAGCACTGTCTGCACCAAGAACAAAGGTCTCAAGGCGATTTTCTCCCCAGGAAGCTACGGCTGGGGCAGAAAAACTGTTTCCCCCCAACTTTTCCCAAACTGACCATTTTGGCTGTTGGGGTTGTAGTGCATCAAATGCAGCCTTTACTTGAATAATTCCTACTCCGGAATCTTTATCGAAACCAGTCTCGCCAATATCCTTGCAAGTGTTTTTGAGGAGATTTTTCACCTCATCTTGCGTAAGAGAAAGTTTCGCTTGTTTTAATAATGCGATAGCACCTGCGGCAATAGGGGTTGCTGCTGATGTACCATTATCGCTATTAAAGTAACCCTGGAAATGGGTGATAGAACAAAAATCGGGCTTATTAGGGTCTAAAGATGCTGGTCCTTGACTGCTATAACCAACGAACTGCTCGTCTTTATTCACAGCACCTACGGTCATTACTAATGGATGTCCATTAGCACCCCAAATACTCTTGCCACAGCCTACATCATCGCCACATCTGTCTGTGGGACAACTAGCTCCACAGTTTCCAGCAGCAAATAGTACTACGATACCTGTCTCGATTGCTTCTATAACCTTGCGGGTAAAGGGATGATCTGGACTGTTAGCATAAAAGGCATCCCAACTTTCTTGGTAAATACCCCAACTATTGGTAAGAATATGGGGTGTACCATCGATTTTGTACTGTTGGATTGACCAATCAAAGGCTTGAATCGCATTAGATATGGCATCTCCGCCAGCAAGACGAAAGTCATACAATTGGGCTTCTGGAGCCATTCCCAGTACATCAGTGGCGCACATATTACCATGCTCGCCCCAAGCACGGGCTTTAGTTCCCCAATCGTCGGTGTGTCCACCAATTACATTGGGAATACGCCGAGAGGTTTCAAACTGATCTACAGGGCGACCCTCGGCGGTTATTCCACCGTCTACAACCCCAATGACAATTCCTTTTCCTTTGTAGCCAGTAGACCAAAGTTGATCTACACCCAAATATTTAGCTACATCTGCGATCGCTCCCTTTGGCGTTGTTGGCGCACAGTCGCAAGTGCCAATAGGACAATTACTACTGTCTGTTTCTAGGGAATGCTGTTCGGTCTTTCCCAACAACGCAATGTCAAAAGGGGCGATGGGGGTATCCTTATAAACCTTAATTACATCAGGTCTTGCTTCCAGTTGGGAAATTTGACTTTCTTCTATGAACCCACGCACAATCACGGTTTGTTGCTGTGCAACTTCTAAACTATGTGCTTGTGCTGCCGTTGGTTGAATTGCGATCGGTTCGTAGGTAGTATCCAATTGAAAACCGGATACATTCATCCTAGCAATTACCTGGGTTGCCCCCAATATGCCTATGGTTTTGGGAACCTGTAACTCTACCAAGACCTTTTTCAGTTTAGCTTGGCTGCTTTTATTCATATCACCCGTAGGCATATCCCTTTGAAAAGCCGGGGAGTCGTTCATATCCAATGATGGCATCCCATTTAAATCACTGTCGGGTTTATTTATGTTGGGATACATCCCATAGATATTCCCATTACTTTCCATTCTTTGTTCCTTTGTAAATTTTATTTAGTCGCATTGGCTAATAGGGTGGAATTGAGTCATTAAATACAGAATTTTTTTTTAATTTGCATTAACTAAATTGATATTCATAATTCGAGTAGATGCATGACTTTCCCTATAACCAGAACTCCATTTGACTAATCACTAAGGTAAAAAGTACTTTTTTACACCTTAATGACCCTTACAAACTAGTTCTTGTTAGGCAGATATTATGTGTATTTATTTGCTGTAATGTGAATACGTAAATGTACTGAAAAAAAACTGAGGGGAAAATTTAGTATCAGTATAAACAAGGGTTAAAAGGAAAAATAATTTTCATTCTGAAACTGAGTGCCCATAACGCACAAGACTTTCTATACAATAAGTTAAGCTCAAATAAAAACGGTATCAAAAAGAAAATCATCGAAATTAATATAGAGAAGTGCTTCGACCGCATAAACCACAACACCATCATGAATAAGTTAATTGCTCCAAGGGAATTAAAACAAGGTAGGCGTTGCTGAATCAGGGGATGATTTGACTAAATTTTCAAAGATTTCTCAATGGTTTCAAACCCTAATTCATCCCGCACTTATGCAAGGCCCTATCATCTACTAGTGTTGATAGCAGCACCTTTTCTTGCTTCTTCAACCCAGCCATCAAACAAATCTTGATTATTCTGAACCCACTCTTGGGCATGACGGCGGATATCTGCTACGCCATTTTCACCTTCATTCATTCGTTGGTTTTGGGCATTGATATCTTCAATCGGAACCTTAATGCTCTCAAACAAACGCTTAGCAGAGGGATTATCAGCTAAGAATTCCTTATTAGCTAAAATTTGCATATTATCAACAGCAAATCCCAGATTTATCCCATCAAATGAAGTATCTTTTTCTGTTAAGTCTTTCTGTTCTTTTGGTAAGGAAGTAAAAGGAACTTGTAGCCAACTTACATCTTTACCAACTTTTAAAACATTAGCCATCCACATAGGAGTCCAAGTGTAATATAGGATTGGTTTTCCTTGCTTCTGGCGAGTAATAGTATCTGCAATTAGGGCTGAGTAACTTCCTTGGTCTTGCTCAACTGTATCCTGTAGCCCGTAAGTCTTGATATGATGATCAATCACTAACTGACAACCCCAACCCGAGTTACACCCAGTTAAATTGGCTTTGCCATCCCCATCTGAGTCAAAGATTTTAGCTATCGCTGGTTCTTTAAGTTGTGCAATGTTAGTAATATTGTATTTATCCGCAGTTTTCTTATCAATCTGATAACCTTGCAATGTATTATTAGTGAGAACTCCCACCCGTTCTAATTTTTGTTCACCACCAGCTTTCTCAAAAAAGGGTCTATGAAGCTTTTCCCAATGTACAGGGGTATAATCTAGGTCTTTTTGACCCAAAGCTAGGTGCATTGTGGTAGGTTCAATTTGTTTTGGTTGAGGAGTTTTATAACCAAGTTTTCTCAGACCTATATTTACAATCTCAGTTTGAAATCGCTCTTCTAATAAACTGCTATGACCAGAGCGTACCTGTACACCTGTACCGGGCAATTTTTCTTTTAATCCTGTAGCACCTTGGGGAGTTGATTTCCATATGGAACTAAGCAACAAAACTAATAAAATAGTGGTACCAAAGATAGCCCACATCAGTTTTTGACTTTTTGGTCGAGAAGCAAAAAAACCTACAGGACCACGCTCTTTCCAGGATACTTGAGAGCTAGCTGTACCAAACACATGGGTCATTCGGTCAAGCATGACTGCAATTAAAACAATACTCAATCCCCCGACAGATGCTAATCCGACATTTACTTGACCTAAACCCTGTAATACCATACCTCCTAGCCCCTTGACACCGATCATGGAGGTAACAACAGACATGGATAAAGCCAAAAGGATAGCTTGGTTTACCCCAGCTAGGATTGTGGGCATGGCTAGGGGAATTTGTACTTCCCACAGTGTTTGTTTGGGGGTAGAGCCAAAGGCCGTGGATGCTTCCACTACTTCTGCTGATACTTGGCGAATTCCCAGGCTAGTAAGGCGAATTAATGGAGGTACAGCAAAAATGAAGGTGGCTATTACTCCCGACACTTCCCCAATACCAAACAGCATAACCACGGGTACAAGGTAGACAAATGATGGCAAGGTTTGCATGGCATCTAGGAGGGGTTGTAGCCATTTCTCCAGTCGCGGGTTACTAGCACTAAAAATACCGATGGTAATGCCGACTACCATACAAAAAGCTACGGCTGTGAGTATCAAAGATAGTGATACTATTGCTTGCTCCCAAGCCCCAAGAAAACCAATGAAACTCAAGGCAATAATGGAATAAATGGCAATCCTACCTCCTGCCAGTTGCCAAGCGAGTAAACCAAGTAGAATCAAGAAAATTAGCGGCGGAATACCAAGAAAGAATGATTGTATGGTTTCTAGGGTGAAGCTAATGGGAAGGCGAATCGCTTGGAAAAAAGGACGATAGTTATCAACAATGAAGTCAACGCTATCGGTAATCCACTGATCAAGGGGTAATGTATAAAGTTTAAAGGGGTTGAGAATTGTTTCTAACACTCCTTGATTAGTAGCAATGAAGTGAGAAGATAAATTCGGCAAAATGAACAAAATTAGTGTGTCTCCTGGGTAGATGGGCTATATGATTTAGTACACATCAACGTAAAAAAAGATTAGAGATGATTTTTATGGTTATGGTTGACTGCACTTGGCTATGATTGATTAAATAAGAAAATTGCAGTTTACATGATATTTTAATTTACATAAATACAGGTATGATAAGTGTGCAATGAAATACGATGATCGAAGTAATTGATTATTAAGCAACGCCGATTATTCTTCTAAAAGCAGTGATGCAAGTCTGTGTAATACTTTCGGTACAAGCAGAAGGAAAGTACAAATCCACCACATTTTTAGCACTACCAATTGCTCTGGATTAGGCTGGCTGATTACTAATACTAGCCAAGACATCAGCTACTTCTACCAATCCTTGGAACTCACCTTTTGCATTAACTACAGCCACGGGTAGTCCTTGTTGGTAAAGGGGAAAAGTATCCTCTAGGCTTTTGTTAGTATTTACTTGAGGAAAATCAGTTTGCATTACTTGGGCAATATCTGATTTATCATATTCTACAGCTAACTCAAGACTTGATTTATCAATCATACCCACAGGTTTACCATGAGCATCCACAACGCACATATGCCCGATCGCATAGTCTGACATTTTTCCCAGGGCTACAATTGCTGAGTCTTGACCAATAACTAGAGGAATTGTTGAGCGAACAATCGATCCTGTTGTTATAACTTGGGCGCGGTTCACATCTTCGGTAAAAGCGCGGATATATTCATCAGCAGGTTGGTTAATCATTTCTTCTGGAGTGCCAATTTGCACAATTGCCCCATCCTTCATAACCGCAATGCGATCGCCAATTTTTAAGGCTTCTTGGATATCATGACTAATAAATACAATAGTCTTATGTAGTTCTTTTTGTAATCGTAGTAATTCATCTTGCATTTCCCTACGAATTAAGGGGTCTAATGCACTGAATGCTTCATCCATCAACAAAATATCTGCATCTGTAGCTAAAGCACGGGCTAAACCCACCCTTTGCTGCATTCCACCACTGAGGGAGGAGGGTAAATAATCTGCCCATTCACCTAAACCAACTATTTCTAGGGTTTCCAGGGCTTTTTTACGACGTTTGTCTTTGTCTACTCCCTTAACTTTTAAACCATACTCTACATTTTCAGCCACCGTCCTATGGGGAAGCAAACCAAATTTCTGAAACACCATGGATACTTTGGTAAGGCGAATTTCTCGCATCCGCTTCTCATTAACATGGGCAATGTCTTCGCCATCTATATAAATGTGTCCACTTGTCGGGAGAATCAGACGATTTATACAACGAACTAGAGTCGATTTACCTGAACCAGATAATCCCATGATGACAAACAATTCCTCTTGATTGATTGTCATAGATACATCAGCAATCCCTAAAACATTACCTGTTTCCTTTAATATTGACTCCCTAGTTCCACCAGAGCGAAATAAGTTGAGAGCAGCATAGGGTTTCTCTCCATAAATTTTAATCAGATGTTCAATGATAATTTTAGGTTCCGATTGCTTCATATTCTCAGTTATATAAATCACTGACTACTCAATAAATATATAGGATTTATACTCAAAAATGTTTGGAATTGTCATTATCATAGCTTATACTCCCATGTACTCCCTTGGGGATCATTTATTTTGTGATTTATTATAGGGTAATGCTAAACAAGTGATGATTTTGCTTTCCTTCTCCTTGTATAAAGAAGCTTACACAGATTCGCATCATTACTTCTAGAGGACGGACTACCAATTTATAATTCCTTTAAGCCAGATTCCATTCATTTTAATTCTTGTGCTCTACCTGCTCCTTTATGGGTAACCCAAATGGATTCAAAATTACTTAACATCACTTCTTTGGTACTTATTTTTTCTCCTTTACCAAATGGTTCAATGGTTGCATCAATATTAGGATAGATAAAGAAAGGTATTGATATCCGGCTACCAGGAGATTCATGAATAACTTCATGGGGTGTACTGACAAATGTACCATCAGTCCACATTTGTAACATATCTCCTAAATTGATGATTAAGGTATTTTCCAGACATGGGACATCAATCC
>CBZS010000039.1 GCA_000613065.1 Richelia intracellularis | reverse complement strand
TTAAGCCATATATATATCCTTTGTGCAATTAAGTTATGAACTGGATGTAAAACTTTATTGGGGTCTCGGTAATCTTTGAAACATCTTGCAAATCGTGATGTTATTTCTCTTTTTCTGTCTAGTTCCGCAATTAATGTTAACTAACCCTGCATCCGATGTTACAGGCTCTCCCTTTTAATTCACTACAACTGGACATGACTGTACCTGTCCAAATACAAACTGTTCCGGTCTAGAATGATTTTTATTTGGGGTCATCCTTTAAACTGCTGAGATTCTTTTGCAATATACATACATATTGGCAGTTTTAGACCCCTCTTTTTTCAATCTTGGTCA
>CBZS010000038.1 GCA_000613065.1 Richelia intracellularis | reverse complement strand
TTAACTGGTTGAGTTGAGCATGAATTTTAATTGCTATGGAGGGGGCAGTATCTATGGCTTGTTGGTAATAATCTACCGCAGACTTCGATTTTTCCTGAGTACGGGCAAGATTACCCAAGTCTATGAAACTACCACTAATATCAGATGGCGATCGCAATTTTTGAGCAAGTTTTAAACCCTGTCGCAAAACCTGCTCCCCTTGCTCTAATTGGTTAACCAGACGTAAACTATTACCCAAGTTGCGTAATGCCACGACTTTCATTAACGAATCTGGCTGTGCTGCCAGCATTTTCTGTACCTTGAGTAAGGTTGATAAAGCTCGGCGATATAAACCTAAAGACTTTAAAGCTTTCGATTGGTTGATATAGCTCCGGATAACACCAGTCTCATTTTTTGCTTTACTGTAAGTCTCACCAGCTTTTTGCCAAATATCGAGAGCTGCCTGTCCATTTCCTCTCCCTAACTCTAGGCTACCCTGAGTATTTAAAACCTGTGCCAAGACTTGTAACTGTTCTGGTGAATTTTTTTCAGGTTTGAAAGTAGCTAATTCCAGACTATTGGCGATCGCTTTTTGGGCTAAAGACCACTGTCCTAATCGCTGATAAGCCAAGGAAAGATTACTCCATACCCGAGCTTGATTCAAGTGATCGTTGTGGGATTGGTATGTTTTTAACACCTGTTGCCAAACTAGCACCGCATTTCCAAATTGTCCATTTTCATAAAATTGTCTACCTTGTTTTTCCTGTTCAGCAAGATTAAATAATGGTTTTTCTAACCTTGCGATAGGAGCAATAGAACCTTGGGCTACAAGGGTAAACATAGCACCTGTAGCTAAAAATAGACTAGAAGCAAGCCCCAAAGCAATACAGATAATAAATGAGACTAAACGACGATATTTAGGTAATATTCCCTGATTTTGACGCATATATAAAGATCAAAAAGATGGTTTAACTGCCATGACAATTTGTTGCCTTTAACCAAGAGCTACGGGGAGTAACTTGTGGAGCCTCTGCGATCAAAACCACTTCACCTCTGGCATTCATTACCATTGCTTGGGCTTCCACTAGAGTATTTGTGGGACGAGCAATCTGTGCAGGAGCCATATTAGCTTGGGCTTTATTTTGTTGATTTGTAATTGGAGTTGTCTGTAAATCTTGTAGAACCGTATTACTACTGACAAGAGCTTCTGGACTTGGTGCTAAACCACCCTTACCAGTAACCACAAATCTGCTACTTTCTTTTCCTAAATTGGTACAACCTTTAGTAACCAATTTAGAAGTATCAGTCACTTCCATCGGTAGTTCAACTAATCCTTGAGTCGGATCGACTTCAGGTGTTTTAATTTCTACAACGCCGTTAACACCTGAATTTGAACTAGCAGTAATATCACTGAATATAGTTTGCTCTGGATTAAAACTTATACCAAAAAGACTATTGGCGGTAATGTTGATGTTACCCCCCGTGCCTTCAAAAGCATTAGCAATGATATCGCTATTTTCTAGAGGAGGTGCAACTAAAAAAGTAGTCTGGATATCAATATTGCCCCCATCTCCCTCTTGACTGACAGTACCAGCAGTGGCGGTAATCAAACTATTACTCTTCATTTGCAAAGTATCAGTTACGACTAGGGAAATATCCCCACCATCATCAGCCGTACTTTCTGCCACAATTTCTCCCTGCTTATCTAGTAACAAAGAGCGAGCATTAAGGTTAATTTGACCAGCTTTACCAGTTCCCGTTGCTTGCACATATAAACCACTACGTACTTCACCTTCAGAATTTTTACCGGTACCAACCAGTCTCACCCCATCCAATGCATTAATGCTGATAGTTCCTCCCAAACCTTTGCCAGAACTGGAAGCCGATATTCTTGCTCCATCCTGGATAGACAAATTTTGAGTATTAACAGTCAAATCACCTGCCGATGCATCACCTTTTGTAGAGGTAAATAATCCACTAGAAGCATTGTCTACACCTATAAGTTCAACATTATTTTTAGCTGTCACTTTTACTTTGCCACCAGGTGCTAAACCGAGGGTAGCTGCCTGAATTTGAGCACCATCCCTTACTAGTACATTTTTGGCATTAATAGTGACATTACCTCCTATACCTAGATCGCCTGTAGTCGCTGATATTCTTGCCTTGTTTCCTTGGACAGTCAATTTCCCAGTATATAAGTCAATATCACCACCTTTACCTGTCGCTGCTGGTGCCCCTTGCTCACGTTCAACTTGAGCAAATAAACCGCTAGATTTTGCACCTATTTTCTTTGCTGATATTTCCACTAATTTAGGAGCAATAATAGAAATACGACCAGCATCACCTGGACCAAAGGTAGTAGTTGAAATTTGTGCTCCGTCGTAAATCTGCAATGTTCCTGTTGTAAATGAGATATTACCCCCCTTGGCAGTAGCTGTAGGTTTGACCTCGTTAAACACACCACTAGGTTTACCACTCTGTGAAGTACCTATCAGTTCTGCTGCTTGAGCCTGAATCACTATTTGACCACTATCACCATTAGCAAAGACAGAGTTTGATATACTAGCTCCATCTCGGATGCTTAAATTATAAGTTTCAATAGTTATGCCTTTAGATTTACCTGAACCTCGGTTGACGGAAAACAAACCACTGGACTGATTCGCTACTGCTCTCACAAGCTCTATAGAGTTAGTAGCTTTCACCTTTAGTTCACCAGCATCCCCTTTCCCAAGGGTATTCACTAATATCTGTGCCCCATCTTTAACAGTTAAATTGTTACTGTCAATTAACACATCACCTGCATTTCCATTGCTAGTCTTTGTTTCAGTTCCAACAAGACTTGCAGCTATTTTTATATCATTGTCAGCACGAATATTTAAGTTACCCCCTTTACCTACATTACGTGTTTCTGCAGATACAACTGATCGAGATTGAATCGCTATGTTCTTAGCTTCTAGATTTATGTCTCCACCTTGAACAGTGCCAAATGTAATTGCCCGAGCATTAGACTGGTTAATATTTAGTTCATTACCTCGAAGAGTAATTTCCCCACCATTTTTCAAACCGTTAGGGAAGGTAATGGCATAAATACTTGATTGATTTATATTAACTGTTTTACCTTGTAGCTTGGCCTTACCACCACCAGGACCACTGACATCTAGTATGGAACTCAATAGCTGGATATCTCTAAAACCTGAGATCTTTTTATAATCAAAATTAAAACCCAAGCCTTGTAGATCAGAACTAAGACCAACAAAACTGTTTGATTTTACACTACCCAACTCCAAGCGACCACCAGGAACTGTAATATTACCCCTATTAATCTGGATATCATTACCTATCAATGCCAATGTTTTGGAAGGCTTTACCTGGAGTCCAGCAGGTGCACGCACTACATTTAAATCTTTGCCATTTCTACTATACTGGGATTGTTTATTGAACTGGGATTGATTAATAATAGATGCAGATTTATTACCGAATTGTAGACCCAGAGGAACGCTGACACTAAGTAAGGGCGGAGTGGGGTTAATGGCACTAAATTCGTGACCATTATCAAGCTTAATACTACTAGCAGTAGTACCAATAAACGAGCCATTAATATTCAAAGATGCATTGGAACGAAAAATAATGCCATTAGGATTAATTAAGAAAAAGTTGGCATTACCATTGGTTTGAATTAAGCCATCTATGTTAGATAACGAAGTACCAGTGACACGGTTAATGATATTCGTCAAATTCGTATTATTTTGAAAAATTACCGAGCCATGGGTAGGTACAGAAAACTCATTGAAACTGTGGAATAGGTTATTACCAGCTTGAGTTCCTCCTCTAATCAAAAAATCTAGTCCACTTGTTGTTCCTGGTAAAACAACAGTTTGTCCGTTTAATAGGGTGGTATCCGCAGATATCTGGGCTTTGAGTGGGGATATTGTACTTAAACTATAGAGAGTAATTCCACTGACTATTCCTATATAGTAAAAATATCGTCGTTTTAATTTTATATTTGTTTGATTATTCATCTTGGCTAATGCCCTAATTATGTCATCAAAATTGTCCGGAGTTATTGTTGACGTTTTTGAAAATAGGGGTAAAGAGAAAATGCTAAAGTCTCTTAAAAAATAGTAATTAAAGTTGTAATTCAAACTTATGTATTCTATAGAAACGCAAATATCACTATATAGAAGAGTGATATATTGCAGATTATAATGAATACTGATAATTTAAATAGTACATACTATACACGTATTAACTTGTAAGAAGTTAGGAATAAACCTCATCTACATCAACACCTGAGTTTTACCAGGGCAATTATATTCCCTTTCCAAGAACGTAAGTCCTCTAAAAGAGGAATAAACAGCTACTCTGCTTAAAACTACGAATTCCAAACTAGACGTGATTTCAATGTGTAATTATTTATTGCCTGATTAATATAATTTGCTCTATTTTATTAAATTTGCCAATGGGTGTTTTACTTAAAAACCCTAAACTTAATTTAGCACGAACTATTTATACTTGCTAGATATTTTTAGCATTAATTAAAGACTAAGTTTAAACAATATAATTTTTTACACAGATACTAGTGAATACACGTAGTCAAAATGTTTCAAGATAAATCGAAATCTTCAATATATTTACTGATGGGTTACCACTATCTCATGTAGGAAAGTTGCAGAGAATATTGTTCGCAGGGCAAATAAAATTGCTGTTATACCACCACAGTTACAAAAAATACTGACTTCGAAAATCAATTGATTGCGACTCAGGACAAATACATCTATACATAATCAAAATAAGCAAACGAAGAAAATAAACATTTTCTTCGTTTGCTTAAAATTACTTATTTCAAAGATTTTAATGGTAGAAACAATTGTAATACCGTACACTTACTTATATGTAATTACGTAGCAATAATTATGCTTGTATATGTTATTGTAATAATGCAGCATAATTATGCTTGTATATGTTATTTTAAAAAAAAAGATAAAAAGCATAGTCTTATAACTAGTACTCACAAAACAGATTTAAAATAACAAGCCATGAATAGAATGTTTAAGTGCAAACAAATAGCTGCTATTGCTTTAACATCCTTAGTTACATTCTTCTCCATTTCTTTGCCCAATCCGGTAGTCGCTGAAGGAAGAAACCAAAAAAATAACGATGTTCCAATCCGCCGAATTGGAGGTGCCTCCAGGGGATGCTCTGCTGATAATTCTGGTAAATTAATGGCATTGGTTCCAGAAAAGAACCTAACCTTAACTAAATCTGGACACCCCAATTTTTGGTTTTATTTATCCCAAAACTCTACGAACAAGAAGCTTCAGTCTACAAGCGTTGAATTTGTCCTTTTAGACGATCAAAATAATGTTGTATATGAAAAGACTTGGAAAACAAATGTTTCTAAAGGAATCATGAATGTAAAACTACCAGAGTCTAACTTCTTACAACCACTAGCCGCTGGGAAAAAATATCAATGGTTCATTTCCTTAAT
>CBZS010000037.1 GCA_000613065.1 Richelia intracellularis | reverse complement strand
GCTATGGATAATAATTATATGCAGACTGTTCTTACTGCTTGTTTATCCCAACATGATGAGACTTTTCAACCCGCTTGTCAATAGAATTTGAGATGCGCTTACCCTGTGGATTGAACCAATATATATTTAGTTTTATCAAAAGCTTGTAATCAATTTTTTCTAAGCAATCCAAGCTTCAACGACTTCCAGAGCAAAGGTTTATTTCTAAAGGCAAATTTACTGGATGTTTTATGTATTATTATTTACTTTCACTCGAGAATAACTATGTATATTATTGTGCTACATCTTGAAGTGCGGAATGTGGGTATTATTACTTTCTTCAGGAATATATTAGCGACCAACACCTACATATTGGAAGCCAAAACGAACCATGGTTTCAGGATTGAGGAAATTACGACCATCAATTACAACGGGATGATCCATTAATTGAGCCATTTTGCCATAGTCTAAAGTCTGGAACTGTTCCCATTCAGTAACCACAACTAAAGCATCACAACCATCAGCTAAACGCTCTGCATCAGTTTCTACAACCACACCAGACAAACCGTGACGCATACCAGTTTGAGAGATAATGGGGTCATAAGCCTTAACTTTTGCACCTAGTCGATTCAATTGCTCAATTAAATTTAGAGCTGGTGCATCCCGTAAGTCATCGGTATCAGGCTTAAATGTTAAACCCAGAAGTCCTACAGTCTTACCTTTGAGGATTTTCAGGACTTGCTGGAGCTTTTCTAAAGCAATTAATCTTTGACGTTCGTTAACGCTTACTGCTGATTTTAATAACTGAGCTTCGTAACCATAATCATCCGCAGTGTGAATCAACGCAGAAACGTCTTTGGGGAAACAAGAACCACCCCAGCCAATACCAGCATTGAGGAATTTGTTACCAATACGGGAATCTAAACCAATACCCTTGGCAACTTGGGTAACATCAGCACCAACGCGATCGCAAATGTTAGCAACTTCGTTAATAAAACTAATTTTAGTAGCTAGGAATGCATTGGCAGCATATTTAATCATTTCTGCAGAACTCAAGTCTGTGACTAACACAGGTACTGGAGGTTGAGATTTATCTTCTGCATGTTGGCGCTCAACGATAGGATCATATAACTCCTTCATCATGGCAATAGCTTTAGGATTATTACCACCTAAAACAATGCGATCAGGATTAAAGGTATCATAAACAGCTGAGCCTTCCCGCAAAAACTCTGGGTTACTGACTACATCAAACGCTGCTGAATATTTTGATAATTCATCTCCACTGGGTGCTCCCCCTGCTGGTACTAAATTTTTCTGATCTTCAGCAACACCATCCAAAACTATCATTCGTACCCAGTCGCCGGAACCGATAGGTACTGTAGACTTATTAACAATTACTTTATAACCATCGCCGTTTAAATTAGTACCGATTTCCTTTGCAACTGCTTCCACATAGCGAGTATCGCTCTCACCAGTGGGTAAGGGTGGTGTACCAACAGCAATAAATAAAATATCACCATGTTTAACCCCTGCGGCTAAATCTGTGGTGAACTTAATTTTTCCATTTTGAATGGCATCTTGCATAATTTCCGATAATCCCGGTTCAAAAATGGGGGATTGACCGGCTTTCATAATTTTAACTTTTTCTTCGTTGTTATCTACACAAATGACGTCATGTCCAATGTGAGCGAGACAAGCCCCTGTAACTAAGCCTACATAACCGGTACCAATTACACAAACACGCATTCTGGAACTCCTTGCTTTATTGAAAAATATATTTACGTAAATATATTCAGGCTAGTCGCAAAGCAAAATAGATTAGTTTTGCCCTTGTTACCAGCTGAATTTGGCTAATGTATAAAAAGATTTCCTAACTGACCTCAGAATTGGCATTAATGCGAGCGCGGAAATCTTCTATAGTTAGTTTTAACCCATCCTGCAAAGGCACTCCAGGTTCCCAATTTAACCAAGTTTTAGCTTTACTAATATCAGGGCAACGACGGCGAGGATCATCTGATGGTAAGGGTTCAAACTTGATATCGGCATCAGGATTCACCATGTTCTGCACAGCTTGCGCCAACTCTAGAATGGTGTATTCATCAGGATTACCCAAATTCACAGGGCCAATATATTCCCCGTTCATCAGCCGCATTAAACCTTCAACTAAGTCAGCGACATAACAAAAACTGCGAGTTTGGGAACCATGCCCGTAAACAGTTAAGGGAGTACCTCGCAAAGCTTGAACTACAAAATTACTTACTACCCGACCATCATTTTCTAGCATTCGTGGTCCGTAGGTATTAAAAATACGGGCAACTCGGATGTGAACTTTATTTTGTCTGTAATAATCAAATGCTAAGGTTTCAGAAATTCGCTTACCTTCGTCATAGCAGGAACGTAAGCCAATGGGATTAACACTACCTCTATATTCCTCTTTTTGGGGATGAGCCTCTGGATCTCCGTAAACTTCACTGGTGGATGCTAACAAAAAGCGTGCTTTCACACGCTTGGCTAAACCCAACATGTTCAGAGTACCCATGACATTAGTTTTAACAGTTTTTACTGGGTTGTACTGATAGTGTACGGGGGAAGCAGGACAGGCTAAATGGTAAATTTGATCGATTTCTAGGCGAATTGGTTCGGTAATGTCATGGCGAATTAGCTCAAAGTATGGATTATTCATCCATTTGAGTATATTACGCTTGTGACCAGTATAAAAGTTATCTAGACAAAGGATTTCGTGCCCATCATTAATTAATCTATCAATTAGATGGGAACCGATAAACCCAGCTCCACCCGTCACCAAAATTCTCATAATTCACCAGTGTACAGTTTTGATATTATCTAGGCTACTTGTCTTAGGGTACCCAAAGCGGAGATGTAAATTCATCACAACTTTGAAGTCATAAATTTATCTGAATAGAATCACTGTACCCACATAATAATTGAACAATAGTTCCATATTTATAGAAGATTTACTATGAGATAAATCAACGAAAAAATATCAAATATTGCTCACCATTTATACTTGTTAACCTAATAAATTCACTAAATATTCCATTGGTGACAAGTTAAGCTTGCATCACAGTTTTCAATGGGGTTTGAGGAGATGCTTGAAAGAAAAATTCAGGGGTTTCTCGCTGTTGTTCAGGAAAAGGGGCAACAATCAATTTTATGTTAGGTTTTCGTTTCCGTTTAACAATTCCTAAATCCTGATTTTCCCGTTCAGCAAAATATTTCACCGAGTCAGAAGCTAGACTTTTTGGTATGCCACAGAAAAATGAGAAAGGCCACGATAAATCATTTCGAATGATATGCTATCGAAGGGTAAAGAGAGTTCATCCGCCACGGCATCCCCTAAATCTATCAATACGACATAAAAGAACCGGCGTTGCATAAGTGCGGGATGAATTAGCGTTTGAAACCATTGATAAATCGTTGAAAATTTAGTAAGAACATCCGCTTACTCAGCAACGTAAAATAACCAAGTTCCCCAAATCTGTACTTGAATACCATTAATAGAACCTGTCCATCAATAACTTAAGCCCAACAGCC
>CBZS010000036.1 GCA_000613065.1 Richelia intracellularis | reverse complement strand
TTAGCCTATACCCCGTTAACAGCAACATCCGCACTAGAAAAACTCAAAGAACTGGGATTTAGCCAGGAGCAATTGCCTTGCGCCAGTACAATGGCACAAGTATTGAATCGAATGGGGTCTGGTCTTCCTAAAGTAGTAAAAGCCAAACCTCCAAAAAAATTCCACAAACGGATGATATCTTCAACAACATCAAAGAATTTCAGCCGCAATCAACAAACAAGCCTCAAAGTCAAACCACTAAGCATGGATTGCAAAGCTACGGTTAATATCGGGGTTTATTCTCCTGGTGGAATAACCAGAGCAGACAATCAAGCTGAGGATCATGATATGGGATCCACAGAAAAATATACTCCCTGTGGGATTCTTGATGAAGATAGTGGGCAATTATTGTATATTAACTTTGGTAGTTCTTCTTATAAAACCAGGGATTTTATTGTTGATACTCTAATTCAATGGTGGAAGACAATGATACCAGAACCAAAGCAGGATACCGAACTGATACAAATTAAAGTTGATAATGGTCCGGAAATAAGTGGAGTAAGAACTCAATTAAAAAAAAAGATGGTTGAGTTTGTTGATCTCCTAAATATACCAATTCAATTGCTTTACTATCCTCCTTACCATAGTAAATACAATCCCATAGAGGGTTATTGGGGTATTCTTGAGCAGCATTGGAATGGGGGGGGGCGAAGCTTGTTGATGTTGAAGTCATGCTTTCCTGGGCTTCGAGTATGAGTTGGAAAGGCTTATATCCTATCTTGAGTTTAAGTAAAACTGTTTACCAAAAAGGGATTTATCTAACAAAGAAAGCTATGAAACAAGTGGAGTCTAGATTGCAGCGAAATCCACTGTTGCCCAAATGGGATATCTTGATTCAACCGCTTTAGCTGGTAATTTATTTTTCAAAAATTACCTTAAAATCTGGATTAACCATCGCCACGGGGGTGATTGAGGGTGCTTGTCGCCACCTGATTAAAGACAGGATGGATATGACTGGGGCTAGATGGACCATGAGGGATGCTGAGGCTGTTTTACCCCTGGGTTCTTTATATATCAGTGGCCATTGGGATGAGTATTGGCAGTTTCATCTACAACAAGAACATAAACCCAATCACCTGGCTTTGTAGTCTAGTGGTATTCCTTTGCTCAAGCAAGTTCTCAAAGCTCGTTGTTCTACTACCCCTCCACCTGTTCCAATACCTGTCTAAGTTCCACTCTCCGTCTTACTAAAAGAGTCGCACTCAAACCATTTGAGGTTAATTGTCCGTTGGGTTCATGGATGGTGCATACCAGAACAAATTGCCATTGGTCAAGCTTGGAAAGCTTTTAATGATGAAGGCAAACTTGTAGATGAAAAGCTGAATGAAAGGTTTGATAAATTTGCTAAAAGTTTAGTGGGAAATACCCGTAAATTCCGAGGAGTGAACTATAAATGAAAAAATCGAGTCATAAGGTAGACTGGTTTTTACCAGAAAATGGCTTATGTTATTTATTTGCGATTACCGTTGTTGAAGGAATATATCATGAATCCTTTACTAATAGCTATTAGAGTAATTGTTTTTTTTGCGTTCGCATTCGTTCTTGCGAGTTTAGTTGAATATTGGATGCATCGATTAATGCACGTCTCTCGTAAGATTGGCGAAAGGCATCGGGATCATCATCGTCGTAACGAAGGGCAAGGGGTTATTTGGGAGTTTATCGACTACCTCAAAGGTAGTGCGCTCGCTATGGGGTTGATGTTTTTTTATACTTGGGATGCCGGGATTGGCTGGTTACTAGGTTCCCTGTGCTACGCAGCTTTTTCTGCCTATGCTCACCAACTACAACATGAAAATCCGACTAAATGTTTTTGGATGAAAATGCCTGTCCATTACGTACACCACAAATATGGTATGTGGGAGCATAATTTTGGTTTAGCTCTAGATTGGTGGGATCATATATTTGGTACTTATAAGCCGGTAGAATGGCTAACCAAGGAAGAAAGAGAAAGACCTAAACGAGGTTATTTACAATTAAAGTGGCGGTAATCATACTTGTGGTGAAATTTTTCAAAGCCCAATTTCCATGGTGTGGTAACAAGCTTTAAAAAAAAGTATAAAAATCCACACTTTAGCGTAAGTACAGTGTGGACTTCATTTATTATGTATGGAGTGCCAATTCAGTAATACCAACATTCCTTTTAAGATGGAAACACAGAACATAGTGTTACTCCTCAACTGTCAACTAGTAATACCAACTATCAAAGTCAGCTTTTCTAGATAATTCATCTCCCTTACTGTTCTCAACTAACAGCAACATCACAATCTTGATTCTCCAACTGCTCTAATAAGAATTGAGTTGCTTTTTTTTTGTCTAAAGGCTTAGAGAACAGATACCCTTGTCCGTATTCACACCCTAACTTATGTAATTGTTCTTTTTGCATTTGTGTTTCTATGCCTTCAGCTATCACATCCATACCTAAAGTGTGGCTTAGGGTAATAATTGTACGCACAATTGCCGCATCTTCATCAGTTTCACCCATGCGACTAACAAAAGAGCGATCAACTTTCAAGGTATTAATGGGAAAACGATGTAAATAGCTCAAAGAAGAATATCCTGTACCAAAATCATCTATACTCAACCGTAGGTTTAAAGATCTCAACTTCAACAAGATAGAAATAGCTTTTTCTACATCTTGCATTGCTACGGTTTCAGTGATTTCTAATTTCACACTATTTTCCTTAACCCCAGTAGTTATGACAGTATCCCGAATAGACTCCACCAAATCTGGTTGATTTAATTCTTGCCCAGAAAGATTGATACTCATCATTAGAGGTGGATTGGATGAAAATTGGGTTTGCCAAAGAGATAATTGTTTACATGCTTCTCTACAAATCCATCTTCCCAGAGGTATAATTAGTCCTGTTTCTTCTGCAACTGGGATAAATTCCCCTGGTGAGATAAATCCGTGTTCAGGATGTTGCCATCTTACAAGTGCTTCAAAACCAACTATTTTTTCTGTTTCTAAACATATTATCGGTTGATAATTAAGATAAAATTCTTGATTTTTGATAGCATTACGTAATTCCGTCTCTATTTGTAAGCGTTTGACAACTTGGGCATGCATTCCATCGGCAAACACCTCATAACGACCTTTACCTAAATCTTTAGCTCTATACATGGCTGTGTGTGCATCCCGGAGCAAATCAATAGGTTGATGATCTAGTCCTGGTTGATTGAAAGCAATACCAATACTTATGCTGGTGAATATTTCTTGTTTTTTGCCTTTAAAAGGTAAACTCATTACCTGTTTTAATTGGTCAGTTATCGCGATTACTTCACTGGTATCCTGAATGTTATCCAGTAAAATTGCGAACTCATCTCCACCAACACGGGCGATTGTTCTTTTTCTCCCCACACATTTTTTTAATCTGTGGGTAGCTTCCACTAATAACAAATCTCCGATGTGATGCCCAAAACTTTCATTAATTAACTTAAAGCGATCAATATCTAAAAACAGAACAGCAAATCTCTTATTCTCACTCAGTTTGGTATCTGCGATCGACCACTGTAAACGCTTGAGGAAAAGTTGTCTATTTGGTAGGTT
>CBZS010000035.1 GCA_000613065.1 Richelia intracellularis | reverse complement strand
AACTTGATTTACCTTCAAGGATAAGCAGTAAACGTTTGCTCACCCAAGGTTTTACCTGTCTTGAAGTCTGAGAATAAAAAGCAAATGCAGCTTTCCACAAATACTCAATCATATGGATAATATCCCTGTCTTAGTCCATGAGAATATTGCTGTGCTGGCAAATTAAACTTCCCATCCAAAGGAAATAGCGTATCTATCTTTCTTCCTCCATAACCGATTTTATTGGCGATTACTGTGCCAAATAATGTGGTCAATTTCCGCGACAATTTTTTCGGCCTTGCATAAGTGCAGGATCAATTAGCGTTTGAAATCATTGAGAAATCGTTGAAAATTTAGTGAAATCATCCCCTGATTGAGCAACACCATTTTTTCTTATGTGTCCTGTACCGAGTTGCATGCACACTCTGCCTCTATTTCATCTTGACTGCGTTTCTCAAAATATCTTTGTTTGTAACAACGGTCTCAATAGTTCGTATCGATTCTCAAGTAACTTACTCTCTATCTGGGAGTGTTCTAATCGCACAAATGCTGTCTGAGTCTAACCAACTAACTATCTGTTCAAATAGTTCTCGTGCTTGTGACCAAAACATACCTTGATTTGATGTAGATCCTTGGATAGGGTGTGGAACTGTTCCTGTTTTTTCACTTTTGACAAGCCAATTCCATCAACTACATTTTTGGCTATCAATACTACTCTGGTTGACTTGTCATTTATTATTCTTATATCATACTCACTACTAGCAAAATAGTCCTACCCATTTTTTTTAGTTCTTCTACTCCTCCTGATTGATATTGTTTAATGTCAACTATTAATTAATGTTGTTTTTGATATTTTACACAATCTACAAAGATCTTTATGTTTTATCCCCTGACTTTTTAGATAGAGAACTTCCATCTTTTTCTGTACTAATGGATGAGGATAAAGAATACATTGATAAACTTCATTACCAATGTATTCTTGCGTAAAATCTATTTTTTACATCAGACTTTACCTGGTTTCTCAAGTAATCTTGTTTATTAATTTATAATACTTGTTATTACCGCTATACAAAACTCAATATTTTAGCCGTTGTCGGCATACTTATCTTCTATCATTTTCCGGAATAACCAAATAATTCAGGACCTAAATCATCCAGAAACATAACAGGATTTGAATTGACTCATAGCAGCAATTAAATGATTAAATCCCAGTAAGAACTGTTAATTAGGGGAAATATCAATCTAGGGATAAATCAATCAAAATAGTAAGAGTGATTGGACAATTAGACGCAGATTATTTAAAACATTCTTCCATCCACATTCATGATTCCATTGTTGATGATTAGAAAAATCAATATGACTATTTATTTGCCCCTCAGTGCTTAAGTTGACAAGATTGATTGAAA
>CBZS010000034.1 GCA_000613065.1 Richelia intracellularis | reverse complement strand
TGTTTGGAGGAACAACGTGTTTATAAGACTGGCGCAACAACACCGACAATTTGTTCAAGATCTTGTAATGAACTTGCAAGCATTGGCAATTGTTCTTGAGGGACGGGGGTATCCAGCTTCTTGCTATACCTGTGGAGATCAAATGAATAGTGCTTCTTTTATGGTTAGTTTAGGAGAAAATCATTTGATTCGCTTTTTAGTATCAGATTATGGAATCACCTGGACTGAAATGCGAGATGATCGTGAACTAATGAAGTTAGAAGGCGCTGAAGCTGTAAGCCAATTACAAGAGTTAGCGAATCTAATCAAAGAATCCATGCCTATTTGTACAGGAAAACAAACTCTCGTTAAGCGGTAGCATCCATAACCGTCGATGAGAGAAAATCACGATGATGAACAGGCTATTGAGTTCTTAGTAAAGGGTAATTGTTATATGTTGAGCAGTTACCCCAAATTCAATATCAATTTTCGGTATGAATGTTACGGCCACTATATATGTAATGTGTAGTTCCATATATATAATTACGGAATCTCTAACATAGTTTTTTGGAGTTTTTATTGTTTTTCTGTACTAAGATCTATAGATATAAATTATAATAACGATCGTACATAGCACAGTAATTATATTATTTTAGATAGAATCACTTCCAGTTATTTAACTTTCTGAATGTGCCATGGCTACACAAAATCCGCAGTTACCATCCAATGATCTGGTAAATAATCCTGGAATACATACATCTGAGCATTGGTTTGAGTATCCGGTGAGGGCACAGCCCCATCATACTGATTATGCGGGTATTGTTTGGCATGGTAACTACCTGAGATGGATGGAAGAAGCACGGATAGAATATTTTCGTTCCATCGGTATTGAGTTTGCTGATTTAGTGGCTTTGGGTTGTGATTTGCCAGTAGTTGAGTTATCCATTCGTTATCATAATCCAATTAAGTTAGGTATAAAGGCGATTGTAAAGACTCGCATGGAATTGACTGGTGTACGGATGAATTGGGATTATGCAATTGTCTCTAGTGATGGTGAGCAATTGTTTGTGAGCGCTAAGGTGACACTAGTACCTGTAGACAGAGAGAAAAGTAAGATTATGCGTCAACTACCTGCTGCAATGAAGGATGCATTAGCTAAACTCTCTGGAACAATGAAATCAAGCTGAATAATAATTTGGATGGGACTCTTTTGGTAGTACTGAGTATGATAGAAGAATAATAAATGACAAGTCAACCAGAGTAGTATTGACAGTCAAAAATGTACTTGATCGAATTGGCTTGTAAAAAGTGAGAAGATAGGAACAGTTCTACACCCTATGCAGGCATCTACATAAAATCAAGGTATGTTTTGTTCACAAGCACCAAAACTATTTGAACAGATAGTTAGTTGGTTATACTCAAACAGTATTTGTGGGTTAGAACACTCTCAGATAGACAGTAAGTTACTTGAGAATGGATAGGAACTATTGAGACAGTTGTTACAAACAAAGATATTTTGATAAACGCAGTCAAGATGGAATAGAAGGAGAGTGTGCAGGCACAGACTCAGTAAACAGAACACACAAGAAAAAATTGTCGCGGAAATTGACTACATTATTTGGCACAGTAATCGCCAATATAATCGGTTATGGAGGAAGAAAGATAAATACGCTATTTCCTTTGCATGGGGAGTTTAATCTACCAGCACAGCAATATTCTCTCTCATGGACTAAGACAGGGATATTATCCATGTGATTGAGTATTTGTGGAAAGTTGCATTTGTCTTTTATTCTCAGACCTAAACACAGGCAGAAGCTTAGCACAGCAAACGTTTACAGCTTATGGTTGAAGGGAAATCAAGTTCAGTTTCCCCAGGTATGCGCCGGAGTGCGACTTTACCCAAACTCACCCCCCAAGAACGTAAACCCATGGATACCTGTGCTAGATATTTACTTCACAATGCCAAATACCTCAAATATGACGATTACTTAAAAGCTGGATTCCCCATCGCCACGGGGGTGATTGAGGGTGCTTGTCGCCACATGATTAAAGACAGGATGGATATCACTGGGGCTAGATGGATCGTGAGGGGTGCTGAGGCTGTTTTACCCCTGGGTTCTTTATACATCAGTAGCGATTGGGATGAGTATTAGCAGCTTCATCTACAACAAAAACATAAACGCAATCACCTGGCTTTGTACTCTAGTAGTATTCCTTTGCTCAAGGAAGTTCTCAAAGCTCGTTGTTCTACTACCCCTCCACCTCATCCAATACCTGTTTCAGTTCCACTCCCCGTCTTACTAAAAGAATCGCAGCCTAATAATTTGACGACAAAGTTTAATTAGGGTTTGGTGAAAAAAGAGAAAAAGTAGTTGCTGTGGGAATATCAGACCAGAGAAATATTATATTTAGATGCAAGAAAAAAGGATAAAAGAGCACAAAACCCATGCATAACAATACTGGTGCTATTAGTACCTATCTACAGTGAATCAGAGCAAACTCAAATTTCAGCATCAAAGTTCCTTCTGCCATTTGAGGGGAAGTTGTCTTGTCAAAATAGGTGGGTAATGATGACTGATTTGATACCCTGGCAAGAATTTGAAGATGAATATGCGAGCCTTTTTTCCGAAAGTATTTTTTGCTGATGCTGGTGCGGCTGGTCTTGCACGGCGTGATTGGGCAGACGTAGAGTTTAAAATTGAAGATATTGGTACGGGTATGGGTTCTTCTCCCGAGTCAAAAATTCAGCCAGAAGATGAAATTTTCTTGTTTCTTTGCCCAACTTCCGTAGAAGTAAAACAACTAGAGAAACTTTGTGCAACTATTGACAATCGCCCCATAG
>CBZS010000033.1 GCA_000613065.1 Richelia intracellularis | reverse complement strand
TCTAGTTATAATTCCTAAATGTGCCAGATTATCATTTAATAACTGTATGATAGCTGCAACGCTACCCTGGTGTGCTTGCAAAACAATATAATGAATTCGGTCTACCATCTTTTATATGGTTTAGCGATGAATGCCAAATAAATCTGAAAAACCATTGTAGCAAAGGGGAGCCATAAAATTTGC
>CBZS010000032.1 GCA_000613065.1 Richelia intracellularis | reverse complement strand
TGATTAACACTATCTAAAGTTAAAAGATGGATACCTTGAAAGCATTGAAAGACCCATCTTAATGTAGAAGTCATGGTCAGGGTAAGCGCATCTAATATTCTAGTGAAAATTACAGATTGTTGTACACAATTGTGAGGTATGTCTTGATTGTCAAGTGCGAACGCCAACGACGGGCACTTCGTGGCTAAGCGCAGGCTACGCCAACGCCCTTTGCGGGTCTACTGGAGGGGCATCGCCAAAAAAAGACCCAACTGGGGAACCCTTCCCTAGATTCCGTGGTGCCAGGTAGGGGCATCAAGACCTTGAGTAAGCCCAATAAACACTCATACCCCCACCTGGCATTCCCGTACCCCACCGAATCTTCCCCAGTTGCTGGAACACTCGTGGGGCAAAAAAATGGAGATTAAAGTATTAAAGAAGTTAAGTAGTATGCTAAGGACGCAAAGGGTCTATCTTAACTGAACGGCTTAGTCTAATGGTATCTCTGACAAGAAGCCTTGCGCCTACCGGTGTCAAATCTTCAAAACCAAAGATTAAAAGCTCAAAAAATTTGAGTATAGCCAATGCCACTGCATTGACAGAAAAAATGTCATTAGTTTTTAGTCAGATACAAGACCCACCTGTAGAAAAAACCCGTGTCCATTTATTAACAGATCTTTTAATCATTGGAATACTATCAGTGATTGCAGGAGGTAAGGGATGGGAGGAAATGGAAAATTATCGATTGAGTAAATACGAGTGGTTGGAGCAGTTTTTAGCTTTACCAGAGGGCTCCCAAGTGCAGATACCTTTCGACGGGTGTTTGAACCCATTAACCCAAAAGTATTTGAGGGATGCTTTCGACGTTGAGTAGAATCAATAGTTGAAGCCCCAGGAACACAGCTAATTCCCATTGATGGTAAGACCCTCAAAGGTTACTATGATAGAGAGCAGGGTAAATCAGCGTTACATCTAGTTAGTGGATGCTCGAGTGAACATCGTCTTGTTTTAGGACAAGTAAAACAAGACGATAAATCAAATTAAATTAAATCAATCCCTGCATTATTGGAATTATTAGGCATGGCTGGATGTATTATTAGCATTCATGCCATGGGTACGCAAACAGCAATTGCATCCGGCGTTGTTGAATCAGGGGATCATTTCACTAAATTTTCAACGATTTATCAATGGTTTCAAACCCTAATTCATCCCGCACTTATGCAACGCCTTCCATCCCAAATATTTAATGCAAAAGCAGATTATGTTTTAGCACTCAAAGGTAATCATCCTACACTTTACGGACAAGTGAAAAATTGGTTTGATCAACAGTTATCTCAAGGCTTTAAAGCTATTATCCATAGTTATGATAAACGGGTAGAGAAAGGTCATCATCGTACTGAAAAACGTGAAATTTGGTGTGTTCCTATTTCTCAACTGCAAACTTTGCATAACCAAGACAATTGGGTTGGTCTTAAATGGGTTGTCATGGTTGTGCGGGTACCACATCTTTGCAATCAAACAACCCGTGAAGTTCAGTTTTATCTAACTAGTTTAAATTGTGATCCTCGTAACTTAGGACAAGTGATTCGTCTTCATTGGGGTGTGGGAAATGGGTTGCATTGGACTTTAGATGTCACTTTTTCTGAAGATGCTTGTCGTGTCCGTAGTGGTCATGCTCCACAAAACTTAGCACTTCTGCGGCGAATAGCTCTTAAATGCTTTAAACCTAGAGCAATCTTTGAAACGTAGTAATGCCAAAAATCTAATGGAGCCGCTATGGATAATAATTATATGCTGACTGTTCTTACTACTTGTTTATCCCAACATGATGATACCTCTCAACTCCCTTGTCAATAGAATTTGAGATGCGCTTACCCTGGTATTGATAAAAATCCCAATCCATTAATTAAAATAGCTTTGACTAATATAGCCGATGCAATCTTATCACGAGAATTTATTCCTATTTTAGAATTAATTATTTCAACTATTCCTATTTTATCAATTAACCCTGCTACTATTCCTAAGTGCTCGATATTTTTAATTTCTGTACTTTCGATGGGAGACATTTTTCACCCTGAAATATTTTCATATTTTTGATTGTCTCACTTGGATTGAACCAATATATATTTAGTTTTATCAAAACCTTGTAATAATTTTTTTCTAAGCAATCCAAGCTTCAACGACTTCCGGAGCGCAGGTTTATTTCTAAAGGCTAATTTACTGGTTTTTTCTGTATTATTATTTACTTGTATTCGAAAATAACTATGTAGATTTTTGTGCTACATTTTGACGTACTGAATGTGGGATCTAAGCGATCACACACTATTGGTACAAAGGTGAAGTTAGTTGATGAATTGACTAATGTTACAAACTAGAGTGAAGATAAGATGATGAAAACTCTTGCCATAATTATGCTTTGATTCTCATTTTAGGTGACAACCTAACCCAAATGATGACTATCACATCATCTGGCACCTTCGTACAGAAGGCTACAGTGGGCAATATCCACCCTATGATAAAACAGAGCTTAAAATCCTGTTCTTTTCTCAAAATGTTTGTGATGTAAAGTCTAAAACTATGGTGTGGCAGAAGACTGGAGGCTAATTATTTCTAGTCCTTTCTTTGGGCTATTCACTATGTTTTAACTCTTATGACTATCGCTATATCAGTCATATTTAGTCTTGGGTAGGTCAACACTAGGGAATCCTGATAATCGGTGGTAAATAGCCAAAGCAGATGTTTCTCAAAATTAGTTACTGCTGTGAACAGATTTTTGACCTGTGAAGCGCGCAACTATTAATCCCATACATCTGTAAAACCAATGGCTATAGCATCAGCTTTGCAAGCAGTATATACACAGAGTACCAGCAAATTCATTGAGGGATAGCTGTGGAGACTGTTTTAGAAAAACAAAAACTAGATGAAAATTTAGGTATGAAAATTGGCGATCGCGTTCGTGTGAAAACTTCTGTAGTTGTGTATCATCATCCCGAACATCGAGGTACGGATTTTGACATCAAAGGCTCAGAAGGTGAAGTGATGAATATTGTCACTCAATGGGAAGATAGACCCGTAAGTGCTAATTTGCCCATTTTAGTTAAGTTTGGTAAAAAATTTAAGGCTCACCTACGGGAAGATGAGGTAGAAATATTATCCTAGGGAACAGCGAGCTCTCTCAGTAGCGGCGAAATAATTCCATTTTCCAGTTCGCCGCCAATTATTTCAGAAGGGCATCTCGAAAAATTGAGCAAGTAGCTCGTGAGATGAGAGTATAGGGAGAGCAGAAGCTGGGGTTGAATCGCCATGGAAGAAAAAAAAGTCGGGGAACTTGAACAGCGAGACCAGAAGTTAGAAAGCAAGAAGACCCTGTTGATGAAGTTAGACGAGACGGTGCCGTGGTCATAATTTCGTCCGGTTTTAGAACAAGTGCATGACAAGCCCAGAAAAAATAATGCTGGGCGAGAGCCCATAGATGCAATAGTCATGTTCAAAATGCAGCGTTGCATATTTGCGGGATGAATCAACCAAATACAGGTATTCCTCTATACTTAAATCAATGAAATACAAAAAAACATATCCATTAAGTATATATACGTATTCAGAGCAGCATAATGTTTTTCGATGTAGAGGTGGGAGATAATGACGTAAACGTGTATTTTCCCCTTCGACTCTGGTCATATATGTTTTGCTAATAATATGGTCTCCTGCTTCAACAAAACTGGCGTAAACTTTCCATCCATCTGTGACAGAAAAATAGCACTTCTAGACGTAAACAATATCCCATAAAGGTTGAAAGGTTTCTGGACTATGGTCTCCCAGTACCCAAGGAAAAATTCCTTGGCGGAAATGGTATACTGCTGTCCACAACAAAATTTTGTTTTTTTTGAACCGACGAAAGTTTCTAATTCGTCCATTTCTCCAACTTATGGGATATCCTCTATTGATGATGCATCTGGCAATTTTTCACCAACTTGTTTTACCCAAATAATTATGGTTGTGTGATGAACTCCTTTTTGGCGTTCAATACCCCTAAATCTCGAGCCATTAACCTATGCTTTTAAGCATTCTTATTTGATCTCATTTGATCTCATTTGAGTATCCTTTTTATGGATTATAGATATCTATAAATTGGCGTTCGTAATTTACACAAATGTGATTTTGTTTACCTCGACGTTTCCCATTTTTCAAATCGTCGTAGACTTGCAGTATGGACAATGCACAGTAGAACACCTCGATTCATCCCGCACTTATGCAACGCCCAAAATGCTTGTGCTACAACAACTGTACAAGATAAGTGATGAAGAACTGGAGTACCAGGTTAATGACTGACTATCGTTCATGATATTTTTGGGCTTGGGGCTAGCAGAAACAGTACCAGATGCAACTACAGTTTGGTTATTTCGGCAGCATTTGAAGCAGCAGGGTCTTATTGAAGAACTGTTTGAGCAATTAGTTTGATAGCAACCTGAGAGACCAAGGCTACCAAGCTAAGGGGGGTCAAATAGTAGATGCCACACTGATTCCAGTTGCCAAGCGGCATAATACTAAGGAAGAGAAGCAAGAATATATCCCACTAATAGCAGAAGGTGATAATATGCCTGTTGAGTAAGAGGAGTTATATTATCTGATGGCTGGACGTTTTGAAGGACTGAGTAATTTGGAGTGGTCTTTGTTTGAGGATATTTTTCCGAAACCGCCAGAGAAACGCGAACGAGGAATGCCACATTCTTCATTTCGTTATGTACTCAATACCGTACTGTATATATTGATAACAGGGTGTCGTTGGTGTGACGTTCCAAAAGGAGAAATATGGGCATCAAACAGCTCTGCACATCGATGGCTCAAACGTTGGCAGTTGGACGGGACCTTAGAGGCTTTACAAGCACGAATATTGGGCATTGGACAAGAGAAAGGGTTAATCAACTGGAGTTATGGCGCGGTGGACGGGTCTTTTTCCCCCTGGAAAGGGCGGTGCTGATGGTGTTGCTTACGGTGGAAAAGGAAAGAGTATTTTAATACACACTCTTACTGAAGGCTCAGGAATGCCTTTATCCAATAGCACCACACCTGCCAATGGTAGTGAAACAGATCAGGTGATACCACTTCTAGACAGTGTAAAGGTTAAGACCAACAAATGCGTTAGACCCCGTACACTCCTGAAAGTGCTTGCTACTGACAAAGGCTAGGATTCTAAGGATAAGCGCGCTGCTTTACCTAGACGTGGTATTAGGCCCCAATGGCCCAAGGGGGTTTGGAAGACAAAGAAGAACAAGGGCAGACCCATTAAAATTTCCGTCCCATTTGACAACAAGAACGTTGTTTCCCATGGTTTCAAAAAAAATATCGTCGTCTTGTTTGTAGTCACATGGAAAAGAATTTCAGCTTGTTTTGATGCTTTTTTGTCTCTTGCAACAATCCATATTTGGATTAACAAAATCATATTAGTGGGATAAAATCAAAAATTTCTCCAAGGATAAATTCCCGAAAGTTGGCAGCAAAAGCCTCATATGTCCCAGAAGGATACCGATGCTCCCTGGGCAAAAAAGAATGGTCAGAGTTACTTTGGTTATAAAAACCACATGAGTATCGATGTGGAGTACGGTTTTATTCGTCGCTATCAAGTCATGGATGCCTCAGTGCATGATGCCTCAGTGCATGATGCCTCAGTGCATGATGCCTCAGTGCATGATTCCCAAGTGTTAGGGGCACTGTTGGATGAGCAAAACCAGCGGGAAGAGGTTTGGGCTGATAGTGCCTATCGTAGTGAATCTATTGAATGGATTCTATAGATTTTACAATTCCTCAGTCACAATTCCTCAGTCACAATTCCTCAGTCACATTAATGAACGAGCCTACCGCAATCATCCATTGACTGCAAAACACAAAGAAGATAATCGAGAGCGTTCTCAAGTCAGAGCTAAGGTCGAACACGTTTTTGGTCACTGGGTTTATGATATGGGAGGCAAGTTAATGGGTTCCATTGGTAAGCTGTCAGTCAAGGTGACTATTGGAGTGAAGAATTTAGTCTACAACTTCAAACGTTATGCATTTTCGGAGAATCAAAATCCTAAAGCTGTGGGATAATTGCGTTTAAATTGGCTCTCTTGAGCCAGATTTCAAGTATAAATCGTTCCGGTTCAGCTATTTTTTGCCCAACTTAACTTTCTTGTAGTTCTTCGAACCCCATCAGATTACCTCAGACTTGATTAATCGAGTTGCCCAGAAAGAATTATAGATTCTCTTTCTGAACAGATAAAGGGAAGATTAGATAAAAGGCCAAGGACTTATCGAGAATTGGCAAGAAAAGACTATATAGTAAGTAGTGGCAAAAAAAAGTCGTCCTCGGCACAAACAAAGAAGTAAAGCCATAAAAAGACAACTTCAATATATTAAAAGAAACCTATCTCATATTCAGGGTATAAGAGGATGTTTTAAAAGTCGAAGTGAGTTACAAATAATACAAGTCGCTTGACCATGATACTTGTCATTGCAATATAAATTAAAGTGTAAGAAGTTTCAGGTCGCCTTTCATTGTCCTTACTTAATCTTCTACACCAATTGAGCCACCCGAAAGTTCGTTCTACAAACCAACGTTTTGGTAAAAGGGTAAAACCCTTCTTTTCTAAGGGTCTGAGAACCACTTCCACAATCCAACGAAAAACATCGATTATCCAGTAGGCAAAATCTTCCCCCCCATATCCTCCATCCATCCAGATAGTGTGCAGTCTTTTAACTTTATCTGTGATCTGATAAACCTGCCAGAACGTGCACGTTTAGCCCCTGCACGTTCTGGCACACTTGCAGAAGTAACCAATACTCCCAAAACTAGCCCTAACAAGTCAACCGTAATAAATCGCTTACGTCCATGTATTTGTTTTCCTGCCTCAAAACCAACATCCATACAAATCATGGTTGCGGTTTCAACTGATTGGGTATCAAAGGCTGGTTCCCATGGACTTGGTTCTCGACTGGCTCCTACCCGAACCCATTGATATAGTTTGTCATGAACCTCAACCTAAGTACGGTCTTTGCGCCATCTTCTGAAATAGCCATAGACTGTAGAGCAAGATGGTAAATCTCCTGGTAATGCCCGCCATGTACATTCTTGACACAGTACGTATAAAATCCCGTTTACTACTAGGTACATACATGTTGTTATACCTGGACGACCACCTGGTTTTGCCTCTGGTAACAGCTCTGCGATTAATTCTCACTGTTCCTACGTTAAATTGCTAGGATAATTCTTAGTCATTTGCTCACGGGGTGCTGTTTTCTATAATTCTCAGCATATGCCTTGTGAGATTTTTTATCATACCTCCTACCTTTTAAAACATCCTCTAATAAGTTTAGGAGCAACATTATCAGCTTTAACGAAAAGACAATATAAGATGTTGTTAGTGGTCACAGAAGTCTATCGTCAACAGTTATGGCTATATGAAAATAAAAAACAAAGCATATCAGACCGAATTGTAAGTCTAAACCAACCACACATCCGCCCTATCCTCAGAGGGTAAGCCAGACAATCCGTAGAATTTTACGCGAAATTATCGGCTAGTTATTTTGACGGATATGTATTCTTAGACCATATTAGTTGGGATAACTTTAATGAATCAGCAGACTTAAAAACACAAGTAGAAGGTTTTAAAAACTACACTGGTTATTATCCGGAATCTGTTCATGTAGATAAAATTTATCGGACTATAGAAAACAGAGCTTGGTGTCAAAAACGAGGGATTAAAATGAGTCGTCCACCTTTGGGGACACCTCCAGCTAATGTAAGTAAAGAACAAAAAAGACAAGCAAATGAATCTGAAAGGATTCGTTATAGTATTGAGGGAAAGTTTGGGCAAGGGAAAAGAATATTTAGCTTGAATAGAATCATGGCTAAACTTTCTCATACTTCTGAAACTGCAATTGTTATTACTTTTTTAGGTATGAATCTTTCTACTTGGTTCTAGCGGCTTTTTTTGGATTTTTTATGTCAATGCATGTCAACTACGCCTTTTTTATCCAAGTTGGAATAATAATTTTTGACTAAATTGTTCATAGCTCCCCACTGAACTTTTTCAGCAAGTCCTATGTAATCATCTCTCCACAGGGAAAAGCCAACCAAAAACTAATCAATTTTTAGCTACCAACAATTAAAGTCCACAATCGCTACAGCCAACCCCGTAAACGGTAAATTAACATTCCCAGGTACTCTTTTTGAGCAAGGGTAAATTCATGTAAATTACTGGTATTAGGAATTAGATTCAAAATTGCTGCTTTAGGAGTAGCACCCAATTCTTGCATTTCTCCTTCACTTACCAAAAAGTCCGTTGGTGCAGGAATAACGTCCATACCTTGCTTTTTAAAGATGAGTAATGATCGCGGCATATGCATGGCAGAGGTAATTAATAATACTCTTTTAATACCTTTTTCTACTACTATTTTACGGGTATTAACTGCATTTTGATAAGTATTGAGAGAATCTGGTTCTTCAATAATGGCTTTCTTGGGAATACCAAGAGAGGTGAGAATCATTGCCATATCTGTTGATTCAGGAGTACCACCACCGCCCCAATCAATACGTCCACCACTGAGAATAATCACAGGAGCTTTTTGTTGACGATACAGTTGTGCTGCGTAAATAACGCGATCGCCTTGTTCTGCTAAATCTACCCCTGGTCGAGGACGAAAAGCAGATTTTGTTGCTCCTCCTAACACTACAATTGCATCAGCTGTGGGTAACTCTACCGTACGCAGATTTTGCCATTCTAGCGTTCGCATAAATAAACGAGATATCCAAGCGTTGCTAGTCACAAATAGCAGTATTAAGGAAAAAGAGATCAACAATGCAGAAATGCGGGGTTTCCTCCCCAAGAGTAATAGAGCTAAGAATAAACTTATACAGGCAAAACCGAGGGGATAAAATAACAAAGGTAATAACTTGGAAAGATATAAAAACATGAGTTTAGATATTATTTATGGCTAATCTTATCCATACTTATCGGCAAGAATTCCACATTTAATATTTAAATTATAAAGTTTACTCGTGACATTTCCTTTTATGGTATAAAACCATCAAGATTAATTTATATTTTTCCAAGAATATAAATTAATCCTATATACTAAATGATATCTTTGCTGATTATAAGTACCGTGTATTAATTGGCAAACTGTAAATGTTAGTTATTTGGGATTTACGATAAATTGTAAACTACCTAAACCTGGACAATAGATAATCCAATATTATGGTATTTATAGAGAAGCATATTCTTACACTTTTATTGCGTAATCATCTTGTCAATTACTACTCACAAATTTAGCAAATAATTTAATTTTGATACCATTACAAAGAATAGGTTGTGTTTGCCAAAGTGGTTCCTGCTGCAGTTTATCTTTATCTAAAAAAATTACATATGGACATAACGTTATTGCTTCTGCTGCAGGAGGTTTAATCAAGCAACTTTTGGTAATTAAACAATTGGAATGACAACGAATAATTTCAACATAAATCCTACCATCAATATTTCCTGAAACTTCTTTATCAGAAGCATTTGGTTCTATGTAGTGCAACTCTCCGCCAATAATATCTTAGCGGTAATTATCGTCATGTTCGGGAATAAATTATTCAAAACCTATAAGTTTGCATGGTGTATAGGTTATAAGTTCATATTACGATAGATTATGCTTTTCTTGTAACCAAGCTATATTAGCGAGAGCATCCCAATTTATGAACATTTACCAATATTTTAAGTCGCAATGCTATTACTATTGTAAGAAAAAATACGTTTTTAAATATTTATAATTAACCCATATTATCTCTATTGCATAGCTTTATATTTTTTTTTATTGGGGTAACTTTTTTCCCGTATTTACAGGAATATCAAAATAAAAAATAGGTATTGCATAGGCGGGGAATCAATTAGAGTTTGAAACCGCTAAAAAATCTGTGTTCATATCCTTATGAATGAGATAGATATAAATTCATTGTTTCAGAATCTATCACTGCTCATGAGTTACTAATTTGCTTACCCAACCAATCCTGGAACCAGGGATGATATAAACTGTAACGGATTTATTTACCAATGTGTTATTGTTTTAGAAACTCAAACCAATTATTCAATACTTCTTGAATATCAAATACATCTGCATTTGTGATTTGGGTCATTTGATTCAGCGTGACTCTTTCCTTTTCCGCTTTTCTAACTGAACCGTATTCCATTATGCAGGAATTTAGGTGCATTATGACATTAGTCTAATGCATCCTAAAAATAGCTAGTTGTTTTCAATATTCAAACCGGATTCCTATATGTAATACCAAATGCCTAAATATTTGTACTCAAGTCGATCTCAATCATTACATCGTTATAGTCTTCATCTCCTCCACCAGGTAAATCTTCAAAACCAAATATACCGTTGCCAAAGAAACGAATGTGGTCTGTCTCATCAAAGTTTGCCCCAATAAAGGAAAAATAAACTGGGGGATTATTTATTATTTGGCTCGTTATCTAATAATTGCTCTAGATTTCCATTGGAAATAATAAAAGGAGCATATAAATTACCCCCATCAACAGAACCGCTAAAAGTGTCAGAAGATTGATTATTAGTACCGAATAAAGGTAAACCATTCACAAGTCTTCCTAAACCAGCTTGCAAATATGCTTGCTTTTCACTATTATGTCACTTTCCGGAAATTATGAATAAAAGAATAAAAAAAGAAAACTCTGAAAGGAAAGTGGGGCAATGGATGTAGGATTATAAATCCTTAAACATTTAGCAAGAGATGCTTACCCAATAATTACCATCATAGATGAATATTGTGCAGAGTATAAGGACTTATTTTAGGAAGTAAGAAATTATGAGTGTTTCAAATCTTTACACTTATAAATAATATCAACGATAAAAAGTAAATAATTACCAGAGATAGGGAAGGTAGTCAGTATAAACTCAGCCCAGTAATTACATCATTTCCTAGCTAATTCAGATTAGTCAGTAGATGAATTCAAACAATGAAGATTAAATAAACTTAAGCAAGTATTGAATGGTCAGGCTATTACAGTAATAATAGATGAAACCGGAAATAGAAAAAAAGGGGAAAAGACTGATTCTGTAGCGAAACAACACTTAGGAAGTGTGGAAAAAGTTGATAATGCAATAGTTTCAGTCAATGCTTATGGAGTCTACCATAATATGACATTTCCATTAATGGTAAAAGTGTTTAAACCAGAAGGGAGCTAAAAAAAAGGAGATAAATATAAAACTAAAATAGAGTTAGCGTCAGAAATAATTACAGATTTAATTGAAGATAACTTTAATATCGAATTAGTACTGGCAGATATTTTATATGGTGAAAGTAGTCAAGTTCTGAGAAAGCTAGATGAATCTAACTTAGCTTATGTCGTTGCAATTACAAGTAATAACGGAGTCTGGTTGGCACTAGGGCAAAGTGTTAGAGAAAATAAGTGGTTTAAATTTGAGAGAACATTTAGTAATAAAAAATCATAAACTAGATACATTAGAGAAATAATTTATGGGTAAAAAATTATAAATTACTGGGAAATAACTAATGAATCAGAAACGATGCAAAAAAATTGTAGTTCCTTGGTAATGACGAATCTTCAAGTAAGTTTGAAAATAAAGAAATTAGGCAAATTATATGAATTAATAACCTGGGTATAATATGGGTTTCGTCAGTGTAAAAAAGAATTAGGTTGGACAGATTATCGGGTTACAAACTTTCAACATGTTGAGAGGTTGTGGGAGATTCTTTTTTGTGTTTACACGATGATTAGTTTGAATTCTCCAGGATTATTACCCTTAAATCAATCTTGTTAAGTTAAGACTGAGCAGCAAATAAATAGTCATATTGATTTTTCTAATCATCAACAATGGAATCATGAATGTGGATGGAAGAATGTTTTAAAGAATCTGCGTCTAATCGTCCAACCACTCTTACTATTTTGGTTGATTTATCCCTGGATTGATATTTTTCCTAATTCACAGTTCTGACTGGGATTCAATCATTTAATTGCTGCTATGAATCAATTCAAATCCTGTTATGTTTCTGGATGATTTAGCTCCTGAACTATTTGCTTATTACGGATAGTGACAGAAGAGGTACATGTAAAGTATTCCCTGAGGATAGTAGCTATAAGGGGAAAAGCCCCAAAACCACACTACAACTTTAAACATTTGGGATACTTACAAATCACCCACCTGAATTCGCGAACCCCAATTAATTATGTATGATTAAAGGATGGAAAATAATGATTTATTTCTATTATCCTTAGTATGTTTGCTGCACTGTTCTTCTTTCCCTTCCGCCCTATATTAGGAATATTACATGGCACTGGACATTACCACATTGCCCTTGGCTTTTCAGTTTACTTCTCCCGGTCCAATTTTGGTAAAGCTTGGACCAATAACTATTCGTTGGTATGGTTTATTAATTGCTACAGCAGTATTAATTGGTGTTAATTTATCCCAATATTTAGCAAAACGCCGCCATGTAAACTCAGAATTACTCAGTGATTTAGCTATTTGGCTAGTAATTGGAGCAATTCCAGCTGCGCGATTGTACTATGTAATTTTCGAGTGGCAAGAATATGTTGGTAATCCAGGACGTATAATTGCTATTTGGCAAGGGGGAATAGCCATTCATGGGGCAATTATTGGTGGAGTGATCGCGGCTTTAATTTTTGCTAGACTTAAACGGACATCGTTTCGGCAATTGGCTGATTTAGTATCTCCTTCTTTGATTTTGGGTCAAGCTATTGGACGTTGGGGTAACTTCTTTAATTCTGAAGCTTTTGGGAGTCCTACTAATTTGCCCTGGAAATTGTATATTCCCTTTGAACGTCGTCCCCCAGATTTAGCAAATTTTGAATATTTTCATCCCACATTTCTCTATGAATCTTTGTGGAATGTGATGGTATTTTTATTATTAATGGTTCTATTCTTTCGTAGCTTAAGAGGTAAACCCAAGCTGAAGCTGGGAACATTAGCTTTGATTTATTTACCAGCTTACAGTTTAGGAAGACTTTGGATTGAAGGTTTAAGAACCGATAGTTTAATGCTAGGTTCCCTGAGAATAGCACAGGTCATCAGTTTAATTGGAATTGCCTTGGGATTAGCTGGTTTAGCGTGGTTGTATGTGGCTAAACGCTCCCTACCTGATGTTGTTCTCCCCATTGAAGATAAAGAAAGAAAAAGAGAAAGAGGTAAGGAGTAAAGAAGTGTTCGTCGTTTTTCGTTGGGTTTGCCGGAGGCTAGACGCTCCTGTATACCTGTAGTGGCGTTTTCCAGGTTAGGGTAGGAGAAACTGATGCAACCTTCAATTACCAATTATCAACCTTCCCTATTCTTGCCAAAATAATTTTCGGTAACACTGACACTACGCAATAATATTTTTTTCCACATATAGTTCTGTCATGTTCCTCAATAACCAAAAAAAATGCCCCAGAGGATTCTCTAGGGCTTAACCAGGGTGCATCTACCACTTCTATCTACTAGAAAAAGACTTTCCATCCGGAAGGTGTGCAAGAAAATCCCTAACTTTTTTCAAATCAGGAATTTCATCTACGTAAATTACCATACTATTGCTCAAATATATTGCTGCAAATTAAACATGAAAAATTTATCAGCTTGTGTATACATAGTGGGTGCTGGACCAGGAAATCCTGATTTATTAACGGTCAGAGCGCAAAGCATTTTAATGAATGCAGATGTAATTTTATTTGCAGACTCATTAGTCTCCAAAGAAATTTTGCAACTGTGCAAACCAGATGCAGAAATTATCCGTACAGCAAATAAGACATTAGAAGATATTGTTCCCATAATGATCGGAGAAGTGCGAACGCAAAAATCGGTGGTTCGTCTCCATTCTGGGGATCCTAGCCTTTACAGTGCTATCAATGAACAGATGCAACTCTTATCAGAAGCCGATATTCCCTTTGAAGTAGTTCCGGGAATCAGTGCTTTTCAAGCTGCTGCTGCCAGTCTCAAGGTTGAGTTAACTGTTCCCGGGTTGGTACAAACTATCATCCTTACCCGTATAAGTGGACGTACAGAAGTTCCAGCCAAGGAAGAATTAAGTAGCCTTGCTGCCCATCAAGCCAGTCTTTGTTTATACCTAGCAGCCCGTCATGTCGAAAATGCCCAAGCAAAATTACTAGAACATTATTCCGCAGACACCCCCATTGCAATTTGCTATCGTTTGGGTTGGGATGATGAGAAAATTAGGGTTGTGCCATTATCTCAAATGGCGGATTGTACCCATAAAGAGGATTTAATTCGCACCACATTATATGTGATTAGCCCCGCGCTGGAGAAATTTGCATCAGGGATTATTCAAGAGCGCTCGCGTTTATATCATCCAGAACACACCCATTTATTTCGACCCAGAGGAATGGGGAAGTAATGAAAGAGGGGTAAAATCGGATTCACCCAAGCAAGAGGGAAAACTTCCCTCGTCCCCACCGCTCACAGTTCCCGATTCTTCGATAAACTGAACAATGTGTAATTAATTGGTTAGGGGAATTAACTGATGCTAGACGAGCAAGCCAAAAAAACCATGTTGCGGAAAATTCCCCATGGGTTATATATCTGTGGTGTAAAAAATGAAGAAGAAGTTAATGGCTTCACTGCTAGCTGGTTAATGCAAGCTTCTTTTCAACCTCCCTTGATAGTTAATTGTGTAAAGCAAAATTCTATCTCTCACCAAATGATAAAAAGCAGTGGTGTATTTGCCATCAGTTTTTTAGAGAATGGGCAAAAGGATTTAGCCCAAAAATTCTTTAAACCCATGCGTCAGGTAGGTAATAAATTCGAGGATGTAGAATTTTACCTTGGTGAAACAGGTTGTCCTATTATTTCTGATTCTTTAGGCTATGTAGAATGTAACGTAGTTGATGGAGTGGAAAAAGGGGATCACACTGTTTATGTTGGTGAAGTAATTGCTTCTGGAGTTCACCGTGAAGGGAAACAGCTACTATTAGAAACTACTGGCTGGAATTACGGTGGATAAATTTAATTAACACGTGTAAGGTGATAATTACAATTTTTCCAAATTAATCTTTATGTAGGTAAGGCTCACCATTGGTGCCAAATTAACGCCTAATTTCTTACATAATCTAGTATCCAATAGCTTGAATTTATAGGGCAGGATTACCTGCCCTTAGATGTTAATTATGTGTTGCATTGTTTTTAAAATTGCGATGAATGGACACAATAATGACACAAAAAATGTATGAATAAAAAAAATGAACGGTCTAGCAATAATTTTAAACTTTGAATATCATGACTGACAATTTTTTCCCAGTTTTGAGTCATTTTGTCAAGATCCTAGTCCCACCAAGAAACTTTTAGCAACATCTGAATTACTTCATCGGTAAATCTTTGTCTGATTAATGTTGTTGGATTTCCCCCCACAAAAGTGTAGGGTGAGACATCTTTGGTAACTACGGATTTAGCCGCAATAATTGCTCCATCACCAACTTTTACACCTGGCATAATTACTGCTTCATAGCCAATCCAAACATCATTGTCAATTACAGTATCTCCTTTGAAAGGATATTCATTAGACTGTGGAGTTACACGTTCCCAACTTTTGTCAAAATATTCAAAAGGATATGTGGAGAAACCAGACATTTTGTGATTTGCACCATTCATAAGAAATTTCACACCTCTTGAGATGGCGCAAAATTTACCTATAATGAGTCTATGACTAATAAATGGGAAGTGATAAAGCACCTTTAGTTCAAAGTTTTCCGAATCTTCTGGTTCCTCGTAATAGGTGTAATCTCCAATAATTCTATGGGGATTAGAAATAGTATTTTTTATGAAACAAACTTGAGGAAATCCCTGCATAGGATGGGGATTATTTGCAGGGTAAGTGCATCTCAAATTCTATTGACAAGCGGGTTGAGAGGTATCATCATGTTGGGA
>CBZS010000031.1 GCA_000613065.1 Richelia intracellularis | reverse complement strand
CTCTAACAAAGAAAGCTATGAAACAAGTCGAGTCTAGATTACAGCGAAATCCACTGTTGCCCAAATGGGATATCTTGATTCAACCGCTTTAGCTGGTAATTTATTGTTCAAAAATCACCTAAGTAATCGTCATATTTGAGGTATTTGGCATTGTTAAGTAAATATCTAGCACAGGTATCCACGGGTTTACGTTCTTGGGGGGTGAGTTTGGGTAAAGTCGCACTCCGGCGCATACCTGTGGCAACTGAACTTGATTTACCTTCAAGGATAAGCTGTAAACGTTTGCTCTCCCAAGCTTCTGCCTGTGTTGAAGTCTGAGAATAAAGAACCTATCCCACTAATAACATAAGGTGATAATATGCCTGTTGAGTAAGAGGGGTTATATCATCTGATGGCTGGACGTTTTGAAGGACTGAGTAATTTGGAGTGGTCTTTGTTTGAGGATATTTTTCCGAAACCGCCAGAGAAACGCGAACGAGGAATGCCACATTCTTCATTTAGTTATGTACTCAATACCTTACTGTATATATTGATAACAGGGTGTCGTTGGTCTGACGTTCCAAAAGGAGAAATATGGGCATCAAACAGCTCTGCACATCGATGGCTCAAACGTTGGCAGTTGGACGGGACCTTAGAGGCTTTACAAGCACGAATATTGGGGATTGGACAAGAGAAAGGGTTAATCAACTGGAGTTATGGCGCGGTGGACCGGTCTTTTTCCCCCTGGAAAGGGCGGTGGTGATGGTGTTGCTTACGGTGGAAAAGGAAAGGGTATTTTAATACACACTCTTACTGAAGGCTCAGGAATGCCTTTATCCAATCCCACCACACCTGCCAATGGTAGTGAAACAGATCAGGTGATACCACTTCTAGACAGTGTAAAGGTTAAGACCAACAAACGCGGTAGACCCCATAAACCCCTGAAAGTGCTTGCTGCTGACAAAGGCTACGATTCTAAGGATAAGCGCGCTGCTTTACGTAGACGTGGTATTAGCCCGCAATGGCCCAAGCGGGTTTGGAAGACAAAGAAGAACAAGGCCAGACCCATTAATATTTCCGTCCCATCTGACAACAAGAACGTTGTTTCCCATGGTTTCAAAAAAAATATCGTCGTCTTGTTTGTTGTCAGATGGGAAAGAATTTCAGCTTTTTTGATGCTTTTTTGTCTCTTGGAACAATCCATATTTGGATTAACAAAACTATATTAGTGGGATAGATTCATGAAATGAACTTGAATCCAAGTGGAAGCTGTCCATTTTCACTCCAAATCTACCTGCTGCTGATAGTGGGACTCGGATAAAAATTTCCGTTAATCCTGCATCATATAGTTTGTCTAAGACTCTGCCCAAGGGTTCATCGTTCAAATGTTCTGGTTGTATTCCCTCTCCCAATAAATGTTCCGTTGCAATCCCTTAAAAGAACTTCTCAAATAAATATAGTGGTGCACAGATAAAGCCTAAGCCATTGATAATCATTGCTTTGACCACTTGGCCTGGGCTGATTATTTCTTGGGGATGAGTTCCAAGCAGTTGGTTGAACAAATCAACCAAACTCATTTCATCAATAATCCCTGCCACTATGCCTAAGTGCTCGATATCTTGTACTTTGATTTGTGATTCTGAAAAACTCATATTTCAACAATAGAACATTTTGCGATCGCACCTGCCGAATGTGGGTTTAATACTTAAATCTCCATTTTTGTGCCCCACGAGTGATCCACCAACTGGGGAAGATTCGGTGGCGTAGCGGAGTGCCAGCTGGGGGTATGAGTGTTTATTGCGCTTACTCAAGGTCTTGATGCCCCTACCTAGCAGCACCGAATCTAGCGAAGCGTTCCCCAGTTGCGTCAACTTTTTTTGGCGATGCCCCTCCAGTACCGCCCCAAAGGGCGTTGGCGTAGCCTGCGCTTAGGCACGAAGTGCCCGTCGTTGGCGTTGGCACTTGACAATCAAGACATGCCTCACAATTATGTACAACAATCTGTAATTTTAACTACAATATTAGATGCGCTTACCCTGCTTATTCTGCTGTTTTAACTATCAATTAAGGTATGTAATCCTAATTTTATTAAGCTTGATAGTGTTGCCGCCACATGACCATGAGGACGGCTACGAATGATTTTAAATATTTATTCTAAATCTTCTACTGCTTTACCTCCTTTAAGCAGAATTTTTAAATCATCTACCGTTTCCGAAGGCAGTTTTGAAACATTGGCAAGGGTACGGTTACGAACTTTTCCGTCCTCACGGTATGACTCGCGAAGCAGAACGGCTGGGGGAGAGTTTCTGTTAGGAATACGTTCTATATACATGACTACAATTCTCTCATATTTATCCACTAAAAAAATAATTAAATGTTTAATGACATAGGTACAGGTCTTTTGTGTAAAAACCCTCAAACTTTGGAAGGTTAAAGCTTAAAGGTCTGTTTAGTACATATGCTCCGGGGGAACTTCAGATTAGTATCAAAAGATTTTGCTAATGCTGTAAATCGGGACTTATCAGAATGGAAACAAGCCATACCCGCAAAAACTAATGAGTTAAAACCATTACCTAGTCCTCCAAAAACCGACCCAGAGAAAGATAATCAAAAGTAGTGATTTCTATTTTCTCCCGTATCATACTTTTTTAAAGACTTATTATGGCTGTAAGAG
>CBZS010000030.1 GCA_000613065.1 Richelia intracellularis | reverse complement strand
TAGCACTTAACGGCGAAACCTCATAGAGGCATAGAGTAACCCATGGCAGCTTTTACTTTGCTTAATGTTTGTTGGGCTATAGCCCCAGCTTTTTCTCTACCATCCCGCAATACAGATTCTAAATACCCCTTGTCTACCATTATTTGCTGGTATTTCTCCTGGATGGGTTTGAGGGCTGTAATGGTGGTTTCTGCTAGCAAAGGCTTAAATTGACCCCAACCCATATCTTGACATTCAATTACGACTTCTTCCTTGCTTTTGCCAGAGAGGAGCATATACAACATGAGAAGGTTATGACATTCTGGACGTTCTGCATCGTCGAATGTTAAGCCACGAATGGGATCGGTTTTGCAACGCTTAATTTTTTTGCTAATCTCGTCCGCAGAATCTAACAAGTTAATCCGGCTTAACTCTGAAGGATCTGATTTGGACATTTTCTTAGTGCCGTCAGTTAAACTCATTACCCTTGCCCCTTGTTTCCGAATTAAAGGATCTGGTAACTTCAGCACAGATTTACCTTTTTTGGCAAATAGATGGTTAAAACGATTGACAATATCCCGAGTCAATTCCAAATGTTGTTTTTGATCTTCCCCAACAGGCACCTTATCTGCTTGATAAAGTAAAATATCAGCTGCCATGAGTACGGGATAGTCTAATAATCCAACACCGACATTTTCCCCCTGTTTTACCGCCTTTTCCTTAAACTGGATCATATCTTCCAACCAGTTGAGGGGAGTGACGCAATTAAGTAACCAAGTTAGCTCACAATGGGCAGAAACATGGGATTGAACAAAAATAGTAGAATGGCTGAGATCCAAACCACAGGCCAAGTATAAAGCAGCTAGGGTATAGGTATTAGCGGCTAGGGTTTTTGGATCGTGGGGTACAGTAATAGCATGTAAATCAGCGATAAACAGATAATTTTCGTACTCGCTTTGAGCTTCAACCCAGTTGCGAATTGCACCCAGGTAGTTGCCTAAATGTAGATTACCAGTTGGTTGGACTCCAGAAAGAACTCGTTGCCTGCCCATAGATTACAAATATAACCCTCTTAAATTTACGCACTCACAAAGCTGCGATCGCTTGCGCTGAATTATCAGTTTGCAAAACACATTTAATTTTGACATTTTCCGGCACGTTCAGCTGTCATTCAAGGTTCATAATTGCAAAAGAACTATGCAGACACTCAGAAAAGTGTAATTCTTTTGAACTTATGACTCCAAAGCATTAGCAAGTAACTCTTACACCATTAAGCAATAAGCAAACTATAAAATGTTCACCCTTCCCTTTTTCCCTTTAACTACCAAAGGACTACAATAGTACCCTGAAGAAGATTTTTCATTGTTGATTTTATGACTTCTGCTACTCCGGTTAAAACTGAGTATGAAGCGATTATTGGTTTAGAAACCCATTGTCAGCTAAGTACTAACACAAAAATCTTTTCCGATAGTTCTACCGCCTTTGGTTCCGATCCCAATACTAATATTGACCCAGTGTGTATGGGTTTACCTGGAGTATTACCCGTACTAAATGAAAAAGTACTGGAATATGCAGCAAAAGCTGGTTTAGCTCTCAACTGTCAAATTGCTAGCTATAGCAAATTTGACCGCAAACAATATTTTTACCCTGATTTACCTAAGAATTATCAAATCTCCCAATACGATTTACCCATCGCTGAACATGGTTGGTTAGAAATTGAGTTGGTAGATAAAGATGGTAATGCTACTCGGAAAAAGATTGGCATTACCCGGTTACATATGGAAGAAGATGCTGGTAAATTAGTTCACGCAGGAAGTGATCGCTTGGCTGGTTCTTCTTACTCCCTGGTAGATTATAATCGCGCTGGTGTTCCTTTAGTAGAAATTGTCTCTGAACCAGATTTACGTACTGGGCAAGAAGCTGCTGAATATGCCCAAGAATTACGCCGAATTGTGCGTTACCTCGGGGTAAGTGATGGCAATATGCAAGAAGGCTCTTTACGTTGTGATGTGAATATTTCCGTGCGTCCAGTGGGCCAAAAGGAGTTTGGTGTTAAAGTCGAGATTAAGAACATGAACTCCTTTAGTGCGATTCAAAAAGCGATCGATTATGAAATTGAACGCCAGATAGCAGCTATTGAGGCTGGTGAAAAGATTTTCCAAGAAACTCGTCTATGGGAAGAAGGTTCCCAACGCACCATTAGTATGCGGAGTAAGGAAGGTTCTAGTGATTATCGCTACTTCCCTGAACCCGATTTAGCACCAATTGAAATCTCACCGGAGCAGCTAAATGGATGGCGTGAGAAATTACCAGAATTGCCAGCGCAAAAACGCGAACGCTATGAAAAAGATTTGGGGCTTTCTGCCTATGATACCAGGGTATTAACAGAAGAAAAAGGTACTGCTGAGTATTTTGAAGCTACTATTGCAGCAGGCGCTAATCCCAAACAAGCTGCTAACTGGATTACTCAAGATATCGCCGCATATTTAAACAAACAAAAACTAACAATTACAGAGTTGGCTTTAACGCCAGAAAACCTAGCAAAAACTATATCTTTGATTGAAAAAGGAACTATTAGCAATAAAAAAGCTAAGGATAAGCTCCCTGAATTATTAGCTGGGAAGTCAGCAGAAGAGACTTTTAAAGGTGCGGAGCAGATTTCCGATCCTAGTGTTCTCGAACCCATCATTGAAAAGGTAATTGCTGAGAATCCCAGTGAGTTAGAAAAGTATCGTGCCGGAAAAACTAAACTATTAGGGTTCTTTGTAGGTAAAGTCCTCAAAGAAACTGGTGGACGTGCTGATCCTAAATTAACAAACCAGTTAGTTGCAAAAAAACTGAATAGGTAATGCTTTTGTTCAGTTAGACTGGCAGACAAATAAATCAAGTGGGCGCAGTTTTCGCGCCCAAAATTATAACCATAGAAATTGATCTATTTTTGTTTACCAAAATATTGTATTGGGACATACATATTTTTTATATATGCTAGTGTGAAATTAACATCATATTACTTAGTAGAGTATGTGACATAACTGATTTTACTTAGGAAAGCTGATGCCCTTTATCCATACCTATACTTTTCTCGGTGTCTTAAGAAGCCTGTACAGCGGGTGTTTTAAGGGTAAAGCCCCAAGGCTGTCAGTTTCCTGGACTCTGCACTTGTCATACCAGGGTTAAACCCGGATTTCTCAGCAAGATTGAAAAAAGAGGGGTCTAAAACTGCCAAGTTGTATGTATATTGCAAAAGAACCTCAGCAGTTTAAAGGATGATGCCAAATAAAAATCATTCGGGTGCGACTCTTTTAGTAAGACGGGGAGTGGAACTTAGACAGGTATTGGAAGAGGTGGAGGGGTAGTAGAACAACGAGCTTTGCTTTGAGAACTTGCTTGATCAAAGGAATACCACTAGAGTACAAAGCCAGGTGATTGGGTTTATGTTCTTGTTGTAGATGAAACTGCCAATACTCATCCCAATCGCCACTGATGTATAAAGAACCCAGGGGTAAAACAGCCTCAGCAGCCCTCATGGTCCATCTAGCCCCAGTGATATCCATCCTGTCTTGAATCAGGTGGGGACAAGCACCCTCAATCACCCCCGTGGGGATGGGGAATCCAGCTTTTAAGTAATCGTCATATTTGAGGTATTTGGCATTGTTAAGTAAATATCTAGCACAGGTATCCACGGGTTTACCTTCTTGGGGGGTGAGTTTGGGTAAAGTCGCACTCCGGGGCATACCTGGGGCAACTGAACTTGATTTACCTTCAAGGATAAGCTGTAAACGTTTGCTCTCCCAAGGTTCTGGCTGTGTTTAAGTCTGAGAATAAAAGACAAATGCAGCTTTCCACAAATACTCAATCACATGGATAATATCCCTGTCTTAGTCCATGAGAGAGAATATTGCTGTGCTGGTAGATTAAACTCCCCATCCAAAGGAAATAGGGTATTTATCTTTCTTCCTCCATAACCGATTCTATTGGCGATTACTGTGCCAAATAATGTGGTCAATTTCCGCGACAATTTTTTCTTGTGTGTTCTGTTTACTGAGTCTGTGCCTGCACACTCTGCCTCTATTTCATCTTAAGTGCGTTTATCAAAATATCTTTGTTTGTAACAACCGTCTCAATAGTTCGTATCCACTCTCAAGTAACTTACTCTCTATCTGGGAGTGTTCTAACCCACAAATGCTGTCTGAGTCTAACCAACTAACTATCTGTTCAAATAGTTCTCGTGCTTGTGACCAAAACATACCTTGATTTGATGTAGATCCTTGCATAGATGTGGAACTGTTCCTGTTTTTTCACTTTTTACAAGCCAATTCCATCAAGCACATTTTTGGCTGTCAATACTACTGTGGTTGACTTGTCATTTATTATTCTTATATCATACTCCGTACTACCAAAAGAGTCGCACCCAATTCATTCTATACCGGAACAGTTTGTATTTGGACAAGTAAAGTCATGTCCAGTTGTAGTCAATTTAAAGGGAGACCCTGTAACATCCGATGCAGGGTTAGTTAACATTAATTGCGGAACTAGACAGAAAAAGAGAAATAACATCACGATTTGCAAGATGTTTCAAAGATTACCGAGACCCCAATAAAGTTTTATATCCAGTTCATAACTTAATTGCACAAAGGATAAAGGATATATATATGGCTTAATCATGGGGTATGAAGACATAAATGACCATGAAATTATACGTCACGATCCAATATTCGCACTTGCGGAAGGAAAGGTTATTAACTCAGAACAAGAATTAACTACTTTGGCGGGGAAAAGCACCTTAAATCGTCTCGAACATTGTCCAGAAGACGTATCTTCAATAGAAAATAGTCGGTATCATCGTATTGACTATGATGCTAAGGCGATAGAAACACTTTTAGTTGAGCTATTTTTAGAATCTTATCATCAGCCACCGCGACAGATAATAATAGATTTAGATTTGACGGATGATTTAGTTCATGGTCATCAAGAAGAAACATTCTTTAATTCGTATTACAAAGGATATTGTTATGCTCCCCTTTATATTTTTTGTGGTAAACATTTACTTGCTGCAAAACTTCGTGCATCCAACTTAGACCCGGGAGCATGGGGGTTAGAAGCAGGGTAACCGCATCTAATTTTGTAGTGAAAATTACAGATTGTTATACATAATTGTGAGGTATGTCTTGATTGTCAAGTGCGAACGTCAACGCCCTTTGGGGGGGTACTGGAGGGGCATCGCCAAAAAAAGTTGACGCAACTGGGGAACGCTTCCCTAGATTCCGTGGTGCCAGGTAGGGGCATCAAGACCTTGAGTAAGCCCAACAAACACTCATACCCCCACCAGCCACTCCCCTATGCCACCCAATCTTCCCCAGTTCCTGGAACACTCGTGGGGCACAAAAATGGAGTTTAAGTATTAAAGAAGTTAAGTCGTATGCTAAGGACGCAAAGGGTGTATCTTAACTGAACGGCTTAGTCTAATCCTATCTCTGACAAGAAGGCTTGCGCATACGGGTTTCAAATCTTCAAAACCAAAGATTAAAAGCTCAAAAAATTTGAGTATAGCCAATGCCACTGCATTGACAGAAAAAATGTCATTAGTTTTTAGTGAGATAGAAGACCCACCTGTAGAAAGAACCCGTGTCCATTTATTAACAGATATTTAAATCATTGGAATACTATCAGTGATTGCAGGGGGTAAGGGATGGGAGGACATGGAAAATTATAGATTGAGTAAATACGACTGGTTGGAGCAGTTTTTAGCTTTACCAGAGGGCATCCCAAGTGCAGATACCTTTCGACGGGTGTTTGAACCCATTAACCCAAAAGTCTTTGGGTGCGACTCTTTTGGTAGTACGGAGTATGATATAAGAATAATAAATGACAAGTGAACCACAGTAGTATTGACAGCCAAAAATGTACTTGATGGAATTGGCTTGTAAAAAGTGAAAAAACAGGAACAGTTCCACACCCTATGCAAGGATCTACATCAAATCAAGGTATGTTTTGGTCACAAGCACGAGAACTATTTGAACAGATAGTTAGTTGGTTAGACTCAGACAGCATTTGTGGGTTAGAACACTCCCAGATAGAGAGTAAGTTACTTGAGAGTGGATACGAACTATTGAGACGGTTGTTACAAACAAAGATATTTTGATAAACGGACTCAAGATGAAATAGAGGCAGAGTGTGCAGGCACAGACTCAGTAAACAGAACACACAAGAAAAAATTGTCGCGGAAATTGACCACATTATTTGGCACACTAATCGCTAATAGAATCGGTTATGGAGGAAGAAAGATAAATACGCTATTTCCCTTGGATGGGGAGTTTAATCTACCAGCACAGCAATATTCTCTCTCATAGACTAAGACAGGGATATTATCCATGTGATTGAGTCTTTGTGGAAAGCTGCATTTGTCTTTTATTCTCAGAGGATGTTTTAAAAGTCGAAGTAAGTTACAAATCATGCAACTCGCCTGACCATGATACGTATCATTGCAATATAAATTAAAGTCTCAGAAGTTTCAGGTAGCCTTTCATAGTCCTTACTTAATCTTCTACACCAATTGAGCCACCCGAAAGTTCGTTGTACAACCCAAGGTTTTGGTAAAAGGGTAAAACCCTTCTTTTCTAAGGGTCTGAGAACCACTTCCACAATCCAACGAAAAACATCGATTATCCAGTGGGCAAAATCTTCCCCCCGATATCCTCCATCCATCCAGATAGTGTGCAGTCTTTTAACTTTATCTTTCATCTGATAAACCTGCCAGAACGTGCACGTTTAGTTTAGCCCCTGCACGTTCTGGCACACTTGCAGAAGTAACCAAGACTCGCAAAACTAGCCCTAACAAGTCAACCGTAATAAATCGCTTACGTCCATGTATTTGTTTTCCTGGGTCGAAACCAACATCCGTACAAATCATGGTTGCGGTTTCAACTGATTGGCTATCAAAGGCTGCTTCCCATGGAGTTGGTTTTCCACTGGCTCCTACCCGAACCCATTGATATAGTTTGTCATGAACCTGAAGCCAAGTAAGGTCTTTGCCCCATCTTCTGAAATAGCCATAGACTGTAGACCAAGGTGGTAAATCTCCTGGTAATGCCCGCCATGTAGATCCTTGACACAGTACGTATCAAATCGCGTTTACTACTGGGTACATACATGTTGTTGTACGTGGACGAGCACCTGCTTTTGCCTCTGGAAACAGCTGTGGGATTAACTCCCACTGTTCCCACGTTAAATTGCTAGGATAATTCTTAGTCATTTGCTCACGGGGTGCTGTTTTCTATAATTCTCAGCATATGCCTTGTGAGCTTTTTTATCATACCTCCCACCTTTTAAAAGATCCTCTCAGACTTGAACACAGGCAGAAGCTTGGGAGAGCAAACGTTTACAGGTTATCCTTGAAGGTAAATCAAGTTCAGTTGCCTCAGGTATGCCCCGGAGTGCGACTTTACCCAAACTCACCCCCCAAGAACGTAAACCCGTGGATACCTGTGCTAGATATTTACTTAACAATGCCAAAGACCTCAAATATGACGATTACTTAAAAGCTGGATTCCCCATCGCCACGGGGTTGGGGGTGCTTGTCGCCACCTGATTAAAGACAGACAGGATGGATATCACTGGGGCTAGATGGACCATGAGGGGTGCTGAGGCTGTTTTACGCCTGCGTTCTTTATACATCAGTGGGGATTGGGATGAGTATTAGCACTCAAAGGTAATCATCCTACACTTTACGGACAAGTGAAAAATGGGTTTGAGCAACAGTTATCTCAAGGCTTTAAAGGTATTATCCATAGTTATGATAAACGGGTAGAGAAAGGTCATCATCGTATTGAAAAACGTCAAATTTGGTGTGTTCCTATTTCTCAACTGCAAACTTTGCATAACCAAGACAATTGGGTTGGTCTTAAATGGGTTGTCATGGTTGTGCGGGTGCCACATCTTTGGAATCAAACAACCCCTGAAGTTCAGTTTTATCTAACTAGTTTAAATTGTGATGCTCGTAACTTAGGACAAGTGATTCGTCTTCGTTCGGGTGTGGAAAATCGGTTGCATTGGACTTTAGATGTCACTTTTTCTGAAGATGCTTGTGGTGTCCGTACTGGTCATGCTCCACAAAACTTAGCACTTCTGCGGCGAATAGCTCTTAATGCTTTAAACCTAGAGCAATCTTTGAAACGTAGTAATCGCCAAAAATCTAATCGAGCCGCTATATCGAGCCGCTATGGATAATAATTATATGCTGACTGTTCTTACTGCTTGTTTATCCCAACATGATGATGATACCTCTCAACCTGCTTGTCAATAGAATTTGAGATGCGCTTACCCTGGAATTATTACAAGCAACAGAAAAGGAATTAGATAAAATTGTTGCAGCAACTTCGAGAAAAGCTCGTCCACTAAAAGGCGAGGATAATATTGGTGTAAGAGTAGGTAAAGTTATCAATAAATTTAATTTTGAAAAACATTTCATAATTGAGATACAAGATAACAGTTTTTCATATCATAGAAATCAGTAAAAAATTGATGCACAAGCAGTATTGGATGGTTTATATATTTTAATTCGTACATCTTTGGATGAAGAAACTTTATCTGCTACGGATACGGTAAAAGCCGATAAAAATCTCTCACAAGTAGAACAAGCTTTCCGTAGTTATAAAACTGTTGATTTAAAAGTTCGTCCAATTTACCACTATACAGCCGAACGTGTAAAAGCCCATATATTTCTATGTATGTTGTCTTATTATGTAGAATGGCATATGCGATAACTTTTAGCTCCAATACTTTTTGATGAAGATGATTGGGAAGCAGCAGCGAGACAAGAGTCTGTTGTATCTCCTTCCTGCCAAAAAGAGCGAAAACGCTAAAAATAAAGCGAACAAAAAGCGTACCTCAGATAATTTGCCCGTTCATAGCTTCCAAACTTTATTGGATGATTTAGCTACAATTGTTAAAAATACAATTTCTACAACAATTGGTAGTAAATCCTTCGTTTTTGAGAAGATTACTCAGCCTACAGCTATACAAAAAAGAGCAATAGATTTACTCTAATTTAGCATGATTTGTACCCAGTAACCTTGGACTTTAAATCTCTGTCAGTCCCACTAATCATAGATTTTGCTTTTCGTCAAAGGGGAACTTCAGATTAAGAAGTAATAGCGCTCTCTGATTTTAAATAACTATCTTGCTGGGTTAATTTACTTGATTTAACTCAACAAGTTGGTGTGTCAAATTTTATCACTATTTTGTTCTAACTTAAGTATGTTTAGATTTTGATGTATTATATATATCTTTTCTATCCTCGGTTTTTACTTCGTAGTCCTTGTCATCTGCAATGAATTTGACAATGTGCCAATTAATTTATCCTAAATCTGGCTCATTCAAGTGTTTTTTTCTCACTTGTGAGAAATCCGGTAAAAGAGTATTATTAATTATAATTTTAAATCATAAATATAGTATTTTATCTGAAGCACAAATAATAAAATCCTAGGCTTTCTATACAACTAAATAACAACCAATGATAGTTACACTGTCTTTCTGGTGTTGATTATGAACAAGCAACATCAAAACTTAATCAACTTATAGACTCAGTTCTTTTCACTACCTTAAGCGGAGAACAACCACGTAAACTTTATACATAGAAAATACATTTGAATTCGTAATTAAGAAATGCTAAAATATTTGACGTTGAGCGGCAGACTTGATGTGCTTTTCGATACAGATGTGTGCTGTTATGAAAATATTCACACACAAATACAAAAAGTAATGATCTATCTCAGCTAGAGACATTACATCAAGTCAGGTGTATACTGTTTAATTTAATTTGACTGATACAGTTGTAAAAGTGATATTAAGTTGTAAAAGTGATATTAAATTGTCTGTAAATATGAGTAACGACATAGATCTGATCAAACGCCTTGGTCCCAGCGCAATGGATCAGATCATGCTATATCTGGCTTTCAGTGCAATGCGGACTAGCGGGCATAGGCACGGGGCATTCTTAGATGCGGCAGCTACAGCAGCAAAGTGTGCTATCTATATGACCTATTTAGAGCAGGGTCAAAACCTGCGTATGACTGGTCATTTGCACCACCTAGAGCCAAAACGGGTCAAAGCTATTGTAGAAGAAGTTAGACAAGCATTAACAGAAGGTAAATTGCTGAAGATGCTAGGTTCTCAAGAGCCGAGGTATCTGATCCAATTTCCCTACGTGTGGTTAGAGAAATATCCCTGGGTTCCAGGACGTTCTCGTATCCCTGGAACAAGTTTGACAAGTGATGAGAAAAGGCAGATAGAGCAGAAATTACCTGGTGATTTGCCAGATGCTCACCTAATAACATCTTTTGAATTTTTAGAATTAATTGAATTTTTGCATAAGCGTTCGCAAGAAGATTTGCCTCAAGAGCATCAAATGCCTTTGAGCGAAGCTTTAGCGGAACATATCAAGCGACGTTTGCTATATTCAGGGACTGTAGTGCGGGTTGATTCTCCTTGGGGAATGCCTTTTTATGCCCTTGTCCGTCCGTTCTATTCACCAGTTGATGAACAAGAGCGTACCTACATCATGGTAGAAGATACCGCTCGGTATTTCCGCATGATGAAAGATTGGGCAGAACGAAAAGGTCGAGTCATGCGAGTTTTAGAAGAAATGGATATCCCCGCTGAAAAGCTAGAACTAGCAATGTCAGAACTTGATGAAATTATCCGCGACTGGGCAGATAAATATCACGAAGAAGGCGGAACTCACATGATATTACAGATGGTGTTTGGAAAGAAAGATGACCTTCCGTAGATATAGGGCCTGGAGGTTCCAAACAAAAGGAAAATCAACTACTGGCAACTTCGTTGCCAGTAGTTGATTTTCACACCATATCAATATAGAGTAATATTTTTCGCCCACAAGGGGCGAAACTTTAAATACTAACTTGAATCAATATTTCAATACCTATAAATTATTGTTCTGGGTTTTCTGGTGTTATGGTTCCTGGTGTAGGTTGGGTTTCAAAAGTAGGAGCAAACTTTGGTTGTTCTTGACCCGCTGGAATAAAAGAAGGTTCGGGATTGATAACTAAATTCTTAGTATCAATACAACTATCCATGGCTTTTACCGGTTCAGATTTGATTTCTGTCCGCAAACCAACTACACAATTAGCGAATCTAACAGGTAATAAACTACGACCACAATAGTCTAAAACGGCAGGTTTAGCCTCCTCTTGGTCAAGGTTATAACTAATGCCATTGACACATTTAGCTAAATCCAAGGGATAACGTGATTTCTCGCAGGTGTTCAGTACATCTTGAGCAGCTAACTTTGTTTGCCGCTCAATTTTGATTACACAGGCAGATATATCTTCAGGATAAAGAGCATTGGAACAGGCTTTTGAGGCATTCTCTTCACTGATGCCAAGCTTGAGTAACTGAAATGCACAGAGGCGATAATCTTTTGCAGAAGTTGTGACAGCTTGTATAGGTAAAGACGTTGGTATGCTTGCCAGTAAAGTTAAAACAGGTAAACAGATTCCCTTGAAAGCAGTTGTCAAGAGATTTTTGTGATTTAACATTGTTTATTCTCCAAACACCCAAGGCTACTATGCTATCTCATATTACTGGAGAGAAATCGAAAACAAAGTATGTTAGCCATCAGCTTTAGTAAAAATCAATAATTGATTTATTTAGCATCATCGCTATATGCAACATTGGCAATGAATGCTAAGATTAGCTATTTGGGTAAAGTTTAAACAGGATTAGTTAAGGAATCTCATGTCCCGATATAGAGGACCTCGTCTTAGAATTACACGTCGCCTGGGAGAATTACCAGGATTAACTCGTAAAAGTGCTAGACGCGCTTACCCCCCTGGTCAACATGGTCAGAATCGGAAAAAGCGTTCTGAATATGCGATTCGTCTAGAAGAAAAACAAAAGCTCCGTTTCAATTATGGTTTGAGTGAGAGCCAGTTACTGCGTTATATCCGTAAAGCAAGACGAGTCACAGGTTCTACTGGACAACTCTTGCTGCAATTACTGGAAATGCGTTTGGATAATACCGTTTTCCGGTTGGGTATGGCTCCTACCATTCCCGCAGCTCGTCAATTAGTTAACCATGGTCACGTAACTGTTAATGGCAAAGTAGTAAATATTGCTAGCTACCAATGTCGCCCCGGTGAAATGATTGGTGTCAGAAACCGAGATAAATCTCGCGAGATGGTGGAAACCAACTTGCAATATCCTGGTTTGGCAAATCTTCCCAGTCATTTGGAGTTTGATAAAAACAAACTGGAGGGCAAAGTTAACGGTGTCGTTGAGCGTGAATGGGTGGCGCTGCAAATTAATGAGCTACTCGTGGTGGAATACTATTCACGGATGGCTTAAGTCAGATTACTACTGGAGGCGCGAACAAACGCGTCTCTGTCTTTTTTGAAGGAAGGAAACAAGGATAAACTTGTACAACTGTCAACATTCCCCATTTCCCATTGAATCCAAAATCACCTATCCGCCAATTTGTGACATGGTACGGGTGTAGACACCTGTATTTGTCCCATCATCCCTCTGTTTAAAGTTAATTTCTGGTTTGATTGTTAATAAGTATTGAACTTGTTCCCGTAACTCGTTGGCACTAATACCTTTACGTAGGGAAGTCTTTAAGTCAATTTGAGCTGTTTCATTAAGTAAACAAGGACGTAGGCAACCATCAGCACTCAGACGCATCCGATTGCACCGATCGCAAAAACATTCTGACATTTGACTAATAAATCCCAAAGTGCCCTTCGCTCCAGGTATTTTAAAAATATCTGCTGGTCCATTACCACGAACTTGAGATGTAGTTAACCCCCAGCGACCGCGAATTTGTTCCCTTAATGTTTCTGAAGATATCCAACCGCGATCACTAAATAATTCGCCGTTACCAATGGGCATAAATTCAATAAAGCGGACGTGCCATTCTTTGTCAATGCTCAAAGCAGCTAAATCCAGGACTTCCCCATCATTCACACCAGGAATTACTACTATATTTAATTTTAAGAAGTTGAACCCCACCCGAAAAGCTTCTTGAATCCCGTCCCAGACAGTTTGCCAACGCCCTTTACCTCGATTGCCAATAATTAAGTCAAAAGTGTCTGCATCTAGGGAATCTAGGCTAATATTCAAGCGGTTTAAACCTGCATCATAAAGACCTTGTGCCATGGGAGATAGCAAAAACCCATTGGTAGTCATAGATAAATCTTGGCTTTGGGGCAGTGCGGCAATTTTTGCGACTAAATCCACCACATTGGGACGTAATAGAGGTTCTCCCCCAGTTAAGCGAAATCGAGTAAAACCTAGAGGGATAAAAACCTTTCTGATTAGGGTGAGTAACTCAGTATCCGTTAGTAAGTTTTGCTGAAGCACATAGTTAAGTTCAGCACCCTCTGGCATACAGTACTGACAACGAAAATTACAGCGTTCGATTAAACTAATGCGGAGGTAATCTACCTGGTTCATGGGAAATATTCTAATTATAAGAAAAGTATTGGTAAAACTTCCTATGGTTGCGATCGCAACCATAGGAAGTGTAGGGTCCGTGACACGTAAAAATATTTGAACGTAGCAATAAGACTCATAACATCACCCACCAACCACCCACCAATTGTGACAATTGCGTAAATCCTGTAATTCTGCAATCCGGTCCTAGAGTTACAATAAGTTCATCATAGAAAACAACCCCATCCTCTACCATCTCCCTGGCAAAAGAATTAGAGACTCAAGTGGCTCCCAAAGGCATTACAGAATATGTTATATTTCCTCCTGGTGATTTATACAGTGATGAACCTCCCTTGGAAACGGAACTGCATCTGAGACAAATTATCTTGCTGTTCAAGTGTCTGGAGTGGCTATGGAGAGATATAAATGATTTGGGTGCGACTCTTTTGGTAGTACGGAGTATGATATAAGAATAATAAATGACAAGTCAACCAGAGTAGTATTGACAGCCAAAAATGTACTTGATGGAATTGGCTTGTAAAAAGTGAAAAAACAGGAACAGTTCCACACCCTATGCAAGGATCTACATCAAATCAAGGTATGTTTTGGTCACAAGCACGAGAACTATTTGAACAGATAGTTAGTTGGTTAGACTAAGACAGCATTTGTGGGTTAGAACACTCCCAGATAGAGAGTAAGTTACTTGAGAATGGATACGAACTATTGAGACGGTTGTTAAAAACAAAGATATTTTGATAAACGCACTCAAGATAAAATAGAGGCAGAGTGTGCAGGGACAGACTCAGTAAACAGAACACACAAGAAAAAATTGTCGCGGAAATTGACCACATTATTTGGCACAGTAATCGCCAATAGAATCGGTTATGGAGGAAGAAAGAGAAATACGCTATTTTCTTTGGATGGGGAATTTAATCTACCAGCACAGCAATATTCTCTCTCATGGACTAAGACAGGGATATTATCCATGTGATTGAGTATTTGTGGAAAGGTGCATTTGTCTTTTCTTCTCAGACTTCAACACAGGCAGAAGCTAGGGAGAGCAAACGTTTACAGCTTATCCTTGAAGATAAATCAAGTTCAGTTGCCCCAGGTCTGGGCCGGAGTGCGACTTTACCCAAACTCACCCCCCAAGAACCTAAACCCGTGGATACCTGTGCTAGATATTTACTTAACAATGCCAAATTCCTCAAATATGACGATTACTTAAAAGCTGTATTCCCCATCGCCACGGGAATGATTGAGAGTGCTTGTCGCCACCTGATTAAAGACAGACAGGATGGATATCACTGGGGCTAGATGGACCATGAGGGGTGCTGAGGCTGTTTGACCCCTGGGTTCTTTATACATCAGTGGCGATTGGGATGAGTATTGGCAGTTTCATCTACAACAAGAACATAAACGCAATCACCTGGCTTTCTACTCTAGTGGTATTCCTTTGCTCAAGCAAGTTCTGAAACCTCGTTGTTGTACTACCCCTCCACCTGTTCCAATACCTGTCTAAGTTCCACTCCCCCTCTTACTAAAAGAGTCGCACCCAAACTAAAAGTACCACGTCCTCAAAGCTACAAACAGGATGAAATGCTGCTATCTGAGTTAAAAAAAAACTCGGTATCATTCTCAATTGTCTATAAAAACATCTAGCACAGGGGAAGTGCCTTCATTATTTGTGTCAGGATGAAACTAGGGTTGGATTGAAAACCCTCACAGGAAAACTGATTACTGCTTCTGGAGTAAAGCCAACTGTTGACGTTAAAGGGGAAAGGGAAAATTTTTGGATTAATGGTGCAATTCAACCATTAACAGGAAAACATTTCCAACAGGAGTACCTCAAACTCAACGGTGACTGTTTTCAACAGTTTTTAGATTGGCTATCTCAGCAGTTAGCAGGAGCTTGGTCAATTTTACAAATTGACCAAGCTCCTGCTCATACAAGTTGTGGGATTAATTGGCCAGAAAATATTATTCCCCTGCTTCAACCACCTCATTCCCATCAACTTAATCCAATCGAAAGGCTTTGGCACTTTCTCAAAAAACCTCTCAAAAACGAACTTTTCTCTTCTTTGCAAGATTTACGTGAGCGCATACAACAATTGTTCGAGCAACTTACATTTGAGCAGGTAATATCTATCTCCTCTTACAACTTTATTTTAGAAGGTCTTTTCTATGCAGCTTCATATTAAATTGGTATTACCCGGACAATATTAGGGTGCTGAGTTTCCGAAAGTCTTTCTAATCGCTGTCCTTTGTTGATAAACCGCTTGATGTAGCTTGCATATTCTGGGTCATGTTTCAAGCTCTCGTCAGGTGTTTTAATAACTACCAAATTATTGAGTATGGAATGTCGTGCTTTGTAGGTAATACCAAACCCACGTTGTCCAAGCACCTGCTCAATAACATACTTTCCACCTTGTAATTGCTGCCCAGATGCCCACACCATCGCCGTTTTATCTAAGGGACGTTGCATATGATTATGGCAAAAATACTCGTGTTCATCAATTCCGAGTACATCAAATTTAAATAGGTACTCTAGCAGAGTAATAATAAGTAAAAGAAACCGGGTTTATTATCCTCTAGCAACCGTGTTCCAATTAGTTTTATGCCAGAAAATTTAACTCCCCCAACTAGCAAACCCCAAGTACCCAATTTTTCTTCAGGTCCTTGTGCAAAGCGTCCAGGTTGGTCTGTTTCTTTACTAGAAAATGCTTGTTTAGGTCGTTCCCACCGTTCTGAACCGGGAAAGGCGAAGTTAAAAGAAGTAATTGACCTATCTAAGAAAATTTTAGGTATACCAGCGGATTATCATTTGGGTATTGTACCTGCATCTGATACTGGTGCAGTGGAAATGGCGTTATGGTCTTTACTAGGCAAATTACCCTTAGATATCTTAGCTTGGGAAAACTTTGGTCAAGAGTGGGTAACGGATGTAGCCGACGAATTACAATTAGCTGATACTCGTGTTTTTAAAGCACCCTACGGCAGTTTACCCGATTTTGGACAAGTTGATTTTAGCCATGATGTGGTGTTTCTATGGAATGGTACAACCTCTGGGGTAAGAGTACCTAACGGTGATTGGATTGATAGCGATCGCACAGGTTTAACTATTTGTGATGCTACATCAGCTGTGTTCGCTATGGATATCCCCTGGGACAAAATCGATGTCCTCACCTATTCTTGGCAAAAAGTTCTGGGTGGAGAAGCACAACATGGGGTAATTGTTCTTTCTCCTCGGGCTGTGGAACGCTTAGAAACCTATCAACCACCCCGTCCCCTACCAAAACTATTTCGCCTCACAAAAAAAGGTAAGTTGAATGCGGGTATTTTTAAAGGAGATACCATCAATACCCCATCAATGCTATGTGCAGAAGACGCTTTAGATGCCCTAAAATGGGCAGAAAGTGTTGGAGGAAAGTCCGGGTTAATTAGCCGTTCAGAAGGTAATTTAGCGGCAATGAGTCAATGGGTAGAAAAAACTGCCTGGGTAGACTTTCTAGCGGAAAAACCAGAAACTCGTTCCTGCACTTCCATATGCCTAAAAATTGTGGATGGTTGGTTTGCCGGTTTAAGCTCAGAGCAGCAAGCAGAATGTGCGAAAAAAGTGGCAAAACTCTTAGCTAAGGAAGAAGTTGCCTATGATATCGCTTCCTACAGAGCAGCACCTCCAGGATTAAGAATTTGGGGTGGTGCAACGGTGGAAACTGCTGATTTACAAGCCCTATTGCCTTGGTTAGATTGGGCATATGCCACTGTGAAGAGAGAAATGGAGTGAGAGCAGGGGAATGGGAGAGACGTGGAGACGCGAGGAAATCATCAACTGATAACTGATAACTGATAACTGATAACTGATAACTGATAACTGATAACTGATAATATGCATTATAAAAGCCCGGTGATATCATCGGGCTTTTGCTTACAAATATAGTGGGGACAATAATTACCCCTGTTAGTTATAGAAATTTCGTTCCCATAAATCGTTGCTTTAATATTAGCTACCAAGCTCAGACAGCCGATTCCGGACAAAATACTATCTGGAAGCAAAATTTCAGAGAAAAGCAACGGCATTTAAACCTTTACAACTTTTTTTGTCAATAGTGCTTGACATATAATTACAGTATTGTTAAATTTATTTACATATTTTAACAAGCCAAGGGAAAGTAATCATGCAAACCACCAGTGACGAAAGAGGTATTCTCAACAACTTCGCCAGTGAGCCAAAGCTGTATTACGCTGAATACCCTTCAACTGCACAGCAGCGTCAATATAAGCTTTTAGGCGTGGTTAGTGTATTTCTTACTGCTGCCGTGTTTGCGACCGCTATTGCAGTTAGCTAAAAAAATCAGTTTTGGTATCAACGTAGATTTCATCGTCATTTGGGCTTCTCCCATTAACCCTGGTTGTAAAACCGGGGTTTTTTGTGTTGTTGTTAAGCTAATAAGGGGTTGGGAATAAAAAATTTTTATATAGGGGTGAACTTCAATTGTTCACAGGCATGATATTGAGTTAAAATAGGCGATCGCAAAGTAAGTTAATTATGCCCGGACATTTCCCGGAGGTAGTATTGTCGAAGTTTATTTTGAAAATTCTCTGGTTAGACGACAACGTCGCTCTCGCCGTCGATCAAATTGTAGGTAAAGGTAGCAGTCCTTTGACTAAGTACTTTTTCTGGCCTAGAAATGATGCTTGGGAAGAACTGAAAAAGGAACTAGAAGCAAAACATTGGATTACTGAAGTTGAACGAGTAGAATTACTTAATAAAGCAACAGAAGTAATCAATTACTGGCAAGAGGAAGGTAGAAAGCGTCCTATGACGGAAGCTCAATTAAAATTTCCTGAAGTCACTTTTACAGGTAGCACCTAATTTTAAACACAAAAACTATAAGCCCGGTTTCTTGGCAGATATCTGTTTTTCAAACCAACAAATTCTTTCCATAAGCCGGTTTTACGAATTTTATATGACAAAAGAATCCCCGACTTCTTTGAAGTCGGGGATATTTATGTATTCTTTTCTATTCTATTCCCCATCCCTAGCAGAGGATAGGATGATTTGAGGTATGGGTAAATTTTGATCTACTAGGAAATTTTCAGAAGTAATCTGCTCGGGAGATAGCTGTTGAACCACAGATAATAAAGCTTTGCTTTGGTGTAATAATTGATTAACATCAATGCCGGCGTAGGTAGAAGGATAACGTCGTAGACGATTACTTCCTTCTCCCAATAAAATTGCACCACCCCTGACATTTTTGTTACCTAAATGGTAGAGTGCCACAGCAATTTGTAAAATACCTTGATAAAAAGTTTTGTCTGGCTCCAATGCTTCTATCCAGAGAGCTTCTAAAGTATCATGACAAGCGTAGAACTGCCCTGTGTTAAATTGCTCTACACCTTCCCAGAACTCTTCAGACAGATTTTCCATTAACCCATGGTGTCTCTTACTTGTTTTATAGTGTCCAGTGGTATTTCTTGTTGTTCGCCAGCAAATTCATTATCTGGGGTTAAAAATAACATACAGTGGCATTCCTTACGCTCTCGCATGGGAACACAGGGACAATTCCAGAAAGCACCTGCAACTTCAGCTTCTTTATCTTCATAGTGACGACAGGGACATAAAGGTGCACCAAGTTCATCTTTATGTTTTGCAAGTCCTTCAATTACCACTGCTGTCACTGAAGGTTCAGCACAGAAGTAAGTTCCAGTACGCTTGGCATATTGTTCAGAAAAATGCCTCATTGCTTCTAAATTTTTATCGCTGGATTTGGTATTAACTTCTGATTCAATCATGAAACTTGCTGTTGATAATTTAAATATTTCTTTGCATTGTACCGCAGTCTTGGAACGGGATAAATGACGATATATATCTGTGAATCAACATATATCTGTGAATCAACTATTTACACTAATTTGGAGTTGAATCAACAATGCTATTGATTATTTATTGGGGTTCGACAAAATTGTTGCTAGATCGCAGATTCTGATAAATTATGGGTACATTGTAATTTTGAATCAAGTAGATTGATGTTTACTATGTAGTTAAAGATTTTTGCAGTTCTGCTTGTAAAGATCTTTCTTTGGTAATCACAATTCCCGGCATATCTTGCTTCAATAGTATTTTTGCTTCTGATGATGGGGAATCTTGCCACAGTACCCATCTACTTCCACTAGGAAGAGAGGAGAGAGTAATGGGATTTTTAGTTAGCCATATCACAGGGTAACTTGTAGGAGGGGGATTGTTGTTATCTTCTGATATATTAATTTTGGCAAGAGTTTCTAATACTTGGCGTTCGCCTTTAATTAAGCCTGTTGATGCTGTCCATAATTGCGCTTGCATTTGTTGTCTTTGGGCATAGAAATAAAGGGATGCGCTGGCAATTACAGCTTGTTCAAAATTTTCTTCTGACCAGTTACTACTACAATCTAGGGCAATCATAATCTCTTGACCACTAGTAACAATCTCTAATTCTCTCACCCGTAATTCTGCATAACGGGCACTGGTACGCCAGTGAATTAAGCGGATGGGATCGCCCATACGGTAAGGACGAAGCGATCGTGTTAAGCCTTCGGTGGCTGTATGGATTGGTGTACCAGAGGGATCGCCCCTAAGACTATCTTCCCGCCCCATTTCATCTACCAAGGGACAATGGGATAATTTGAGTACTTGGGGATAAACCATGGCACTGGTTTGCTGTTGACGCTGACGACGACACCAAAATAGCCCTAAGGGTGCAGCACTAGCTAATTCGAGAGTATTCCAGCGATACAATCCCCGGCGCTGGGTGGGATAGTAATAGCTCCAGCGATGGCTACTTTGGGGAGCAATAGTTTCAATGGCTTGTTGTACGGGTTCACCCAGTACAAAGGGAAGTATATCTGCAATTTTGACTAGATTGACTGACTGCTTACCTTCGTTGTGGATTTCCATCTCCACCTTTAACTCATCTCCGGCGCTGATTGCAGAGATAGGGAGTCTTTTCACAGTTAAACCAATCAGCGATCGCGGTGGCAAAATAGCGGATAATATCAATAATGCGGAACTAACACCACTAATTACATATAACCAGCCAGCCATTGTATTCACGGCTGCGCCAAAGAAACAAATAGTAATTCCTGCTAAAACCCAACCACTATATGCTGGGGCAACAGCATGTTTTTCTAACCATGTGGTGATGCTTTTTATCATTTTAAAGTAGGGAGTAGGAAATCATATAATTGTTATTATTGATACTTAGTTTAGACTCTGAAAAGTGTATGTATTTAGACACTACATCATCCCAACATGAAGTATTAATATAAGCTTGAATTCCTTCCAGGCTAGCTCATTTATTTAATTTATGGTATTGTAAATCACCCACTATCTTTTCTAAGTAAAATGTGAAGAATTGATAGAAAATAAGTAATTTCACTGTATAAATGATTCAGGAATCGATATTAATCATGGAAGTTGATAGTTGATAGTTGTTAGTTACTGCCAGTTATCTCCTTCTCTTCTCTACTCTCCTGACAACCAACAAGTACTGGGGTATTGCATACAATAAAAGATAGATTTAACCCCATCCTAACTTCTTCTCATCATGTTGATGAAGAGTTGGAGGGAGGAATTTAGTTATTACGAATTTTTTCAAAACTGACAGCTGCTGCCCCAAATGTCAGTAATAGTATTCCTAAAATTTGTAATGGTTGCAAGCTTTCCTGAATAACAATCCCAGCAAAAACAACAGTAATTACAGGAACCAAAGCTCCGATAATTGCTGAACGGGACGCACCTAATTTGCGAATGCCAAAATTGTTAAATAGATAGCCACATAGGGTTAGCATTCCTAGAATAAATGCTGTTAAGATTAATTCTAAAATTTTATTAGTATTGACCTGGAGACTTAACCCACTAACTGGGAAAAATGGTAATACCATTAAGCCAGTAAAGCACAGGAAAAGCATGGTAGCAAAGTTAATGAGGGTAAATGTTACCGGGTGTACTTTTGTAGAGCAAATACGGGTGATGACTACGTAAAAAGCGAACATAGCACCACCAGCGATCGCGCTTAGGCTACCCAAGAAAATATTACCAGTATCTACCCTAACTACACCTCCTAAAACCAATAACTCCCCCAGAAAAATTGTGCTTATGGTGATTGCTCTAAAGGGTGTGGGAAAATCACGTAATAGGAACCAAGACAGCAAAGAACTAATGGTAGGGTAGATAAAGAATAAAGCGATCGCCATACCCACGGATACTTGACCAATGGCAATATAAAGTAGAATCTGAGACAAGAATAGAAAAACTCCGCCTAGTATACATAGTAATAGAGCCTTTTTACCATCCTTATTATGCTTGTTAATCCTAGACTTAAAAGCATCAAGCAAACTTTGTAAGTCTAACCATACCCGTGGATGAAGTATTGGAGCTAACACTAACATCAATGGCATTACCACTAACATCCGCAGCATTAAAATTAATAAGGAATTACCCAAAGTTGGCAAAATTAATTGCTCTACTTCAAATATTCCCAAAATCTGGGATGCTGGCTGAAACATTACCCTAATAGCAACGTTATACACGGAAGAAATCAGAGTGGATAATGTAATCAGGAATAAACCCTGTGGTTGTAGCAAGAAACTGCGGATAACTTGGGTAAATCCCAATGGTGATGCTGTTCCTGGGCGGGGGAAGATTGTCGGAGGAACAAAGCTGTGTGCATCTTCATCTAGAGATGAATTTGTTGGAGTTTGTGTAGGTGCTGGTTCTAATGTTTTTGATGTTGGAGTGGAAGCGGGAGCTTCTTGAGGTGTAGGTTCATCAGGTTGAATTTCCGTGGGTATTCCTGCTAACTGTGTCTGGGAAACTTGAGGAGATGTTGGCTCATCAGGTTGTAGGACAGTGGGTGTACCTCCCAGGGGCAAATCAGGCTGAAGTACGGTGGGTGTACCTCCCACCATATCAGTAAAACTGGAATCTGGGGCTAAATTTTGATGCAGAGAATTTTCAT
>CBZS010000029.1 GCA_000613065.1 Richelia intracellularis | reverse complement strand
ATCAGTTAACAGCATGGAATTTAAGGATTGTTTGGTGAAACTTTTAAATCCTTCCAGTGCTTTAACCCTGTCAAACATCATCACCACAATACGTTTTCCCGTTTGCGGATTCTTTCGCAAGCTGACGTTACTCAAGTCCTCGGCAACGCCAGCAAAAAATTGGATAGTAGGGGTAGTAGATGTCACGAACGCTAAAAATAATTTATCTTTGGTAAGGATAATATTGCGGATTACCTTGCGGTACGGCAGGATAACTAGTATTAGGGATTTTATTATTAAAACGTGGATTTACCCCACTATAAGCCCCAGGAACACTTCCTGGCACGGGATAACCATTACCAGGTAAAGTATTAACTTGACTAAATTGTTGATAGGCTACGCGAGAAACTGATTTGATTAATGTTTCTGCACTAGAGTCATTCTGAGGACGTTGTACCATGACTGCCGCTAAATAGCGTTTACCCGTAGGTAAATCTACAAATCCTGCATCTCCTAACATAGAGCCAATATCACCTGTTTTGTGGGCAATGGTAGATCCTTTTGGCAGACCTGCTGGTAGCAGATGGTTTCTTCTGTTACGCCGCATAATATGTATTATACGATCGCGCGATCGCATCGTGACTAAATTTCCTTTACCTACCATGGCCATTAATGCCCCTAATTCCTTGGGACTGGTGGTATTTGTACCTTCTAAATCTGGTAATAAATTGTTAAGAGTAGTTGTGGACAATCCCCAGCTGCGAAAGCGCTGATTCAAAACATCCATTCCACCCATACGCTGAATCAGCATATTAGTTGCCGTATTGTCGCTAATAATCATCATTTTTGTGGCAACTTCCAGGGCTGTAAATTTAGTACCTGGCTGTTTCAACCTCATATCTCCAGAGCCACCCACCATCATCTCCCGTTCCATGGTTAGTTGATCGTCTAGCCGGATTTTCCCCTTATCTACGTCTTGGAAAAAGGCTACTAAAATCGGGATTTTGATCGTACTTGCAGCAGGGAAAGAAGCAGCAGCATTAAAATCTACGTAATTACCATTGTCTAAATCTACTAAAAAGATACCAGGTGTCAACTTAGTATTATTTGCCAATAGGCCTCCTACGGCAGATTTCAAGGGTAATATTTCTTGTGATAAAAATAAGCCCCTATTCATCCTAGCTAAGTTAGGATTTGTTTGTGACAGGGTTTGCCCTACTTGGTTTTGATTGGAGGAATTTCCTGTTGTTACCATGCGATCAGCAGGGTCTAATACAGATAATATAGTACCCATAATAGCCCCAATACCCACACCCACAATTAATAACCGCAAGGCATACAAAATAGTCCTTGCCATGGGCTTTAATCGAGTTTTACGAGATACTCTTACTTTCCTCGGTAATCCTTGTTTCCTTACCCTGACAGTTGTAAAGTTACCTGTTACTGGTTTGAGGGGAGGTATGCCTCTGTTTATATTCAGTCTGGATGGTGCGTCAACTGGTACTAAATGTTTTCCCTTCTTTTTCCCATGACTTGTACTACCAGCGATGGAGCGTTTTTTTGGAGGTTGTGATGTTTTAACAACCATCCCCGATTGTGTTTTTATCCTTTTACGTCTTTTCCCATTTTCCTCATTACCTTTGACTGTTTGTATAGGACGGCGAACTGGACGACGGTTAGGGGATTTACGTCGAGAGGAAGTTGTTAATTTATAACTAGAATCTGACACCGTTGCTCCTTATAACCCACTCGAATGCTATGCGTACAAATCCTGAACAATAGAAGTACTTAATAAAAGTTCTTGGTACTGAAAATTTATCCGTACATTTTGTGACTGTCAATACCAGAGCTACAATTCACCCATCTATTTTTAGCCGGATTGTAGATTTTATTTTATGATTCATCATTTTTTCTTTGGGACAGTGCCCAGGCAAATTGTCGCAATACTCCCCGTAACATTGCAACTTCCCGATTCTTTAATTGGGTGCGATGATAGATTTGCCGAAATTTTTCCATGCGACTAAAGGCTGTATGAGAATAAAGATAACCTATTTTTAGTAGTAAGGATTCTAACTGCTGATAATATGCTTCGACAACATCCAAAGGAGCTAAATCTGTTGTCTTGGATGGGAGAGAAACTTCCTGCTCCAAATCATGGGATTCTAAACTGATACTAAGTTGATAACAACAGATACCAACTGCTGTAGCTAAATTCAGGGAAGAATAGTCAGGATTGCTGGGAATTCGGACTAAACGTTGGGCATAATTTAATTCTTCGTTAGTTAAGCCAGTATCTTCCCTACCAAAAATCAGGGCTGCTGGTTGTACATCTGCTTCTAACAGCCAAGGTAGGGCTATTTGAGGGGATTCTGGGGGAATACCCAAATCTCGATCATCACCACAAGTTGCGATCGCTTGTTTACAACCTTGTAACCCATCAAGGAGAGTTGGTACTACTATTGCAGACTCCAGTACATCTTGGGCATGAACTGCCATGTGTCTTGCTTCTAAACCCAAATGTTCACATTGAGGATTAACTAATATCAAGTTAGACAAAGCAAAATTTTTCATTACCCTAGCGATTGAACCTATATTCCTCGAACCAGCAGGTTCAACCACAATAATTCTAATTTTCCCCAAATCCATCATTTACTCCAACCAAATATGGAATTCATTATGGCTTGCTGAA
>CBZS010000028.1 GCA_000613065.1 Richelia intracellularis | reverse complement strand
ATTTTTGAGAAATAAATTACCAGCTAAAGCCGTTGAATCAAGATATCCCATGTGGGCAAAAGTGGATTTAGCTGTAATCTAGACTCGACTTGTTTCATAGCTTTCTTTGTTAGAGAAATCTCTTTTTAGTAAACAGTTTTACTTAAACTCAAGATAGGATATAAGCCTTTCCAAGTCATACTCGAAGCCCAGGAAACCATGACTTCAACATCAACAAGCTTCCTTCGCCCGCCCCATTCCAATGCTGGTCAAGAATAGCCCAACAACCCTCTATGGGATTGTATTTACTATGGTAAGGAGTATCGTAAAACAATTGAATTAGTATATTTAGGAGATCAACAAACTCAACCATCCTTTTTTTTTATTGAGTTCTTACTCCACTACTTTCCGGGCCATTATCAACTTTAATTTGTATCAGTTCGGTATCCTGCTTTTGTTCTGGTGTCATTGTCTTCCACCATTGAATTAGAGTATCAACAATAAAATCCCTGGTTTTATAAGAACAACTACCAAAGTTAATATAGAATAATTGCCCACTATCTTCATCAAGAATCCCACAGGGAGTATATTTTTCTGTGCATCCCATATCATGATCCTCAGCTTGATTGTCTCCTCTGGTTTTTCCACCACGAGAATAACCAACCCCCGATATTAACCGTAGCTTTGCAATCCATGCTTAGTGGTTTGACTTTGAGGCTTGTTTGTTGATTGCGGCTCAAATTCCTTGATGTTGTTGAAGATATCATGGGTTTGTGGAATTTTTTTTGAGGTTTGGCTTTTACTACTTTAGGAAGACCATAGCCCATTCGATTCAATACTTGTGCCATTGTACTGGGGCAAGGCAATTGCTCCTGGCTAAATCCCTGTTCTTTGAGTTTTTCTAGTGCGGATGTTGCTGTTAAGCGGGTATAGGCTAAGGAAGTTTTAAATGTTGGGTCTTGTTGAGAATCAGATTCTGCAATTTGTCCCAGGGATAATGCCACAAGAGAAGAGGTTATTTCTCCTGGCAACCCTTTGGTGTGCTAAAGGCTGATTGTAATCTCACACAGATTATCCCTGTTCTTTTTTCCCCTAACCCTAACTCTATATTTTCTCTACCCAACCGAATACTGTTTTTGCTAACGTTGGTCTACCTTGGCAATATTTCAACGTCATCTGAGGTTGAAAGCCCCGACGTTCTACTCCATTCATTTTCGATGCTGGCAACAGCAAGTCTTCTATTTGTGATCTTGTTAATGATTTGGGTTACTCTGCTGGGTCTAGCATACTCCAAAATTCTTACCCCTGTTTTTTTACTCATCAACATTAGATCTTACTTTCATTGGTAAATTCTTTCTTAGAAATCACCGAAGCAAATAACTATCTCTTCAAATAGTTCTCGTGCTTGTGAGCAAAACATACCTTGATTTGATGTAAATCTTTGCATAGGGTGTGTAACTGTTCCTGTTTTTTCACTTTTTACAAGCCAATTCCATCAAGTACATTTTTGGCTGTCAATAGTACTTTGCTTGACTTGTCATTTATTCTTCTTATATCGTACTCTGTACGACCAAAAGAGTCGCACCCAATAGAAAAGAGGTGATAATTGCACCAGTCCAAACATCATCCCATTTAACTTTTACATCAGGTAACAACTTGTAGAGAAGAGCAAAAAGTAAGGTAACAATTCCAAAGAAAATAGAGAAATTCAACAATTGCCAAAAAAATTCCACTTACATAATTCTATCCCACTAATATGATTTTGTTAATCCAAATATGGATTGTTGCAAGAGACAAAAAAGCATCAAAACAAGCTGAAATTATTTCCCATCTGACAAGAAACAAGACGACGATATTTTTTTTGAAACCATGGGAAACAACCTTCTTGTTGTCAGATGGGACGGAAATTTTAATCGGTCTGCCCTTGTTCTTCTTTGTCTTTCAACCCCCCTTGGGCCATTGCAGCCTAATACCACGTCTAGGAAAAGCAGCGCGCTTATTCTTAGAATCGTAGCCTTTCTCAGCAGCAAGCACTTTCAGGGCTTTACCGGGTTCTACCGGGTTTGTTGGTCTTAACCTTTACACTGTCTAGAAGTGCTATCACCTGATCTGTTTCACTACCATTGGCAGGTGTGGTGCGATTGGATAAAGCCATTGCTGAGCCTTGAGTAAAAGTGTGTATTAAAATACCCTTTCCTTTCCCAACCTAAGCAACACCATCACCACCGCCGTTTCCAGGGGGAAAAAGACCCGTCCACCGCGCCATAACTCCAGTTTATTAACCCTTTATCTTGTCCAATCTCCAATATTCGTGCTTGTAAAGCCTCTAACCTCCCGTCCAACTGCCAACCTTTGAGCCATCGATGTGCAGAGCTATTGGATGCCCATATTTCTCCTTTTGGAACATCACACCAACGACACCGTGTTATCAACATATACAGTAAGGTATTGAGTACATAACGAAATGAAGAATGTGGCATTCCTCGTTCGCGTTTCTCTGGCGGTTTCGGAAAAATATCCTCAAACAAAGACCACTCCAAATGACTCAGTCCTTCAAAACATGCAGCCATCAGATGATATAGTCCCTCTTACTCAACAGGCATATTATCACCTTCTGCTATTACTGGGATAGATTCGTAGGTATTAAGAGCCAATAAAGCAGAAAACCAATCCCCAACACAGCAAAAAAAGATAGGATCCGTTTTCTCACAAAACCGATAATTCCTTGCTTTGGTTTAGCTGTCACTTTCCATATCCTATTAAGTGCCTCCTGGAGTTGGGCAAATACTCCAGAGGCAACAAATAATAAAGCAACAATACTGAAAATAGAAGCAATACTACTAACATCAGGCCTATTAGCGTTTTCGAACGCCGTTTCTATGATTTTTGCCCCTTCATTACCCACTAAACCCTGTATCCGCAACACAATTTCACCTCTAGCAACGTCTTCTCCAAAAACAGTGCCAGCAATAGTGATCGCAATTCTTAGTAAGAGTGCAAGAGAGAATACAGTCTAATGAGCAAGAGAAGCTGCTAATGTTTATACTTTGTCTGTTTAATACTCCTGAAATGTTTTTTTTTATGAGTCTAAAAAAAATATTGGGATTCATTTTAGTATTCATATACTCTACGCTTAATATGAATTGACTTATGAAACCATTTTAAGTACTTCCATAGTCTCGATATGATTTTGGACGTACTTAAAACTCTTATGCTACAAGAGTTATTTTTAATTCACATCAGGCGCAAATTTCGCATATTCTATTTTGCTTGTTACTGGGAAATTCAATCGTTGGGAGAAATATTAGTTGTTATCCGAAAATTCCAAATGGTTATAAACTAAAGAACTACCCCTACATATCCCACATCCTAGGAGTTTGTCCATGGACTTCTTGAAAACCACTGACCAAGATTTTGCAGCTAAATTCACAACATTAGTAAACGATCGCCGAGAAGCTACGGTTGATGTTAGTGGCACGGTAAGAGAAATTCTGGCTGATGTCAAGGTGCGTGGTGATGAGGCAATTAGGGAATATACTAGCCGTTTTGACCATTATCATCCTATCTCGTTGGATTTGAGTCAGGAAGCGATCGCTAATCATGCTCAACAATGCCCATCTGATGTCATAACAGCTTTGGAAGTCGCAGCAGAAAGGATTACGGCTTTTCACCAAAAACAAATACCTGAAAATATTGCCTACACCGATGCTGTGGGAGTAAATTTAGGTCTGAACTGGGTAGCTTTATCTACTGTTGGTATCTATGTACCCGGAGGTAGGGCGAGTTATCCCAGTTCTGTACTGATGAATGCTTTGCCAGCTAAGATAGCTGGTGTGGAAAGGATTGTAATGACAGTTCCCACCCCCAACGGTGAAATTAATCCCGCTGTGTTGGCAGCCGCAAAAATTGCTGGGGTAACAGAAATATACAGAATTGGAGGAGCACAAGCGGTAGCTGCTTTAGCCTACGGAACTGCAAGTATTGCCCCAGTAGATAAAATTGTTGGACCTGGTAACGCCTACGTGGCGGAAGCGAAACGCCAGGTATATGGTACTGTGGGCATTGATAGCATTGCCGGGCCATCGGAAATTTTGGTAATTGCCGATGACAAGAATAATCCGGAGTGGATTGCTTGGGATTTATTATCTCAAGCCGAACATGACCCCAGTGCTCAGTCTATTTTAATAACAGATTCCGCAGATTTTGCTCAGAAAGTGATTGATGCGATCACTAATATTATCAAAGACTTACCCACCCAAAAGGTAGCAGGTGCAAGTTGGGAAAAATATGGTGCTGTAATTCTGGTGCATGATTTAAACGCAAGTATTCCTCTAGTAAATCAATTAGCACCAGAACACCTGGAATTATGTGTAGACGAACCCCGACAAGTCGCTAAACAAATTCGCTGTGCTGGTAGTATTTTCTTGGGAAGACAGACCCCAGAAGCGATCGGTGATTATGTCGGTGGCCCGAATCATGTGTTACCAACAGCACGCTCTGCTCGTTTTTCCTCTGGGTTGAGCGTCTATGATTTTATGAAGCGAATTACCTACTTAGAATGCGATCGCAAATCATTACAAGAAATTGGTAAAGCAGCGATCGCTCTAGCACAAGCAGAAGGTTTACCAGCCCATGCTGGGAGTGTGAGTACTCGCTTGCAGTAATCAAGGGTGTAAAGCAGTAAGTAAAGGTTTATCTTCTTCTACTTCTCACCATAAGAATTTATGGTGAACATTCCAAATATTTAAATTTGTTGTGCATAAATCTATCCCACTAATAGCAGAAGGTGATAATATGCCTGTTAAGTAAGAGGGGTTATATCATCTGATGGCAGCAGGTTTTAAAGCACTGAGTAATTTGGAGTGGTCTTTGTTTGAGGATATTTTTCTGAAACCGCCAGAGAAACGCGAACGAGGAATGCCGCATTCTTCATTTCTTTCTGTACTCAATACCTTACTGTATATATTCATAACAGGGTGTCGTTGGTGTCACGTTCCAAAAGGAGAAATATGGGCATCAAAGAGCTCTGCACATCGATGGCTCAAACGTTGGCAGTTGGACAGGAGGTTAGAGGCTTTACAAGCACGAATATTGGGAATTGGACAAGAGAAAGGGTTAATAAACTGGAGTTATGGCGCGGTGGACGGGTCTTTTTCCCCCTGAAAAGGGCGGTGGTGGTGGTGTTGCTTACGGTGGAAAAGGTAAGGGTATTTTTATACACACTCTTACTGAAGGCTCAGTAATGCCTTTATCCAATCGCACCACACCTGCCAATGGTAGTGAAACAGATCAGGTGATACCACTTCTAGACAGTGTAAAGGTTAAGACCAACAAACCCGGTAGACCCGGTAAACCCCTGAAAGTGCTTGCTGCTGACAAAGCCTACGATTATAACCCACATTCCCCAGGTGCGATCGCAAAATGTTGTATTTTTGAAGTATGAGTTTTTCCGAATCACAAATCAAAGTACAAGATATTGAGCACTTAGGCATAGTGGCAGGGATTATTGATGAAATGAGTTTGGTTGATTTGTTCAAACAACTGCTTGGAACTCATCCCCAATAAATAATCAGTGCAGGCCAAGTGGTCAAAGGAATGATTGTCAATGCCTTAGAGGATGTTTTAAAAGTCGAAGTAAGTTACAAATGATGCAATTCGCCTGACCATGATACGTATCATTGCAATATAGATTAAAGTCTCAGAAGTTTCAGCTAGCCTTTCATAGTCCTTACTTAATCTTATACACGAATTGAGCCACCCGAAAGTTCGTTGTACAACCCAAGGTTTTGGTAAAAGGGTAAAACCCTTATTTCCTAAGGGTCTGACAACCACTTCCACAATCCAACGAAAAATATCGATTATCCAGTGGGCAAAATCTTCCCCCCGATATCCTCCATCCATCAAGATAATGTGCAGTTTTTTAACTTTATCTTTCATCTGATAAACGTGCACGTTCTGGCACGTTTAGTTTAGCCCCTCCACGTTCTGGCACACTTGCAAAAGTAACCAAGACTCGCAAAACTAGCCCTAACAAGTCAACCGTAATAAATCCCTTACGTCCATGTATTTGTTTTCCTGCGTCGAAACCAACATCCGTACAAATAATGTTTGCGGTTTCAACTGATTGGGTATCAAAGGCTGCTTCCCATGGACTTGGTTCTCGACTGGCTGGTATCCGAACCCATTGATATAGCTTCTCATCAACCTGAAGCCAAGTACGGTCTTTGCGCCACCTTCTGAAATAGCCATAGACTGTAGATCAAGGTGGTAAATCTCCTGGTAATACCCGCTATGTACATCCTTGACACAGTACGTATAAAATCGCGTTTACTACTGGGTACATACATGTTGTTGTACGTGGACGACCACCTGGTTTTGCCTCTGGAAACAGCTCGGTGATTAACTCCCACTGTTCCCACGTTAAATTGCTAGGATAATTCTTAGTCATTTGCTCACGGGGTGCTGTTTTTTATAATTCTCAGCATATGCCTTGTGAGCTTTTTTATGATACTTCCCACCTTTTAAAACATCCTCTTAGGCTTTATCAGTGCACCACTATATTTATTTGAGAAGTTCTTTTCAGGGATTGCAACGGAAGATTTATTGGGAGAGAGAATACAACCATAACATTTGAACGATGAACCCTTGGGCAGAGTCTTAGACAAACTATATGATGCAGGATTAACGGAAATTTTTATCCGAGTCCCACTATCAGCAGCAGATAGATTTGGAGTGAAAATGGACAACTTCCACTTGGATTTAAGTTCATTTCATGTACATGGGGATTATGGAACTGGTACTGATGATGAAGCATCAGCACAATCAGGATTAATTACAATTACATATGGTTATTCTAGAGACCACCGACTAGATTTAAAACAATTTATCCTTGACTTAATATGGAGTGGTGATGGAGATATTCCTTTATAATTAAGAGTTGCACATGGTAATTAAGTCGATTTTGTCATGTTTGGAACACTTATGGCAGATTTCCACAAACAGTGGCAAATTGATGCTTTATTTATTGCGGATGCAGCCTTTTACACTGAAGACAATTTGCAGATGATAGTGTCATTCAGATGGGTATCTCGAGTTACTGCAACCCTAACTGCCGCAAAATAATTATTAGAAAATAACAGTATTGATGCATTTGTACCAAGTAAAATCCCAGGATATCGTATTGCCCCCTGTTGTAATGATTCTGGTGGTGTGCGACAACGGTGGCTAGTGATAGAAAGTGAAGCCCGCAAAGAATCTGACTTAAAACAACGGGAAAAACGTCTGACCAAAAAAGATACCCAGGCACAATCCCAACTACGAAAATTCTGTCAACAGGAATTTGCATGTGCCGAAGATGCATTCAACGCAGCCAAATTACTTGAGAGTCAGTTGCCATTTCATCAACTTGCAATTATTGAAGTTATTGAAGATGGCCAACACCGTGGGCGTGGTAGACCTCACAAGGATTCTCAACCTACCCTAATTTAACTATTCAAGCCGAAATGGTACCCAAAGAAACTGCAATTACTATTGCCACAGAACATTGGTGGCAGGTTTATTCTTGCCACCAATGTTCTTGATGCCGACAAACTTAGCAACGAAGATGTTTTACCTGAATATAAGGCACAATAATCTACAGAACGTAGTTTTGGGTTTCTCAAATACCCATTGTTTTTTACTTCCACTGTGTTTCTAAATCCAAGGAAAAGAGTGGCAGCTTTGGCAATGGTTATGGGTTTGTGTTTGCTATTTTACAGACTAGCTCAGAAGGCATTAAGGCAATCTCTAAAACGAGCCTCCCAAACAATTCAAAATTAGTTAGGTAAACCAACTGCCACTCCTACTTTAGGTTGGGTGTTTCAATGTTTCATGTCAATTCATTTATTAACCTTCGCTTGTTTGAAACAGATTTCCAACCTCAGTGAACAGGGATGCTGGATTCTACAGTTTTTTGGTGGTCCCTGTCGTAAATATTATCTTCTTTGCTAACTAACCTGCGGAATGTGGGTTAAAGGCAGAGGAGCACGCTGCTTTAGCTAGACGTGGTATTACGCCGCCATGGCCCAAGCTGGTTTGGAAGACAAAAAAGAACAAGGGCAGAGCCATTCAAATTTCCGTCTCACGTTTTCAACAAGAAGGTTGTTTCCCATGGTTAAAAAAAATATCGTCGTCTTGTTTCTTGTCAGATCGGAAAGAATTTCAGCTTGTTTTGATGCTTTTTTGTCTCTTGCAACAATCCATATTTGGATTAACAACAATATATTACTGGGATCGACTCATGTAGACTTAGCAATAATGCTGAAGCTAAATCTTCCCTGCTTTTGATATCAAGGGAGCAGGATGCTCCCAATAGATAAGATTTTAGAAAGATTGAAATGCCCTAATTTATTTAGGAACAAATTTATTTAATAATTCTCGTAACTCTAGGGTCAATTTCAGTAGCCTGGGGGTTTTCTTGTTTAGCCTGTAAAATAGCCATACCATCAGCCCTTTCCCTAGATTCTGCCTTAATTTCGTACCTGGTTGTACCGCGTTCAAAGTGATTGCTTCTAGGATTGTCAAACTCGACAATATCTACAAATACCTCGTAAGTGTGAACCATTCTGGCACCTCCTCGTGCATGATGCAAAGCATGGGAATGAACATAGTATATGAACTCAGATGTATGGCGATATCTAAGTGCATACAATTCTTGATGTAATTTGAGGTTTCCTTACTATTTACTAAAAACAGTCAATAATACAGGAGTAAGTAAACTATGGTGACCCAAGCATTTTAGTTGAGCATTAGCACCTAACTGTTGTCGTGATTCTCGAGAATACAGCCTGATAGCCTCTGCTGATGTTGTTTGGAAAACTTGCAAGTATGGCTCTAGGAATTGGGGACAGTTGATATCAACTAAGTAAAAAGAGCCATGAGGTTTCAATACCCGTGCAACTTGATTTAAAACATGTTCTGGATGTAAATAATGCAAGAAGCTAATTGTACTGAATACCGCATCAAACTGATTTTCTGCAAAAGGTAATGTATCGGCTTCACCACGGAGATAAATTAATCGGGGATGATGACAATTACTAGACCTGGCAAACCGTAACATTTCTGAGGATAAGTCCAGTCCCGTACCATGTAAATTTGGAAACTGGGAAGCTAGACGATTGAGTAAACGTCCCGTACCGCAGCCCATATCTAGTACCCGGGCTTTTGGCGGTAAATTTACATATTTTAACAACCGTTGGTGGATCGCTTGGTAAATAACTGAAGGGAATAAACAATCATAGCTAGGAGCCCAACGGTCAAAAAGTCGCTGTTTATTGCTGACAAAGTCATTAGTCATCTCGTTATTAGTTTCTATGAAGACCATTATTTTCAATGGTACATAGCTCTTTCATACACGATTTTTCTTACCCCTATCCAAACGCCAGAAAAATACCATCAAAGCTACCAATCCCACTTGTAAAGCCAAATTAGGTAAAGCATTGCCAACATTCTTTCCAGCTATTACTTGGAGAGCAAAGATAAACGCACCAATAAAGCCAGAAGCACCGAAAGCTAGATAAAGAAACTTCCGCAAACCTCTATAGGGTGCTGCGGCTTCAGTTTTGAGACGAGTGTACTGTTCCGGTGTAAACTTCTGGGAAGTGGAGCTATCTCTATAATTTTTGTTTGTCATAGTTCTGATAATTAGTGCTATAATAACACACTGTTTGTGCCGATGTGGCTCAGTGGTAGAGCACTCGATTCGTAATCGAGCGGTCGCGGGTTCAAATCCCGCCATCGGCTTTAGATATTAGATCATTATGACTCAAACTCTACACTTTAAATATTTTGGGCGCGACTCTTTTAGTCGTAGGGATTATGATGATATAAGAATCATAAATGACAAGTCAACCAGAGTAGTATTGACAGCCAAAAATTTACTTGATGGAATTCGCTTGTAAAAAGTGAAAAAACAGGAACAGTTCCACACCCTATACAAGCATCTACATCAAATCAAAGTATGTTTTGCTCACAAGCACGAGAAGTATTTCACGAGATAGTTAGTTGGTTAGACTAAGACAGCATTTGTGGGTTAGAACACTCCCAGATACAGAGTAAGTTACTTGAGAATGGATACGAACTATTGAGACGGTTGTTACAAACAAAGATATTTTCATAAACGCAGTCAAGATGAAATAGAGGCAGAGTGTGCAGGCACAGACTCAGGAAACAGAACACACAAGAAAAAATTGTCCCGGAAATTGACCACATTATTTGGCACAGTAATCGCCAATAGAATAGGTTATGGAGGAAGAAAGATAAATAGGCTATTTCCTTTGGATGGGGAGTTTAATCTACCAGCACAGCAATATTCTCTCTCATGGACTAAGACAGGGATATTATCCATGTGATTGAGTATTTGTGAAAAGCTGTATTTGTCTTTTATTCTCAAACTTCAACACAGGTAGAAGCTAGGAAGATCAAACGTTTACAGCTTATCCTTCAAGGTAAATCAAGTTCAGTTGCCCCAGGTATGGGCCGGAGTGCGACTTTACCCAAACGAACCTCCCAAAATAAACCCGTGGATACCTGTGCTAGATATTTACTTAACAATGCCAAAGACCTCAAATATGACGATTACTTAAAAACTGGATTCCCCATCGCCACGGGGGTGATTGAGGGTGCTTGTCGCCACCTGATTAAAGACAGGATGGAATAACTGGGGCTAGATGGACCATGAGGGGTGCTGAGGCTGTTTTACCCCTGGGTTCTTTATACATGAGTGGCGATTGGGATGAGTATTGGCAGTTTCATCTAGAACAAGAACATAAACCCAATCCGCTGGCTTTGTACTCTAGTGGTATTTCTTTGATGAAGCAAGTTCTCAAAGCTAGTTGTTCTACTACCCCTCCACCTCTTCCAATACCTGTCTAAGTTCCACTCCCCGTCTTTCTAAAAGAGTCGCACTCAATTGAATTTACAGACCAAACCTTAATAAAAATCCCAAATCACTCCCCTTGTATTTGGTATTCCCATTCGCTGATGGGCTATCGATAGTACTATGTACCAAGAAGAAGGCTCTCACAATGGAGATCTCTGGAAGCGAAAAAATATCTGGTTTGGAGGAATTACCCACATTGGAGAGTAGATGTTGCGGATAATTATTGATAAAAATGGTAGCTAGACCCCCGCTTCTCAGAATATGTTAGCTAAAGTTGATAATGATTGTTTAGCGCTCGCAAACAAATAGCGAGAAGTATAATCGCTTTAATTAAAGAAACCTAGAGATAGAAAACGGTTCAATTGCCAGTGAACTCTTGCCCTCTAAAATAAACTCTGACATAATTCTTCCTACCACTGGTGAAAGTTGAAAAGCATGGGTAGAAAAACTGAAGGCATGATACACATAAGCAACCTTAGTGCTGGGGCTAATAACCGAAATCCAACGCCTTTCAACTTGTTTTGATGCTTTTTTGTCTCTTGCAAGAATCCATATTTGTATCAACAAAACCAGATTAATGGGATAGGTTCTTAATACTTAAATCTCCATTTTTCTTCTCCATTTGGGTCAATTTTTTTTGGCGATGCCCCTCCAGTACCCCCCCAAGGGCGTTGGCGTTCGCACTTGACAACCAAGACATACCTCACAATTTTGTACAACAATCTGTAATTTTAATGACAAAATTAGATGCGCTTACCCTGGGTTTGATGCAATTTAGTAGGATATAGGTAATATGGCATATTACATTTAAAATTTGAACCTGAAGCTTTTAAATATGTTCGTATTTCTTCATAATAGGGAAGAAACAAGCGAAAAATCTTAGGCGGAGTACATACCTGTATATGTTTAGGTTCTTATCTATTAGACCAACAATTCAGTAATGCCAAAATTATTAATTAAGTGAGGGAAGCAGGGAAGCAGCACCTCAATTGACCCAACACTATCTCCGCACAAAATGCAAAAATTTACTATCTTGATTCCTTACTGAACAATAGCTATACAAAAGCCAAGTTTCGATCGACGATCTTATTAGGTAGTAATCCAGGTCCTATAACTACATAAAAATATAGGCTGTACAGCAAATAAACAGAACAGTTATGTCAAAGACTATCCCGGAAAAATATAACTGAGGAGCTTGTTCCTGTTGCAGAATATTTTAAGGCACTGTGTGAACCAGTCCCTTGCAGATTTTTAATTGTTTAAAAAACGGAGGGATGACTGTGACTAAAATGTTTAGGTCTATGGGTTTGGGACAGGCAACTCTTTCCAAACATTAAAAAGCATTTACTCAAGCAGACTTAGTATTCCTTCAGGAGAAAGGCGTTAGGCTTTATTCTTCTATAACTGAACCTGTAATTTTTGATTTAACAGTAAAATTGACCGTAAGTACAGTTGTTTTTTACAGGTAAAAATTATTTGCCATGCCAAATCCATTAATGTACCAAGAAGAAGACTTTGTTGTTCTGGAGACAAACCAGCCAGAGCAGTTTCTCACAAAATCTGAACTTCAGGAAAAACTCCAGGCTGTTTTAGAAAAAATATCTCCCCAAGATTTACCAGTTGATTTACATAAATTTGACTCTGTTTTTATCCAGTCTCAGTATTTAATTGATACAAGCTGTGAGTTAGATGTTGGGGAGGGAGAATATTTACAGTGGTATGCAGTGCGTTTGGAAAAGTAAGTTGTTTGAATACTGCAGGGAAGGAGTAAAGGAGAAACTTGTACAACCATTAACTCATCACTCCCTCACACTCATACATCAAATTTTTACCCTGGAGAAGTAACTAGCATTAGCTCAATCCTGTCTGTAATTGGTTGTGTTACTCCTACTTCTACACCAGGACCAAAAAATTTTGTCATTTTTTCTTGTTTCAGTGTCCAAGTATCAATCGAAACAAAAGGGGAGTAAAACTCTAAAACTAAAGCATAAGCTCCATCTTGACTGATTTCTCGTAAACTAGTAACTTCTGGTCTTTCGTCATCTGTAGGACTTAAACCCAGGTAATCTAAAGTACTATCTAAGTGAGCATCTTGCCCGTAGCGATAACGGGTAATGTCCTGGAGAACTTTATTTTGGGTGTCAGTTGCTTGTTCTTGACGCAACTTCAATACTTCTGCAGTGGTAGGTTGGCTGAAGGAAACAGGTTTGAGTTCGTTAGCTTTCAGCGCTAATCCACCTAATAGTAAAGGAATACCATAGAAAAAACCTACTAAGTTAAGGGTAGCATTATTCTGAGCATAAGCGACAAAGCCTATGATAGTTAGGATACTACCTACAGTTAAACCTATTGTACCCAAAGAAAATCGGCGAAACATAGTTTAAATTGGTATATATTTTGATTACCTAGCTTTATTATCATCCGCGATCGCTAGCTAATAGGGAAGCCCAATTTTCTCCCAACATATCAGCAATAATTTCCATTTCCCAAACCGCAATAGCATTTTTTGAGTTAAGTTTAGAAATAATGATATTTCAGTAGGGGATACGTTATGCAGATGGAAACCATTAAAGAAAGGATTGAAACGATTGCTAGTAAAAGAGAATATTTGCTGAATTTACTAGAACAACCCAACTTAGGGAGCTTGAGAATCGATGTAAATCAAGCTTTAGAAGAAATGGACGAATTACTAGATGAATTTCAACGCACCTTCCTCGGACAGGGAAATAACTAAATTATCTATCTCATAGGTAGTAATTACAAATTAGTCAGCAGTAACCATATTCTCCAGGTGATGCTGGCAATTATCTACAAATTAACCAGGAAATCATGCATACGAGGTAGCTGATACAAGTAGACACACTCCGATCATTAAGTATTGGGAGATGATTAGTTACATCACACTTATTCTTGCTACTAATGTATTTTGCAGCTTATATGATTTGCCGAATTATTTCCTAGCTGCTGCACTAGGGCAATTAACTCTATGGTTGGTATATCTTTTTGACAATAAGCATCCCACTGTCCCACAACGTTGGTTTCTGGAAATTTGTTATTTTCCAGGGAAGAGTAAGCAATAATCTGTGTCTGGGGAGCTATGGCTTTAATTTGACAAGAAGCATTCCAACCATCCATAACAGGCATTTGTAAATCAAGAATAATCACATCTGGGTGTAATTCTTTGGCCAATTCAATGGCTTCTTTACCATTAGTTCCCAAACCAACTAACTGGATGTTAGCTTGATGAGAAAAGGCTAGCTTGAGAGTTAAACGGGTGAGTTCGTGATCGTCAACTATCAAAACCCGTATAGCAGAAATTTGACAAGGCAACATTAAACTACCAGGAAATATACAAAATAATAACCTACAATAACCATATAGTTTATGGGAAAAAGTACTTGCAGCAACTCTATCTTATGGGTGAATAAATAGTGGTTAGTCACGATAAAAACTAAGTCTTTTTGTCTAAATTTAAGTAAAAGTGCGTAAAAGCTTGAATTTCCCCATACATATTTATTCTTGATCTCAACCGCATCTAGTTTGAAATCTGTAGTTTTGAGCAGGATAGCTGTTAAGGTTATTTCTAAGAAATAATTTACCAATGAAACTAAGATGTAATGTTGATGAGTAAAAAAACAGGGGCAAGTATTTTTGAGTATGCTAGACCCAGCAGAGTAACCCAAATCATTAAAAAGATCACAAACAAATAGAAGACTTGCGGTTGCCAGCATCGAAAATGAATCGAGTAGAACGTCGGGGCTGTCAAGCTGAGATGACGTTGGAATATTGCCAAGGTACAGCAAGGTTAGCACAAACAGTATTCGGTTGGGGTAGAGAAAATATAGAGTTAGGGTTACCGGAAAAAAGAACAGGGATAATCTGTGTGGGATTACAATCAGCCTTTAGCACAACAAAGTGTTGCCAGGAGAAACAACCTCTTCTGTTCTGGCATTATCCCTGGGACAAATAGCAGAATCTGATTCTCAACAAGACCCAACATTTAAAACTTCCTTAGCCTATACCCGGTTAACAGCAACATCCGCACTAGAAACACTCAAAGAACAGGGATTTAGCCAGGAGCAATTGCCTTGCGCCAGTACAATGGCACAAGGCAATTGAATTGAATGGGCTATGGTCTTCGTAAAGTAGTAAAAGCCAAACCTCAAAAAAAATTCCACAAACGGATCATATCTTCAACAACATCAAAGAATTTGAGCCCCAATCAACAAACAAGCCTCAAAGTCAAACCACTAAGCATGGATTGCAAAGCTACAGTTAATATCGGGGGTTATTCTCGTGGTGGAAAAAGCAGAGGAGACAATCAAGCTGAGGATCATGATATGGGATCCACAGAAAAATATACTCCCTGTGGGATTCTTGATGAAGATAGTGGGCAATTATCCTATATTAACTTTGGTAGTTCTTCTTATAAAACCAGGGATTTTATTGTTGATACTCTAATTCAATGGTGGAAGACAATGACACCAGAACAAAAGCAGGATACCGAACTGATACAAATAAAAGTTGATAATGGTCCGGAAAGTAGTGGAGTAAGAACTCAATTAAAAAAAAGGTTGGTTGAGTTTGTTGATCTCCTAAATATACCAATTCAATTGCTTTACTATGCTCCTTACCATAGTAAATACAATCCCATACAGGGTTGTTGGGGTCTTCTTTACCAGCATTGGAATGGGGCGGGCGAAGGAAGCTTGTTGATGTTGAAGTCATGGTTTCCTGGGCTTCGAATATGACTTGGAAAGGCTTATATCCTATCTTGAGTTTAAGTAAAACTGTTTACCAAAAAGGGATTTCTCTAACAAAGAAAGCTATGAAACTAGTGGAGTCTAGATTACACCAAAATCCACTGTTGCCCAAATGGGATATCTTGATTCAACCGCTTTAGCTGGTAATTTATTTTTCAAAAATAACTTTAGTCCTCTTTGAGTGGAATTACTTTATTATTGGACAGTAAATATGATTTACTGGTAAACTTCAAGTCTCGATATAGATGAGGTTTATTTCTTCCCCATCAACATGAAAGAATTTCCGGATATGTTTATTTGCTTGACGAATACATATTTTAGTTAAATGCACCCTAATTAACCCCCCAGTTGTTATCAATTGGTTTTTTTACTTTCACTGGAAAATTTTGGGGAATAAGTTGGGTGCTAGGCAAAGTGCGTAGATCATAAATCTAAAGAGTAAAGGGGGTTGCATATTTGCCGGATGAATCAACCAAATACAGGTATTTCTCTATACTTAAAGTAATGAAGTAACAATCGAATAGAGTGCTGCAGCATATCTAAGGATTTAGAGTAGCATAATATTTTTCGATGTAGACCTGGGAGATAATGACGTAAACCTGTGTTTTACCCTTCTACTCTGGTCATATTTTTTTGCTAAGAATATGGTCTTCTGGCTCAACAAAACTGACGTCAACTTTCCATCTATCTGTGACAGAAAAATAGCACTTCCAGAGGTAGACAATATATCACAAAGGTTGAAAGGTTTCTGCACTATAGTCTCCCAGTACCCAAGCTAAAATTATTTGGCGGAAATGATCTAGTGCTGTCCACAACCAAATTTTGTTTTTTTTTACCCACGAAAGTTTCTAATTCTTCCAGTTCTACAACTTCTGGGATATCCTCTATTGATGGTGCATCTGGCAATTTTTCACCAACTTGTTTTACCTAATTCATTAGGGTGCGACTCTTTTGGTACTACGGATTATGATATAAGGATAATAAATAACAAGTTAACTAGAGTAGTATTGACAGCCAAAAATGTACTTGATGGAATTGGCTTGTAAAAAGTGAAAAAACAGGAACAGTTCCACACCCTATGCAAGGATCTACATCAAATCAAGGTATGTTTTGGTCACAAGCACAAGAACTATTTGAACAGATAGTTTGTTGGTTAGACTCAGGCAGCATTTGTGGGTTAAAACACTCCCAGATAGAGAGTAATTTACTTGAGAATGGGGGGTTGCTGAATCAAGAGATGATTTCACTAAATTTTCAACGATTTATCAATGGTTTCAAACCCTTATTCATCCCGCACTTATGCAACGCCCCATTTTGAACATGACTATTGCATCTATGGGCTTTCGCCCAGCATTATTTTTTCTGGCCTTGTTATGCACTTGTTCTAAAATCGGACGAAATTATGACCACGGCTCCGTCTCGTCTAACTTCATCAACAGCCTCTTCTTGCTTTCTAACTTCTGGTATAGCTGTTAAAGTTCCCCGACTTTTTGTTATACCATGGCCATTCAACCCCAGCTTCTGCTCTCCCTATACTCTCATCTCGCGAGCTACCTGCTCAATTTTTCGAGGTGCCCTATATTTATAGCTACGGTAAAATTATTTTAAGGGTAAAGGAGAGCATAGATTTTCTCTTTTGCTTTACATAAAATTGGAAATTTATACCAATGTCTTTCACTTATAACCGCACTGTAAGATTTGAAAATACGGATGCTGCTGGAGTTGTTTTTTTTGCCAATGTTTTATCAATATGCCATGAAGCATATGAAGAATCTTTAGAGGTATCAGGTATTAATTTACAGGCATTTTTCGGTCATTCATCTTTAGCATTTCCCATTGTTCATTCTAGTATCGATTTTATGCGTCCTATATTTTGTGGTGACAAACTATTAGTAGTTCTAACACCACAACAATTAGACACTGATAAATTTGAAATTAATTATGAAATTATCACAGCAGATATGATTGCAAGTAAGGCTGTGACTAGGCACGTTTGCATTGAAACTGGTACTAGGCAAAAACATCGTTTGCCGAATCAAATTAGACAGTGGTTAGATGCAAATATCAGAGAGACAGAAAATAAAGAAAGAAGAAAATCAAGAGAATTTATTTAAGGCTAATACCATACTTGTATCTATCCATAATCAAGTCTGGTATATTCAAATACTGGGCTTTATTATAGAAATATAGAAAGAAATTAAACACAGATGATGAATAAATTTATATTACTGTGAATTTGAAAAAAATTTTGTAAGTTTAGAACCAATAAAAACACAAACATGCAAACATTTCAATGAAGTGATGAGAATCATGTTATTTGGCATAATCTTTATTCAACTAAATATTCTGTAATGAATATCATATTTTGGCGTTGCTTAATCAGGAGATGATTTCACTAAATTTTAAACTATTTATCAATGCTTTCAAAGCCTAATTCATCCCGCACTTATGCAACGCCAATATTTTTTGTTGTATAGATGACTTGTTTTAAAAATATCAGGAAAATCAATATCAAGGTAGATGCAATTTCTCTTGGGATACAAGTATGTTTCACTACATATATTGTGCGAGTAATTCAATTCATACAACTTAAAGCTAGTGATTGCAAGATACACAGTAAGAGGATGTTTTAAAAGTAGAAGTGAGTTACAAATCATGCAAGTTCCCTGACCATGATACGTATCATTGCAATATAAATTAAAGTATCAGAAGTTTCAGGTAGCCTTTCATAGTCCTTACTTAATCTTCTACACAAATTGAGCCACCCGAAAGTTGGTTCTACAACCCAAGGTTTTGGTAAAAGGGTAAAACCCTTCTTTTCTAAGGGTCTGAGAACCACTTCCACAATCCAACGAAAAAAATCGATTATCCAGTGGGCAAAATCTTCCTCCCGATATCCTCCATTCATCCAGATAGTAGTGTGCAGTCTTTTAACTTTATCTTTCATCTGATAAACCTGCAGGTTCTGGCACACTTGCAGAAGTAACCAAGACTCGCAAAACTAGCCCTAACAAGTCAACCGTAATAAACCGCTTCCGTCCATGTACTTGTTTTCCTGCGTCGAAACCAACATCCATACAAATCATGGTTGCGGTTTCAACTGATTGCCTATCAAAGGATGCTTCCCATGGACTTGGTTCTCGACTGGCTGCTACTCGAACCCATTCATATAGTTTTTCATAAACCTGAAGCCAAGTAAGGTCTGTCCCCTATCTTCTGAAATAGCCATAGACTGTAGACCAAGCTGGTAAATATCCTAGTAATGCCCGCCATGTAGACCAAGCTGGTAAATATCCTAGTAATGCCCGCCATGTAGACCCTTGACACAGTAGCTATAAAATCGCGTTGACTACTGGGTACATACATGTTGTTGTACGTGGACGACCAGCTGGTTTTGCCTCTGGGAAGATCTCTGCGATTAACTCCCACTGTTTCCAGGTTAAATTGCTAGGATAATTCTTAGTCATTTGCTCACGGGGTGCTGTTTTCTATAATTCTTAGCATATGCCTTGTGAGCTTTTTTCTGATGCCTCCCACCTTTTAAAACATCCTCTAAAAGTTAACTGTAGAAATATGCTATAAAATAATTTTAACTATATGGTCAGAAAATATATAATTAGCAATCTAGCATCTAAGGTTATTTTTGAAAAAGAAGTTACCAGCTAAACCCGTTGAATCAAGATATCCCATTTGAGCAACAGTGGATTTCGCTGTAATCTAAACTCGACTTGTTTCATAGCTTTCTTTGTTAGAGAAATCCCTTTTTGGTAAACAGTTTTACTTAAACTCAAGATAGGATACAAGCCTTTCCAAATCATACTCGAAGCCCAGGAAAGCATGACTTCAACATCAACAAGCTTCGCCCCCCCATTCCAATGCTGGTCAAGAATACCCCAACAAGCCTCTATGGGATTGTATTTACTATGCTAAGGAGTATAGTAAAGCAATTGAATTGGTATATTTAGCAGATTAACAAACTCAACCATCCTTTTTTTTTATTGAGTTCTTACTCCACTAGTTTCCGGACCATTATCAACTTTAATTTGTATCAGTTCGGTATCCAGCTTTTGTTCTGGTGTCATTGTCTTCCACCATTGAATTAGACTATCAACAATAAAATCCCTGGTTTTATAAGAACAACTACCAAAGTTAATATACAATAATTCCCCAGTATCTTGAGCAAAACTCCCACAGGGAGTATATTTTTCTGTGCATCCCATATCATGATCATCAGCTTGATCATCTCCTCTGGTTATTCCACCACGAGAATAACTCCCGATATTAACCGTAGCTTTTCAATCCATGCTTAGTGGTTTGACTTTGAGGCTTGTTTGTTGATTGCGGCTCAAATTCTTTGATGTTGTTGAAGATATCATCCGTTTGTGGAATTTTTTTTTGAGGTTTGGCTTTTACTACTTTAGGAAGACCATAGCCCATTCGATTCAATACTTGTGCCATTGTACTGGCGCAAGGCAATTGCTCCTGGCTAAATCCCTGTTCTTTGAGTTTTTCGAGTGGGGATGTTGCTGTTAAACGGGTATAGGCTAAGGAACTTTTAAATGTTGGGTCTTGTTGAGAATCAGATTCTGCAATTTGTCCCAGGGATAATGCCACAAGAGAAGAGGTTGTTTCTCCTCTCAACGCTTTGCTGTGCTAAAGGCTGATTGTAATCCCACACAGATTATCCCTGTTCTTTTTTGCGCTAACCCTAACTCTATATTTTCTCTACCCGAACCGAATACTGTTTGTGCTAACCTTGCTCTACCTTGGCAATATTTTAACGTCATCTCAGGTTGAAAACCCCGACGTTCCACTCCATTCATTTTCGATGCTGCCAACGGCAAGTCTTCGATTTGTGATCTTTTTAATGATTTGGGCTCCTCTGCTGGGTCTAGGATACTCCAAAATACTTGCCCCTATTTTTTTACTGATCAACATTACATCTTACTTTCATTGGTAAATTCTTTCTTATAAATCACCTAAATGTTGAGTCTGAACTTATTAAAATTGACTAAAGCGTTAATTTATGAACAAATTGTATCTCTAAAAATACCCAAATTACTGTTATACATATGTATATTGTTATTTATTATTTTGTCTGCTATATCTAATTGTATTAGTAATAGCTATCCGTTAAGCATAGCGTTACTTAACACAAAAAAAGTATTCTACTCTGCTAGATTTATTCTTTCTATACATTACTGTGCTGATATTTTAGCTAGAGTAGCTGTAGGGTTAGTTCTTTTAATTTGATCTCTGACTCTGATGCAGGATATAGAAATTTTTAATCTAAAGATTAATGAACTAAGTTTTATTGATTTATCATCAACTGGGTGTATACCCTATCTAAGAGAAATAAGTTTGTTCGCAGTACTAAATTTTATTATCATTAGTATAGCGATGGTAGTAATGAGCAGGGGAAAAGGCTTCATCTATGATGTTTTTAGTCAACTTATTAATTTAACGCTCGCAGCAATTTATCTGTTAGTCATTGTTGTTGATAATGGAACAAGAGTAGAAATAGGTAATAGTATCCTTGATTTCCAACTCATGGGTTTGTATCAAGTATCAGGCTTCCCTGTACTTTGTATGGGAAGCCTGATACATGATTAGTAATAGGGGGTGATGGATATGCTAATCAAAAAAATACCTGGGAATCCCCGATTATGGCTATGGTTACTGCTGTGGTTAATAATACTTGAATTTGTGGGTTGGTTAATTATTCATGGTCTAAGATTAAAATACTATGATCTGGAATTTGCAATTGTTTTGTTTGGACTAGGAACAACGGCATTTATGGCAGTTTTGATTGGAAAATTATGCTTAATTATTAAGAATTTACAGCAGCAAATTAACTACACCAAAGAAATACTGCAAAAGACTCAAAGCGAGCTCAATTCTCTATTTAATATAGATATTGTGGGATTTCTTTGTATTAATATTGATGGGGAAATTAAACAAGCTAATGATATTCTTTTGCAAATGAGTGGCTATGGGAGAGAGGAGCTAACATCAGGCCAAATTTCTTGGTTAGAACTCCTATCACCCAACTTTACCTTGTCAAATGGAGAATTTACAACAAAACCTCACAGGCAAAAACTTCTATGTAAAGATGGTAGTCACCTGCATGTGTTATGCAGTTATAAATTTTTACCTACAAACCAGACGAATATAATTGCTTATGTTTTGGATCTGAGTGAACGCCATAGGTCAAAAACATCTAGGCAACAAGACCAACGGCGCATTAAAATCTTGCGGGAACTAAACAATGATACCACTGCCTATTCCCATCCCAAGCTGTTCATTCAAACTTGGTTTGCTAAATTAGCTCCAGAACTAGATTTAGATATGTACTGGAACTACATGGTAGAAAATAACTCTCCAGTCATGCATCTAGATTCCCATAGTGGTATTTCTCCTGACTTGGCTAAGTCTATGGAATATATTGAGATTGTCACCCAGGAATTTCCTAAAATTGTTTTGAAGAATGTTCAACACTCTACAGAGCCCAGAACAGTATTGCTACGTTCTGCAGGGGTGCAAGCTTATTACAGCCAGGTATTGAGAGTACAGGGAAAAATATTCGGAAAAATTGCCTTTGCAAGTCGTAGGCGATCGCAATTTAGTTATAAAGAACAGGCAATGATGGAAGCGGTGAGCAGTAATATTAGCATTGCCATGGAAAGATATGTATTGAAAAATTTTATACAGCAACAATCCGAACAGCTACGAGATACAAATCGGATTCGAGACGAATTCTTAAGTGTATTGTCCCATGAATTGCGATCCCCCTTGCAATCTATTTTGGGGTGGTCGCAATTATTACGTTCCCGGAACTTACATACAACTCAAGTTGACAAGGGGTTAGATGCAATTGAACGCAATGCCAAACTCCAAACTCAAATAGTAGAGGACTTATTGGATATTTCCGGGATGATTAAAGGCAAACTAAGCCTGAATATACGTAATTGCGATTTGATACCCATCTTGCAGGCAGTGTTGGAAAATGTCAAATTAGCCACTGAAGCCAAGGGGATTTATTTTAGTTATTGCCTTGATGGTCAACATAAACACCAGTGTACATCCGATGAATCTACGGCTAACCCCAACTTATTTACACCTCTAAATTCCAAATTTTTAGTTTCTGGTGATCCAGAACGCTTACAACAAATTATTTGGAATCTGCTTTCTAATGCGATTAAGTTTACACCCCATGGTGGTAGGGTAGACATTTCTCTTTCCCAAGTTGAAGATGTAAATTTGCCTGTTAACGATCCTTGGAAATTTTATGCTCAAATTCAAGTTAAAGACACTGGAATTGGCATTGATTCAGAATTAATTCCCTACATTTTTGATCGTTTTTATCAAACTGATAGTTCCAACACCAGATTCCATGGTGGTATGGGTTTAGGGTTAGCGATCGCCCGTCATTTAGTAGAATTACATGGTGGTACCATCAATGTGGCAAGTCCTGGTATTGGTAAGGGCACGGTATTTACGGTTAAGTTGCCGTTATTAAATATAGAATATAAGCCTTTAGAACAGAAACTAAATGAAACCATCACTTCCAGTAGCGATCGCTGTTCAGTTTTCTACCCATCAACAGGAATTATTAACTTATCACCAGACTTCTTAGCAGATGTGCAGGTTTTAATATTTGATAGTGAAGTAGAATCACAGGATTTTTTACTGGCAGTATTACAATCTTACCAGGCGCTAACACAGCCTGTATCTTCAGTGATAGAAGCAATGAATATTATTCAAGAATGCAAGCCAGATGTGTTACTATGCAACATAGAGATGCCACAAGAGGATGCTTATTCCCTCATCCGTCAGATACGCTTTTTGGAAAATACAGAAAAATCTAGAAAAACTCCGGCTGCAGCTTTAACTTCTAATAGCAAAGCAGAGCAAAGAATGCGAGCTATTCATGAAGGGTATCAAATGTATTTGTTTAAGCCTGTGGAACCATATGAATTAGTTACCGTTGTTGGTTGTTTGGCAGGACGTATTTGAACTAGTTCTTGCTTCTTAATTGCCTATAATTTGGCAAGGCGTTGCTGAATCAGGGGATGATTTAACTAAATTATCAACGATTTGTCAATGGTTTAGAACGCTAATTCATCCCGTTCTTATGCAACGCCGGATGAATTAGATGATTTATTGTCTTTCACTTCTTCCTTCACCCTTGCTTTATTCATGACTCGTACAACAAGTAAATATCTCCTGCAAATTTTGGGGATGTATGGCTTACTTACAGCTATTTCTATGGGAATGCTCTTTCCCTTATTATGGCTCCTAGGAACTTCCTTAAAATCATCAACAGAAAATATCTTTCAATCTCCGCCTCAGTTATTACCTGCTCAACCTACCATACATAACTTTATAACTGTGTGCCAAACTCTACCTTTTGCCCAATATTTATTTAACAGTACTTTCGTAGCAATATGTGTTGTGGGGGTGAATTTAATCTTATCCGCTTTAGCAGCTTATCCTTTAGCAAGGCTATCATTTCTTGGACGGGATTGGATTTTTGTTGCGATCGTTTCCACAATTATGATTCCCTTTCAAATCGTGATGATTCCCTTATATATTCTCACGGTACGGTTGGGATTAACTAATACCTATTGGGGAATTATCTTTCCTAACTTAGCCAATGCCTTTGGTATTTTCCTGTTACGACAAGCATTTATGGGAGTACCCAAAGAAATGGAAGAGGCGGCAAGGATGGATGGTTGTTCGGAATTGGGCTTGTGGTGGCATATAATGCTGCCAGCAATTCGTCCAGCATTAGTTACCCTGGCAATCTTTGTCTTTATTGGCTCTTGGTGTGATTTTCTTTGGCCTTTGCTCGTAATTCAAGATGAAAAATTATATACCCTGCCTCTTGGTGTATCTAAGTTGGTAGGTACTTTTTCTTTAGATTGGCGATTAGTAGCTGCAGGTTCGCTGATTTCCATTGTTCCTGTGTTGATAGTATTTCTCGCTTTACAGCGTTATATTGTACCCACAGAGACAGGTAGTGGAGTCAAGGGATAATAAGGCTTTTGAATTTGACTAACTCAAGGGAAAAGCTTAAAGGGGAAGAATTAAATGTATTTACAGCAACATGCGATCGCATATAAAATTTAGGTATCGTAATATTGTCAAATTTATGGTGAACCATTTTCATAAATTCCCATTAACTCCCCAGCCAAATTCATTAGTAAATTAGCATTATCTGGTTCCCCCTGGGCAAAATATCATTTGCTACAGCCAGCATACTTTGTATTAATCCCCCATCTAACAAATGCCGATGGTTATTCAATAGGGATTCTATCGCTTCCTGATTTTCACCGTTGAGTAACTGTTCAATCAGTTCTATATAAGCCTGAAAAGATACTAATTCTGAGAGAATATCCCGAAGAAAATCAGCCCTCTTTTTTTCCCTTAATTTTTGTTTTTCCACCATAACCTGTTTAATGGTTTGAATAAATCCACCATCAATCAAGTCAGTATTTGCTTGTAAGAAATCCCATTCTTCTCCCTCCGGGCAGGTGAGCAGTGCTTGGATTAGATTTTGATAAGCTTGGAGACGTTTTTCATTCATCTGCAATGCCGTGGTAATTATGGGTATACCTGTAGAATTTTTGGCGTTGCATAAGTGCGGGATGAATTAGCCTTTGAAACCATTGAGAAATCGTTGAAAATTTAGTGAAATCATCCCCTGATTCAGCAACGCCGAATTTTTGACTTAATCAATAGATATTTGAACAGTTTTGGTTTCATATGTAAATATTTTTATAGATTTATATCTACCTATTTACACCAAATTCTATTAATCATCTAAGATCCGTCTTGAAAAGTTTTGTGCCGGGAAAGCCAACTTTTCGCAATATCTAAAATAGTTCGACCCTATTGTATATTTTGTTCATCCAGAAGTTGAATCAACAATCAGGTAGGCAATGAGTGACAATCCCCGATTAAATCCCAATATTTCACCATCTAAGAGTACTGGAACAGCCTTGAATCCAATTCTTGCTAAAGCATTAGCCAGCTTAGAAGTAGAACTAGATCGAGAATTAGCTAGGTACCGACGTACTCGTATTGGTTCCAGAATTCCAAACCCTCCTCGTATAGTTAACTCTATTACGAGTCAATCATTGGGACTGCAATTATATAGCCCTTCAGTGAATATGAATCCGCCATCAGACACAACAGAAGGTACAAATGATACACCAGTCAACACATCTACAGACAAGAAAACAACCGGAGACGCGAGACAAAATCAGTCTGCTCCATCCCTATCTAGTAGCATTGTTTCCACAGGAGTTAAAAGTGATGGAGATACAAATGTTACACATACCAATAACCATTCCCCAGAACCAGAGGATTACCTGGAATCTTCTGAAGTCCTCTTACGTAGTTTAACGGAAGAGCAAAAACAAAAAAAGAATCAGTATAAAAAGAAAAAGACTAGTGATGGTTTGCTATCACCCGTGGGGAGCGGTTCTATATTATTGCTATTACTAGCTAGTCTAACTCTGGGTTATGTAATATTTAATCCAAAGAGCTTACCCCAATTCAGTCTTAATGGATTATTCCAGCGTCAGCCTGGAAATAAAGGAGTGGGAGAGTTAAGTATTCCGAACCAACCACAAACTCCAATTTCACCAATTCCCAAATACCCAAATTTAGCTGCGAAAGAATTCCCAGAAGTTAATAGTCCCAACGATATAGTAGGATTAACCCCCAAATCTAAAGCAACCCCTATTACTCCCACGAGTCCAAAAACTTCTCCCCTTGCCGCTAGTCCTATACAGCCAGTACAACAATTAACCCCAAAACCTCAAGTTAATTCTACCCCTCAGCCTTCCCCTACAGCCTCCCAAATCCCATTAAGGGATATTAAGCCTTCATCTGATGGCTTTTATCATGTAGTAACTAATAACCAAGGTAATAACACCCTAACCAAAGCAAAAGCAGTAGTGGGGGATGCTTATTTATCAAACGATAGAACAATTATTTATTTAGGTGCTCTTAAAACTAAAGCTAGAGCCCAAGAATTATTAAAACAATTAAGAGCTCAGGGTATTAATGCTAGGGTTAAGCAACCTTAATCCAAGAGTATTTCGGTAATAATAGGGTCAGAGGAGTTGAAGAGCGAAAGAAGGCAAGGAGAAATAAATATCAGTAATTTGCTTCTTAACGGTCCAAATCCAAAATTGAATAGCTGATTTAATCTTTATGGAGGGTCTGACATGGGTCTAATTGACCGTATCCTGCGAGCGATTCGTGCAAATTTTAACAATTTGGTGTCAAACGCTGAAGATACAGAAAAAATTCTGGAGCAAACTGTGATGGAAATGCAGGAAAACTTAGTCCAATTGCGTCAAGCTGTTGCAGTTGCGATCGCAAATCAAAAACGCACTGAACGTCAAGGGAATCAAGCCCAGTCTACCGCCGAAGAATGGTATCGCCGCGCCCAATTAGCTATGCAGCAGGATAATGAACGATTAGCTAGGGAAGCACTCACAAAACGTAAAGGATACCAAGAAACCGCCACCGCCTTTTCACAACAGTTAGAGGAGCAAAATCAAGTAGTGACAAAGCTGAAAAAGGATATGCGAGCCTTGGAGTTGAAAATCTCCGAGATGAAAACGAAAAAAGATATGTATATTGCCCGCGCTCGTTCTGCTGAGACTTCGGCAAAACTAGAGGAGATGCTCAATGGGGTTAGCGGTACAAGTAGCTTGAGTGCTTTTGAACGTATGGAGGATAAAGTTTTACAGCTAGAGTCACAAACAGAAGCAATCTCTGTAAGTGGTACGGATAATCTCAAGCAAAAATTTGCTTCCTTAGAGGCTGGTAGTGATATTGATGCAGAACTAGCAAATATGAAAGCACAGCTTAAAGGAGTGGAGAACTCGGAACCGAAGCAGTTACCCAATAGCGATAATAATTATCGCTAGGCAATTAATTGTATATCAGGAGAAATGGAATTTACCTCTTCTATGTTACTCCTTGTCTCCCTTTAGAATAGAATTGGGCAATTAGTGAATTAGCAACATATCTTAAGAATAAGACTAAAGGCTTGTGGTCAGACATCAATTTCAATCTGAAAAGATTACATTGAAATAAGTAGCTATGAAAATTGTAAAAAAAGCTAATTGTCCACAAGACGCGTAAATCTATTACAGGAAAACCAAAATTATGGGATTATTTGATCGCGTTAAACGAGTAGTAAGTTCTAATCTGAACGATTTGGTAAGTAAAGCCGAAGATCCAGAAAAAATACTGGAGCAGTCTATCCTGGAAATGCAGGAAGATATGGTACAACTGCGGCAGGGTGTAGCTCAAGCAATTGCTGCTCAAAAGCGCACCGAGAAACAATACAATGATGCTGCTAATGAGGTCAAGAAGTGGCAACGTAATGCTCAACTAGCATTGCAAAAAGGTGATGAGAATCTTGCCAGACAAGCTCTAGAACGCAAAAAAACTTTCGGCGAAACATCAACAACTCTCAAGGCAACCTTAGAGCAACAAAATGCTCAGGTAGAGGGGCTCAAACGCAATTTAATCCAACTAGAGAGCAAAATTTCTGAGGCTAAAACTAAGAAAGAAATGCTCAAGGCTCGGATTACTGCTGCTAAAGCTCAAGAGCAATTGGGTAGCATGGTTAAGGGTATGAATACCAGTGCCATGGCAGCTTTTGAGCGGATGGAAGAGAAGGTAATGATGCAGGAAGCTCGTGCCCAATCTGTAACTGAGTTAGCTGGTAGTGCTTTGGAAAGTCAATTTGCCCAATTAGAAAGCAGCGATGTTGATGATGAGTTGGCGGCTTTGAAGTCACAAATGTCTTTACCTGGGACAGAAACTAATCAACCCCAGTGCCCCCAACAGGCTACCAATAATCAATCTGTTCCCCAAACCCAAGAACCTGTGGATGCTGAGTTGGATGCTCTGCGTAAAAAGCTGGACCAGTTGTAACTTTTTATACTTTTTGCTCAGTTTTCCCACAACTGCTTGGTTGTGGGACTTTTTTTATGTCACTGTGTCTTTAGGTTTATATCCCAGATTCCGCAGGTTAGTTAGCAAAGAAGATAATATTTAGGACAGGGAGCAGCAAAAAGCTGTAGAGTCCAGCACCGCTGTTCACTGAGGTTGGAAATCTTTTTCAAAGAACCGAAGGTTAATAAATGAATTGACATGAAACATTGAAACACCCAACGTAAACTAAGAGTGGCAGCTGGTTTACCTAACTGATTTTGAATTGTTTGGGAGCCTCGTTTTAGAGATTGGCGTAATGCCCTGTGACCTTGGCTGTAAACTAGCAAACACAAACCCATAACCATTGCCAAAGCCGCCACTCTTTTCCTTTAATTTAGAAACACAGTGGAAGTAAAAAACAATGGGTATTTGAGAAACCGAAAACCACGTTCTGTAGATTGTTCTGCCTTATATTCACGTAAAACATCTTCGTTGCTAAGTTTGTCGGCATCAAGAACATTGGTGGCAAGAATAAACCTGCCACCAATTTTCTGTGGCAATGGTAATTGCAGTTTATTTGGGTACAATTTCCGCTTGAATATGGGAAATTAGGGTAGGTTGAGAATCCTTGCGAGGTCTACCACGTCCCCGGTGTTGCCCATCTTCAATAACTTCAATAATTGCATGCAAGTTGATGAAATGGCAACTGACTCTCAAGTAATTTGCCTGCGTTGAATGCATCTTCGGCACATGCAAATTCCTGTTTACAAAATTTTCGTAATTGGGATTGTGCCTGGGTATATTTTTTGGTCAGACGTTTGTTTTCCCAGTTGTTTTAAGTCAGATTGTTTACGGGCTTCACTTTCTATAACTAGGCACCGTTGTCGCACACCACCAGAATCATTACAACAGGGGGCAATACGATATCCTGGGATTTGACTTGGTACAAATGCATCAATACTCTTCTTTTCTAATAGTTATGTTGCGGCAGTTAGGGTTGCAGGAACTCGAAATACCCATCTTAATTAGAGTATCATCTGCAAATTGTCTTCAGTGTAGAGGGCTGCATCTGCAACAAATAAAGCATCAATTTGCCTTGTCATTGTTTCTGTAAATCTGCCATAAGTGTTCCAAACATGGCAGAATCGACTTCATGACCATGTGCAACTCTTAAATATAAAGGAATCTCTCCATCACCACTCCACATCAAGTCAAGGATAAATTGTTTCAAATCTGGTCGGTGGTCTCTAGAATAACCATATGTAATTGTAATTAATTCTGATTGTGCTGATGCTTCATCATCAGTACCAGTTCCATAATCGCCATGTACATGAAATCAACTTGAATCCAAGTGGAAGCTGTCCATTTTCACTCCAAATCTATCTGTTGCTGATAGTGCGACTTGGATAAAAATTTCCGTTAATCCTGGATCATATAGTTTGTCTAAGACTCTGCCCAAGGGTTCATCGTTCAAATGTTCTGCTTGTATTTCCTCTGCCAATAAATGTTCCGTTGCAATCCCTTAAAAGAACTTCTCAAATAAATATAGTGGTGCACTGATAAAGCCTAAGCCATTGATAATCATTGTTTTGACCACTTGCTCTGCGCTGATTATTTCTTGGGTATGAGTTCCAAGCAGTTGGTTGAACAAATCAACCAAACTCATTTCATCAATAATCCCTGCCACTATGCCTAAGTGCTCCATATCTTGTACTTTGATTTGTTATTCGGAACAACTCATACTAAAAAAATACAACATTTTGCGTTCCCACCTGCCGAATGTGGGTTACATGGCAGAATGCAGGAGTTAAAAGTTTGCGATGAATTCATGCTAAGCTTTCAACTTCTCCTAAATTAATCAAATAATCTTACATCATTTCGCCTTATGAAAAATAGGTAGTAACTTTATTTTTATGAAATGTTATAGTTAAAACCCAATAATGTTAAGGAATTGAGTGATCATATTGTTAATAATTTGGGGTAAGTTAGATAATTCCTGCACTAAATCTTCGGGAGTAACACCGAAAACCATTAAAATTAGCACAAGAATTAAAACCGCTATAACTGTACTGATTACTGTCTTCACCAACTTAAATGATGCTGTAAATACCAGCGAAGCAACAATTAAAGCTGCAACTAAAATAATTAAATTCATTGGCGTAATGTTGCCTACATGACTTGTGTCTGATAAGTAATTTTACTCTACTAAAGTACTTTTTCTATGAGGCTATGCCTCGGTTTTACTGGGTGTGAGTTGTAAATAAAGAGAGGGAAGTACTAACAATGCAATCAAGGTAGAAGCACATAACCCGAAGATAATCCCCATACATAAAGGAAACCATACGAGACCGTTAATTGGTAAGGGAATTAAACCCACAATAGTGGCGATACTGGTAGTTAAAATGGGGCGCAATCTGTCGGCAGCACCCCCAGCGGCTGCCTGTCGCACTTTCATTCCATTTTCCCGATGCCATTGTCATGGTTTCTACCATGACAATGGCATCATTCACTACAATACCTACTAGGGAAATAATCCCAATCATGGCTGGGAAAGATAGGGGTATTTGCAACAGGGAAAAACCACCGAAGGTGCCAATAAAGGCGAAGGGAATGGAAAGCATGATAATGATAGGTTGGGTAAAAGACCCAAATTGTAATACCAAGACAGAGAAGACTAGGAAAATAGCCACATAAGACATCTGAATTGCCGAACCAAATGTTTAGCTTTGGGTTTCAGCATCACCGGCAAATTTATAATCATAACCAGCAGACCATTTTTCCTTCATCTCCTATCATTTTTGTTTTAAACCTGCCAAAATTTCCCCTGTGGTGCGTCCTTTGGCTTGGGAGTAAACTGTAACGCTACGTTCCTTACCAGTGTGGGTAATCGATAAAATAGAGAAAGGACCTACACTTTCTTCTGTATTTCGGACAGAACGTCCAGAAATTACCCCCTGCTCTGAGGAGAATAACTGAATCATCCTTAATTCATCAGCACGGATGGGACCTCCCACGGAACCTTGACGGGATGGGAAAACAGTACTTAAACGAATTTCTAAGTCTTCTTCTCCTTTACCAATGGCATAATCACCGATATCGTTATCTGTCATGATGTAGCGTCCCTGCAATGCTAAATGATCTTGACTAATGCCATAAACATCCATGGCTTCCCTGCGAGATTGGAGTTTGACATCGTAGCGCACATCTCCCAAACCATCGCGGACATCTTCTCTTCCTGGAATTAGTCGTAATGCTAATTGTACTTGTGCAGAAATCTTGCGTAGCTCATTCATATGCTTACCTTTTAACTCCACTGCAATGGGATCTCCCCCTTCCTCAGTTCCAGGGATGTTAATTACTAAGGATGAACCAGGGTAACGACGTAGTGCTTGGTTAAGTTGGCTACGCAATTCATCTACATAATTATAGGAAGGATATTGACCCCGGATTTCTCACAAGTGAGCAAAAAACACTTGGATGAGCCAGATTTAGGATAAATTAATTCGGTGCGACTCTTTTGATAGTACGGAGTATGATATAAGAATAATAAATGACAAGTCAACCAGAGTAGTATTGATAGCCAAAAATGTACTTGATGGAATTGCCTTGTAAAAAGTCTTAAATATATCCCACTAATATAATTTTGTTAATCCAAATATGGTATTGTTGCAAGAGACAAAAAAGCATCAAAACAAGCTGAAATTCTTTCCCATCTGTCAACAAGACGACGATATTTTTTTTGAACCCATGGGAAACAACGTTCTTGTTGAAAACGTGGAACGGAAATTTTAATGGGTCTGCCCTTGTTGTTATTTGTCTTCCAAACCCGCTTGGGCCATTGCGGCTTAATACCACGTCTAAGTAAAGCAGCCCGCTTATCCTTAGAATCGTAAGCTTTGCTAGCAGCAAGCACTTTCAGCGGTTTATGGGGTCTACCGCGTTTGTTGGTCTTAACCTTTACACTGTCTAAAAGTGGTATCACCTGATCTGTTTCACTTCCATTGCCAGGTGTGGTGCGATTGGATAAAGGCATTCCTCAGCCTTCAGTAAGAGTGTGTATTAAAATACCCTTTCCTTTTCCACCGTAATCAACACCATCACCACCGCCCTTTCCAGGGGGAAAAATAGCCGTCTACCGCGCAATAATTCCACTTGATTAACCCTTTGTTTTGTCCAATCCCCAATATTCGTGGTTGTAAAGCCTTTAACGTCCCGTCGAAGTGGCAACGTTTGATCCATCGACGTGCAGAGCTCTTTGATGCCCATATTTCTCCTTTTGGAACGTCACACCAACGACACCCTGTTATCAATATATACAGTAAGGTATTGAGTACAGAACGAAATGAAGAATGTGGCATTCCTCGTTCGCGTTTCTCTGGGGCTTTCGGAAAAATATCCTCAAACAAAGACCACTCCAAATTATTCAGTCCTTCAAAACCTCCAACCATCAGATGATATAACCGCTTTTACTCAAAACGCATATTATAACTTGCTGCTATTAGTCGGATAAACTCAGGTAACAACCGTCTCAGTAGTTCGTATCTATTCTCAAGTAACTTACTCCCTATCTGGGAGTGTTCTAACCCACAAATGCTGTCTGAGTCTAACCAACTAACTATCTGTTCAAATAGTTCTCGTGCTTGTGACCAAAACATACCTTGATTTGATGTAGATGCTTGCATAGGGTCTGGAACTGTTCTTGTTTTTTCACTTTTTACAAACCAATTTCATCAAGTATATTTTTGACTGTGAATACTACTCTGGTTGACTTGTCATTTATTCTTCTTATATCATACTCCGTACTACCAAAAGAGTCGCACTCAAATTATTTTCTGGTAAATCCTGTATACTTACCACCTAGCCCTTCAACAATTGTTTGGGTATTTGCAATTAACATTTTTTGATAAGTGTCAGCTCCTGAACCAGATTCTCCCAGACTATCAGTGTAAAGTTTTCTTTGTGAAATCTTCACATTAGCCTCTTGAGCAACCCTTTCAATTAGCTTAGGATTCTGATAATTTTCTGCAAAAATTGTCGGTACATTTTTCTGTTTTATTACCTTTACTAATTGACCTACTTTTGCAACAGTTGGTTGCTCATCTGCACTCAAACCTCCTAATGCACCAGCGAATTTTAAGCCATAACCTTGAACATAATAACCTAGTGCATCATGGGTAGTTACTAACTTGCGTTGCTGTGCTGGAATTGTATTAATTTGATTATCGATCCAACTATCTATTTGTTGTAACTCTTGGGTAATTTTCTGGGCATTATTAGCGTATAACTCGGCATTTTCGGGAGATTTACTTTCTAAATTACTCCGGATTACTTTTACCATGCTTATCCCATTTTCGGGATTATGCCATACATGGGGGTCTGGTACTTTATCCTCCTTTTCACTATGTTTCTCACCTCTTTCCCCATGGTGATGGTGGTGATGTTCCTCAGTAATTATTGGCTTGGGTACCGCTACCTCATGTACCGCGACTTTTGTCGGTGTTTTACTGGCTTTAACTAACTTGATAATACTGGGTTCAAAATCATACCCACCATAAAGAATAAGAATAGCTGTTTCAATATTTTTACGATCCCCAGGTTTTGGTTTGTAAGTATGGGGATCTTCTTCCGCAGCTACTAAGCATTTAAGATTTACAGTGTCTCCGGCTATCTGTTTGGTTAGATCGCACAATACACTAGTAGTCGCTACCACTAAAGGCAGATTTTCCGATGATCGTTCGCTAGTTGTAATAGCAGTATTATTTGTAGATGTAGTACTGTTAGAATTGGATTCTGGTGCGGAGTCACAACCAATTACTCCCATCCCTAATATCAATGCGGCAATGGCATTTAAACGTACATTCCTGGACATATCTTTGGCGATATAACTTGAGAATAATAATCATTATCATAACACTATGGTATTAAAAATAGAGGATTTAAATGTCAGTTACCGTGGGACAAAAGTCTTGGAAAAGGTGAGTTTATCTGCTTCTCCGGGAGAAATGATAGGGGTGATTGGTCCCAATGGAGCGGGAAAAAGTACCTTAGTCAAAGCGATATTAGGTTTAGTACCTATAGGAAGTGGGATAGTGAGATTTCGCTCCCGTGCGGTCAAAAAACAACTGTGTTCCGTAGCTTATGTACCCCAGAAGAGCCAGATTGACTGGGATTATCCAATTACTGTATGGAACGTGGTGATGATGGCTAGGACTATACATACAAAATGGTGGCGAGTGCCTAGCCTGGAATCGCGGCATATTGTAAAATCAGCCTTGGAAAGGGTGGGGATGTTGAAATGGCGTTCGCGGCAAATTGGTGAACTTTCTGGAGGACAACAACAGAGGGTATTTTTAGCGAGAGCTTTAGCACAACAGGCAGAATTATTCTTATTTGATGAGCCATTTTCGGGGGTAGATAAAGCTACGGAATTAGTTATGTATGATGTGTTTGATGAACTCAAACAAGATGGCAAAATATTGATGGTAATAACCCATGATCTGGGTGCGAGTCTAACTAAATGTGATTCTTTATTATTACTAAATAAAAAAATTATTGCTAATGGTTCTTTTAAGCAAGTAATTACGACTGACAATTTAAAACGTGCTTATGGAGGAACTGTTTTACTTTTAACAGGAGAAGAAGGAGAGTAATGTTCGAATTACTATTAGAACCTTTAAGTTTTGGTTTTATTCGGGAATCAATTTTAATTGCTATTTTATTGGGTATTCTTTGTTCTGTAGTTGGTTCCTACTTGATAGTTCAGCGCATGGGAATATTAGGTGATGTGATTGCCCATGCAGTGTTACCGGGACTAACAATCGCCTTTTTTCTGGGAATTGATATATTTTTAGGAGCATTTATATCCGGTACTTTAAGTACCTTTGCCATTGCCTGGATTGAATCACAATCTCGTATCAAAGTAGATACAGCTATGGCTTTGGTTTTCTCTGGCTTTTTAGCATTGGGAATTATGTTGATTACCGTACTCAAAAGTAAAATAGACCTGCA
>CBZS010000027.1 GCA_000613065.1 Richelia intracellularis | reverse complement strand
ACTACTTAACTTCTTTAATACTTAAATATCCATTTTTGTGCCCCAGTTGGGTCAACTTTTTTTTGGCGATGCCCCTCCAGTAGACCCCCAAAGGGCGTTGGCGTTCCTACTTGACAATCAATAATTATCTCACAAATCTGTATAAAAGTCTGTAATTTACACTACAAAATTAGATGCGCTTACCCTGGTTGCATCAATACAGTCGTCCGAAGATGACACCTCCATCAAAATTATGTGATTGGAATTTTCAGAGCAATTAACTAGCGTGTGCCCAATCACTTAATACTTCATGATGTAACTTGTGTTGTTTTTTACTTATAGATTTTAAAGGAGAACCTATATTTAAGTTAGTGGGGGATTTATGTTTTTTCTTCGTAGATTTTTTACCTTTGTTGCTTACAGATGTGTTTGTCATTTTCATCACCTCAAATAATAGTTGAGATTTATTTGGTATTCAGTTGTACTAAAAAGATTAGACGTTGATTACCCATGGCTTTGTTCTACAAGCCCCTTGAGATTAGAATTACACAAACGGCTTGATACTTACTGCCAGATTGGCATCTTTTAGGATTTAGTTAAAGTGCTCGCAGAGCAAAGTTGAATTTAGCAACTGAGGTAACCCAAAAATTATCAAAATTTATCTGGGTTCCTCACTTACTATTAAAGCCCAATGTTTGATATCATCACTTTAATCCTATTTTCCGGAAAAATATTTTCTCAATGATAAGAAGTAATTCCTAAAGACTACCAAGTAATTATATTTATATTTGGGGGAATTTGTAGACTTTTCAAAAATGCCTCGTAAGAGTAGTACAAAATATTCAGATTTATGATTCTTGACGCGAAAAATTATTTTTTTTTCAAAACACACAATCTTTTACAAAAATTAATCATAATATAAATATAAGCTCTGAGTTAAGAGTATGAGGAGGTTTGTGGGGGTTAGTATAAAAATGTGATGCTCTTCTGAGCCACTCCTATAAAGCTTAGCCATTCAAGAATAAATTGCTTGGGATCAATTTATCCGGTGTACAAAGTATAGCGAGTTGCAACAAGACAATAGTTTTTGTCAAACCACAACAAACCTACAAATTTTAACTACAACTTTTCATCTTTACAATTTTTTCTGTGCCATCATATGAACAAAAATACCAGGAAAATTGACTTCGTCAATTTGTGTAGGTAGGAGAATATGCCTCAATTAGCACCACATATTTTTGAACCCAGATTCCGCACTTCAATTTGAATTACAAATAAATTACAAGCAAAATAGGCGTTGCGGAATCAGGGGATGATTTCACTAAACTTTCAACGATTTATTAATGGTTTCAAACCCTAATTCATCCCGCACTTATGCAACGCCTATGAACTGAATCAATTCATTAATGACAATACTCTGTTAGTCACGGATGTGGGGGATGTGCTCTTTGCAGCAGATGATATTCAAACCCAGGAAGGTAGATCATATTTATGTCCAGCCTTCTATGCCAGCATGCGCTTTGGAGTTACTGGAGTTATTGGGGCGCAATTAGTCGATCCTTTCCGGCGTGCGATCGCTTTACTTGGAGATGCTGCATTTCAAATGACGGGGATGGAATTACTCACAGCTAGACGTTTAGGACCAAAACCCATTGTGATTGTTGTCAACAATAGAACATTTACATCTCTGCGAGCTATGGGACACCAGCAAGCTCCATTTGTGAATATTCCGAATCTCAACTATGCCAGATTGGCAGAAGTCTTAGGCGGTAGGGGCTTGCTAGTTGAAACAGGTAGACAACTGCAAACAGCACTGCAACTAGCAAGGGATTGTGACACATTCAGTATTCTGGATGTGCGGATTGCCTCTGATGATGTATCTCCTGGTTTAGAAAGGTTAGGTGCTTTGTTTGCAAAGACATTGAAAGGCTGAAGAGGGAAGAGAATACTGTCAACCGTCAACTATCAACTACTATACTTTCCACGGTTAAAGGTTGGGCTTTCATACCAAAAACCAATAATTGAGGGATTATTGCCCAAGCCCCGGATTGGGAAAAGTTGGCGGGGAGATGCTCTTTCCGTCAAACTTTGGAAGTTTCTGTTCCCCAAACCCCCTCTAAATAGGAAATAGTATGAATTTACTCAAAAGCTCAAACTGTAAACGTGTGCAGTATAACTATCAAGATTCCCTATTCCCGCTTACTTACAAATATCAAAAATAGAGGAAAAGATTATGGCTATAGCAACTGCATAAAAAACACCAATTGCAATTAGTGCGACAAAACTATTAATTAATAATCAATGGGTTGATAGTATTTCTGGACAGACCTTTGAGACTATAAATCCAGCAAGGGGAGAAGTCATTTGTAAAGTCGCAGCAGCAGAGGCAGAGGATGTAGGTCAAGCGGTGAGAACGGGGAGGATGGCTTTTACAAAAGGGGAATGGGCAACAATGTCCCCTAGGGAACACGGTAAGTGATTCTATAAATTAGCGGATTTAATTGAAACTCACATTGATGACTTAGCCTGACTAGAAACTCTGGATAATGGTAAGCCTCTAAATAATTCTAGAAATATTGATTTCCCTCTGGTAACTGCTTGTTATCGTTACCATGCTGGTTGGGCAGATAAGATTTGGGGTAAAACGATTCCCATTACAAGGGATTTCGGCGTTCCTGAATCAGGGGATGAATTAGCGTTTGAAACCATTGAAAAATCGTTAAAAATTTAGTGAAATCATCCCGCACTTATGCAACGCCGCATTATCAAATTCAAAACCATTGACGAGGTGATTGAACGGGCAAATGCCACCATGTAGGGTTTAGCAGCCGCAGTCTGGACAAAAGATATAAGCAAAGCCCATGCGATCGCTAATGGTGCTCGGGCTGGTACTGTCTGGGTCAATTGTTACGATGTTTTCGATCCTGCTGCTCCTTTTGGTGGTTTCCAACAATGTGGTATTGGTAGGGAGTTAAGCGAGTACTTACTTCACTAATATAGAGAGGTTAAAACAGTCACTATCAAACTGTAATTAATAGAATGTAGAGATAGGAAATTTCCTATCTCTACAAGCATTACATCAACAAATTACCTGAAGTCAAAATGTATTAATGTATTAAAGCAGTGAGGAGG
>CBZS010000026.1 GCA_000613065.1 Richelia intracellularis | reverse complement strand
AATGCCCATGCTACACCCCAAGGGGTTTGTACTTGAAATAATGCCTGTCGTAAAATTGGCGCGATAACTTCTGGCTCTACGTGCATAATTTGCCGCCAGTAGGGTATCAAATTAGCTATATAAAAATAAACATCAGTGACCACTGTACCTAACAAAGAGCCCAAATAAAACCAGTTACCTACCTTTGCCCAGTTTTTGCTTAAGGACCACACCGCAAATGGTAAACCAATGGCTTCTACTGGTAAATGCCATAGGGGTTCCCAACGCAACCAACCCCAGTAAATCCCACCAGCCAACCAGCTCCAACTAAATCCATACAGCAAATCCCCCCAAATATATGTTTTGGGGCGTGACATTAATGAGAAGCTTAACCAGATCCAACCAGCTGTTAATCCTAAACTCACCCAAGGCAGCGATCGCACTAGGGGAGCTTCGATAAAAACCGGCACAGATACTAGGAATACTGCAGCAGTAAAGACTAACCAAGTTTGGCGAGTTGATTTATGCCACCAAGGGAATTCGACCGTTTGATGCACTTCAATAGTTGTCACAGAGGATTTACCAGGAGCGTAGGAGGACAAGGTGTTATTAACCAAAATTTTTTTAATATTTGTTACTTAACTTAACTTTACTCACAATATCATAGCAACAAATCCCCCCTGGGGGGATATTATTAGTATATTCCACATTACAGGTGTATTGTCAAAAAAAAGTCTCCCTGAGCAACTAACTTCCAGGCTGTAAAGTTGGATAATTCGGTAAAGTTGTACCAATTAAAACCATGCGGCACTTACTTCATGAATCTGTAGGAGGATTTAGTTGTCGTAGTTATTTGTGGAGTTTAGTTTATGGGGATAATATTCGTGGGTGAAATTGATTTTTTATTGCCTGTTGGGAATTATTTGATGGAAACAGCTGGTAATCCAGTTACAACGGAACCCAATTTAATACAGGGGATAGTTCAGGGTTTCATTTTAGGCATAGTTCAAGGCATCACAGAATTTTTACCGATAAGCAGTACAGCCCATCTAATAATCTTTCGAGATGTTTTAAATTGGAAAGCGACATGGAGCAAAGCCGCAATTGATGGAATTCAGTTAGGTAGTGTTGTTGCAGTAGTCATGTATTTTTGGCAAGACATCCGCACCATTTTAGGGGGTGCTTGGTTGGCATTCCAAAAGCAAGAATGGTACCGATATGAGTGGAAAATGTTGGTGGGGATTGCAATCGGTATTTTTCCCGCCCTATTTGGTGGGTTAATGCTGAAAATTTTCAATGTTGAGCTAGAAAGCTCCTTAATTATTGCTGTTCTGTCAATTGTGATGGCAATTTTGTTGGGTTTAGCAGAGAGATTTGGTTCCCGCAAGCGTGGTTTTGAAGAAGTAGAAACTAGAGACGGGATTCTTGTGGGTTTGGCGCAAAGTATTGCTCTTTTGCCAGGAGCTTCTCGTTCTGGCTCAACTATGACGACGGCATTATTTATTGGTTTGCAACGAGAAACTGCTGCTAGATTTTCATTTTTATTAGGTTTGCCCACCCTAGCGATCGCTACTCTAGTGCAAACAAAGGATGTACTTCAAGAATCCCAGATGTTTCTGCCTTTGATTGTTGGTATTATCTCAACTTTTATATTTTCCTATTTATCTATTGCTTGGTTACTGAAGTTCTTACAAAGTCATAGTAGTTGGGTATTTGTTTGGTATCGTCTCGGATTCGGTCTAGTAATTTTGGGTGCAATTGGTACACAATTGTTGAACAATAGTTAATTAAGTTTATTTGGGTAAAGGTTAAAAGGAAAAAGAAATTTTTCATACCCTTTCCCTTTCCCATCCCCTCTTTAACTGGCTTTCTAACCATGATTAGTCCTGCTCGTATTTCCCAAGTACTACCAGATTCTATTGCTGCTGAAATTGGATTTACCCCAGGTGATGCCATAGTCAGTATTAATGGGACTAATCCACGAGATTTGATTGATTATCAATTCCTCTGCGCTGATGAGGTCCTGGAAATAGAAGTCTTGGATGAAGCGGGAAAACTTCATCACATAGAGCTTGAGAAAGACTACGATGAAGACTTAGGATTGGAATTTGAAACTGCTTTATTTGATGGCTTAATTCAGTGTAATAACCGCTGTCCCTTTTGCTTTATCGATCAACAACCTCCAGGGAAACGAGATACTTTGTATTTCAAGGATGACGATTATCGGTTGAGCTTTTTATACGGCTCTTATCTCACCTTAACTAACTTACCTGAAAAGGAATGGCAGCGAATTGAACAAATGCGCCTGTCTCCTTTATATGTCTCTATCCACGCTACAGAACCGGAAG
>CBZS010000025.1 GCA_000613065.1 Richelia intracellularis | reverse complement strand
AGGATATTGCTCCCATAACTGTTCTAGAGAAAGTTTGGGGAGGGTGAAGAAAAGGCTGGGGAGTAGGGAACAAGTGAGAAATTTGTGTCCTAATCCCTTACCTCTGATCTTCTAAAAGCTTGGTTTTTTTCAATCAGAGCAATACCATAGTTATAACCATTGAGGTTAGGACTTAGACTATAATAACTTCCATTGCGTCTACCCAATTTCCAGGGCGAAATTTCATACAGTAATGAACATATTCGTTAGGAAATGATTATTTGACTAGAGAACTATCAACTAACAATTGTCAACCAGAAAACGTCCTAAATGTCTTAGAGGATGTTTTAAAAGGTGGGAGGTCTCATAAAAAAGCTCACAAGGCATATGCTGAGAATTATAGAAAACAGCA
>CBZS010000024.1 GCA_000613065.1 Richelia intracellularis | reverse complement strand
ATCTAGGGCTTTATCATCAGAAAATAAACCTAAAACCTGAATTTTTTGTTGCTTTGCTGCCGCGAAATCAGCCTTTACTTTGTCAATTCTATGAATACTGGCTTTCTTTTGGTCAATTTGTCCTTGGAGTTCGCCGACTTTTGTTTGCTGCTGTTGAAATTTTTCCCAATCTGGCATGACAAAATTCAGCAACATAGAAGCTGCTCCGGCAATCCCCAAAACACCTACAATTATTCCAGCAACTTTTGGTGTAAAAGTAACGCCAAACACGACGGGGAAACTATTTTCCTCGAAATCCCCATCTTGTTCAACAAAATTAAAATCCTCACTGACTGTCATTATTTAAGGACTCCTGTTTGTTGCAATTTGCGAATTCGAGCTACTAACCCCACTGTGCCTTTTTTCTCTAACTCCGTAATTAGCTCAGAAGCAGGAACATCACTCATGGTCGATTTAATGGTGTATTTAACTAAATCCGGTGTAGTGATTGCTGGTTGACCTTCCTCTGATGATTCTGTCGTTGTCCCCTTGATCAAGGTAGCATTGACAATCTTAGTTTCTTCAGCTTTGAGAAAACTTGATTTTTGTAAAGTCAGGAGGAAATCATTCACATCATTAAATGAACGTGCCTTACCCACAATTTGAATACCTCCCGCCGGATTTGGTGGTGGTTGATCTTTTTTTGCTGCTACTGGAGGGGTTTGGTTAATATTCTCAATTTGCACTGTGGCGGGAATGCGAACGCGCAAATCTTGTAACATGGCAGACCAAGGACGAATCTGGTTAAATACGCTGGCTAAAGCTTTAGTTTCGGCTTTGACAGCATCAGTTTCTTGCCTGATTTTATTAATGTTGCCAAGTTCTACATCTAATTTTTGGTTTTCCTCTTCAAGTTGTGCTAATTGTTGCTCTAATTGTGCATTCTGAGCTTGTAGAAACCACCATCCACCACCAATCAAAGCAGGTACACCCAGTCCAACAGCGAATCCCACATAAACTAATGTCAAATGACCAACTGCAAAAGTGGGTTTTCCTATTCCTGGCTTGGAGCTCTTTTGTTTAAACCCTGGACGGTTTTGCAGAAAATTAATATCTAAACTGTACATACTGTTACACCTCGCGCATCCCTAAACCAATGACTACCCCTAAACCAGGACGTTTGACCGTAGGATACTGCTCTTCATCAACCTCTAGGGATAATGATGTGACTGGATCTATCTGGGTTGTAGGTAAACTCAGCCTTTGAGTTAAAAACTCATCTAACTGTTCTAATCCACCTCCTGGTCCCGCTAACAATATTTGGGCGACTTCTAAGTCTTCCGCTTGGTTGAGGTAAAAATCGATAGAACGACGTAATTCGTCTACCAATTCTCCTAAAAACCTCATCATGGCAGCTATTCCTGGATTAGCAGCAGTCATACCTGTTTTACCATCAGGTTCTTGATTTCCCTGGGAAATGGCAATGCCATGCAATAAATCCAAATCTCTGGAAGCTGGGAGGTTCATGGCTTTTGACAGTGCACTTTGCAACTGAAAAGTACCAATGGGTACTGTACGGGAAAATTGAGGCACACCATTGACAATAATGGCAATCTCTGTGCTGTCAAACTCTATATCCACTAACACCACAGCTTCTTGGGGACCAAATTGCCGCAGTTGTTCGCGTATTGTTCGGATCAAAGCAAAACTGTTAATCTCTAAGATGTTGATTCTTAATCCCGCTTGATCAAAAGTGTCTACATAGGAATCTGTTACTTCTTTACGGGTAGCTACTAGTAGCACTTGTACTTTTTCAATGCCGTCCTCATCTACAAAGTACCCAAGTTTCTGGTAATCTACATCAGCCTCTTCTCGCGGATAGGGTAGATACAAACCAGCTTCATGGTTAAGAACGATTTCTCTCAATTCTTGATCATCTAATTCTGCTGGTACAGGAATCAGACGTACAATCGAATCTCGACCTGTGACAGCCGTAGAAACATTGGAAGAATTGATTTTATTGTCTGCTAAGGCTTGCTGAATTAGCTGTGCCATGGTGGGAGGATCGACGATTTGACCGTCAGCGAAGACTCCTTCAGGAACCGGTACTGAGATTAAGGATTCTAGTTTGACTCCTTGTCTCTGTTTCCGGATCTGAGCTATATTCACTCTTTCTGGTGCAAGTTCGATGCCAATCCCTTTATTTGATTTGTCAAATATGTTCTTGAAGCTGTTTACCACAGTTTTGCCCGTAGTTTTGCTAAGTTTAAAAATTAAATATTCACTAGATGCTGACTTTTATTAACAGGTATTTTATTTATCCTGCAACCTAGAAAATACCGAATGTCATTTTTACCTCAATAAAGCATAAGTAATAAAATGTACGATGATTAGATTTCATAAGGTCAAGGTTTTTTCTATTTGGATATTGGTTGGTTTCCTGACTACTTGGACAATTAGTTGTAGTAGTGGAAATATAAGCACGAATAACAAACCAAATCAGTCTGGAGTAGCTGAAATTCAGTTTTGGACAATGCAACTCCAACCTCAATTTACTGACTACTTCCAAAGCTTAATTGGCAATTTTGAATCCCATAACCAAGGTATCAAGGTTAACTGGGTTGATGTGCCTTGGGCCGCAATGGAAAACAAGATATTAACAGCTGTCTCCGCTAACACGCCACCTGATGTGGTAAACCTAAATCCAGATTTTGCGTCCCAATTGGCGGGAAAAAATACTTGGTTGGATTTGGATACCAAGGTATCTGATGTAGCACGTTCTGAGTATTTACCCAATATTTGGCAAGCCAGCACCCTCAATGGTAAGAGTTTTGGTATACCTTGGTATCTCACTACACGGCTAACCATTTATAACACTGATTTTCTAAAAAAGTCAGGTATCAAAAAAGTCCCTGCTACTTATACTGAGTTAGCTGTTGTAGCAGAAGAAATTAAAAATAAGACTGGTAAATATGCCTTTTTTGTTACTTTTGTACCCCAGGATTCTGCGGAAGTTTTGGAGTCTTTTGTGCAGATGGGTGTAATTTTAGTGGATGGGGAGGGAAAGGCTGGATTTAATACACCCCAAGGAAAAGCTGCTTTTCAATATTGGGTGGATCTTTATAGAAAAGGGTTACTTCCCAAGGAGGTGTTAACTCAAGGACATCGTCGAGCGATCGATCTTTATCAAGCAGGTGAAACTGCTTTTCTGGCTTCGGGACCAGAGTTTATGAGAACAATTGCCAAAAATGCTCCAGTGATCGCTAAAGTTTCTGCAACTGCACCCCAAATTACAGGGAAAACCGGGAAAACAAATGTTGCGGTGATGAATGTGGTGATTCCCCGACAGACAAAAAATCCAGATGCGGCACTGAAGTTTGCTCTGTTTCTCACCAACAATGATAATCAACTGGCTTTTGCAAAACAGGCAAATGTTTTGCCATCTACGAATAAAGCCTTGTCTGATAGGCATTTACAAGATATTCCTGCTGATGCCAGCGCTATAGAGAAGGGACGAATCATTAGTGCTAAACAGTTGCAACAAGCTGAGGTATTAATTCCTACTCGTAAGGATTCTAACTTGTTGCAAAAGGCAATTTATGAAAATTTGCAAGCAGCCATGCTGGGGAAAAAATCTGTAGACCAAGCTGTTGAGGATGCTGCAAAGCAGTGGAATAGTCGTAGGAGTTGAGAAGAAGCCAAGAAAAAACCCCTTCGGAGGGACTGCGTCTACAGCTTAGCTCACTGCAAGGGGAGATGGAATAGCCGTCAACTGACAACTAACAACATACCTCACTTCCCAGAGGAAATGGCCAGGAAATGACCTATAAGGTACAGGGAACCACATAACACGACTAAGCCATCATTTGAGGAGATGAAAGCTGCATCAAGGGCTGATGGTAAGTCTGGGTATGAATAACACCCTTTTATCTCTGGACAAATCCTGGCAGCTAATTGTGCTAATTCCCCGGGATTGCCTGAGTCATGTTCTGGCACAGGGACTATATATAATTTGTCATGCGAACGCAATAATTTCTGAAAGATATCCCTATGGTCTTTATTAGATAATATCCCTATTACCCAAGTGACACTTGATACATTCAAAATGTCTATGTAAGTTCGCAAGGCCCTCGCAGAATCAGGATTATGGGCTCCATCTATCAGTAATTTATGCTTTTTCCATGTAGTCCATTGCATTCTCCCCAGCCATTGGGTTTTTGCCATGCCATTGATAATACTTGATTCGGGAATATGCCAACCTTGGCTTCGTAATACCTCCACCGCAGCTAAAGCCACAGCCGAATTTGTGAGCTGAATTTGCCCTGGTAGGGGTAAGGGATATTTAAGAGATTTTTCCCCACTCCCTTGATATTCAGCCCATCCAGGTTTTAACTGACGGGAGCTTTGAGGCACAATTAGGGGAGAATTTAATTTTAAGGCTTGCGATCGCACTACCTGTTCTGCATCTGGTGGCAATGCTCCCATCACCACGGGACAATTCTGTTTGATAATACCAGCTTTTTCCCCGGCAATTTCCGCCACCGTATTGCCCAATCTCTGCCAATGTTCCCGGCTAATGGAAGTAATAATACTTATCAAGGGAGGTAGGCAAACATTGGTAGCATCTAATCTTCCCCCTAATCCCACCTCAATCACAGCAACATCAACCTGTTGGTGGGCAAAATATAGCCAAGCAGCAGCAGTGATGACTTCAAATTGAGTCGGTGATTCTTCATCAGTGAGAATGGCATTTTCCACTTGTTGTAAGACTTGATGTAATTCAGTAGAGCTAATTGACTGGTTGTTCACGCTAATACGTTCCGTCCAATCAACCAAGTGAGGGGAAGTGTATCTTCCAGTACGATAACCTGCTTCTGTCAGAATGGAAGACAGATAAGCACACACAGAACCCTTACCGTTACTACCAGCCACATGAATTACAGGTACTTGATTCTGGGGATTGCCAAGACTTGCTAACAGGGATTCCACCCGCGACAATCCCAAATGCACGCCAAAACGTTGAAATTTTTGAAGAAGTGAGTCGATATTCACAAAAGCTAATAGATTTACTTAAAAGTAAATAAAATCTTACAATCTGCCACAAATAAAACCGACTGAATACTTAAGAAACAGTCGGCTTAAAGTTAAATTGTGGTA
>CBZS010000023.1 GCA_000613065.1 Richelia intracellularis | reverse complement strand
GCTTGGGCCATTACGGCTTAATACCACGTCTAGGTAAAGCAGTGCCCTTATCCTTAGAATCGTAGGCTTTGTCAGCAGCAAGCACTTTCAGGGGTTTACGGGGTTCTACCCCGTTTGTTGGTCTTTACCTTTACACTGTCTAGAAGTGGTATAACCGGATCTCTTTCACTACCATTGGCAGGTGTGGTGGAATTGAATAAAGGCATTCCTGAGCCTTCAGTAAGAGTGTGTATTAAAATACCCTTTCCTTTCCACGGTAAGCAACACCATCACCACCGCCCTTTCCAGGGGGAAAAAGACCCGTCCACCCCGCCATAACTCCATTTGATTAACCCTTTCTCTTATCCAATCCCCAATATTCGTGGTTGTAAAGCCTCTAAGGTCCCATCCAACTCCCAACGTTTGAGCCATCGATGTGCAGAGCTCTTTGATGCCCATATTTATCCTTTTGGAACGTCACACCAACGACACCCTGTCATCAATATATACAGTAAGGTATTGAGTACATAACGAAATGAAGAATGTGGCATTCCTCGTTCGCGTTTCTCTGGCGGTTTCGGAAAAATATCCTCAAACAAAGACCACTCCAAATTACTCAGTCCTTCAAAACGTCCAGGTATCAGATGATATAACCCCTCTTACTCAACAGGCATATTATCACCTTCTGCTATTAGTGGGATACATTCACCTAACACCTAACAACCAACAATTATTTTCATACAGGTCACAAATAAAGGTAGAATTATCTTTCCCTCCTCATCTACCAACCTGTTGACACAATGCTCTGCGACTATCTGGTACAAATCCTCACCGCCCGTGTATACGATGTTGCACAGGAAACACCTTTAGAATATGCACCTAATCTTTCGGCACGCCTCAATAATAAGCTATTGCTGAAAAGGGAAGACATGCAATCCGTATTTTCCTTTAAACTGCGTGGTGCTTACAACAAAATGGTGCAATTATCACAGGAGGCTTTGACACAGGGGGTGATTGCAGCATCTGCCGGAAACCATGCTCAAGGGGTGGCTTTAGGAGCTAATCGTCTAGGAAGCCGTGCTATTATTGTTATGCCCGTAACTACTCCCCAGGTAAAGGTTGATGCTGTAAAGGCATGGGGAGGAGAGGTTATATTACATGGCGATACCTATGATGATGCCTGTGCTTTTGCCCGCCAATTGGAAGCAGAAAAGGCCTTAACTTTCATTCACCCTTTTGACGATCCCCTGGTAATTGCTGGACAGGGAACCATTGGTATGGAAATTCTCCGCCAATGTCAGCAGCCCATCCATGTCATATTTGTGGCGATTGGAGGAGGGGGATTAATTTCTGGGATTGCGGCTTATGTCAAGCGACTGCGTCCAGAAATTAGAATTATTGGGGTGGAACCTGCGGATTCCGATGCCATGAGTCAATCTTTACAAGCAGGGAAACGAGTTAGATTGTCCCAGGTGGGTTTATTTGCGGATGGAGTTGCAGTTAGGGAAGTAGGGAAGGAAACTTTTCGTCTGTGTCAAGAGTATGTAGATGAGATTATTTTGGTGAATACAGATGATATTTGTGCTGCCATTAAAGATGTATTTGAAGATACTCGCTCCATTTTAGAACCTGCAGGGGCATTAGCGATAGCGGGAGCAAAGGCATATGTGGAAAGGGAAAATATAGAGGGTGAAACCTTACTGGCAGTGGCTTGTGGGGCGAATATGAACTTTGATCGCCTGCGGTTTGTGGCGGAACGAGCAGAATTAGGGGAACGTCGAGAAGCGATTTTTACCGTGGCTATTCCTGAAGGTTCAGGAAGTTTGAGAAAGTTCTGTGAGTGTTTGGGTAAGAGGAACCTGACGGAGTTTAATTATCGCATCTCCGACCAAAATGAAGCACATATTTTTGTGGGGGTACAAATTCAAAACCGTGCTGATGCGGCCAAAATCGTGGAAACATTTGAAAGCTGTGGTTTCCCTACTCTGGATTTAACTGACGATGAATTAACTAAAATGCACCTGCGGCATATGGTAGGCGGGCATTCTCCTTTTGCCGAGAATGAGCAGTTATATCGCTTTGAGTTCCCCGAACGTCCTGGTGCATTGATGCAGTTCTTTACCAATATGAGCCCTAACTGGAATATTAGCTTGTTTCACTACCGTAACAATGGCTCTGACTACGGCAGGATTGTTTTGGGGATGCAGGTTCCACCCCATGAGATGGGAGAATGGCAAGCATTTTTGGATACCTTGGGTTATCCCTATTGGGATGAAAATAACAACCCAGCTTATAAGCTATTTTTAGGATAGGAGAAAATTAAAAAGAGGTAAAAAAGCTGTTTAATTATCTGTCTCGACTAGTAAACACAGCACCCAACGCAAAAGCTGATATTCTCTCATAGTAGTGAGTTAGAGTAATACAATTTGAATAATTTGATTCTGATTGTTTAGAGGATGTTTTAAAAGGTGGGAGGTCTCACAAAAAAGCTCACAAGGCATATGCTGAGAATTATAGAAAACAGCAGCCCGTGAGCAAATGACTCAGAATTATCCTAGCAATTTAACGTGGGAACAGTGGGAGTTAATCTCAGAGCTGTTTTCAGAGGCAAAACCAGGTGGTCGTCCACGTACAACAACATGTATGTACCCAGTAGTAAACGGGATTTTATACCTACTGTGTCAAGGCTCTACATGGCGGGTATTACCAGGAGATTTACCACCTTGCTCTACATGGCGGGTATTACCAGGAGATTTACCACCTTGCTCTACAGTCTATGGCTATTTCACAAGATCGCACACAGACCGTAGTTGGCTTCAGGTTCATGACAAACTATATCAATGGGTTCGGGTAGGAGCCAGTCGAGAACCAAGTCCATAGGAAGCAGCCTTTAATAGCCAATCAGTTGAAACCGCAACCATGATTTGTAGGGATGTTGGTTTTGACGAAGGAAAACAAATAAATGGACGTAAGCGATTTATTACGGTTGACTTATTAGGGCTAGTTTTGCGAGTCTTGGGTACTTCTGCAAGTGTGTCAGAACGTGCAGGGGCTAAACTAAACGTGCACGTTCTGCCAGGTTTATTAGATGAAAGATAAAGTTAAAAGACCGCACACTATCTGGATGGATGGAGGATATGGGGGGGAAGATTTTGCCCATTGGACAATCGATGTTTTTCGTTGGATTGTGGAAGTGGTTCTCAGACCTTTTAGAAAAGAAGGGTTTTACCCTTTTACCAAAACCTTGGGTTGTACAACGAACTTTCGGTTGCCTCAATTGGTGTAGAAGATTAAGTAAGGACTATGTATGAAAGGCTACCTGAAGCTTCTGAGACTTTAATTTATATTGCAATGATACGTATCATGGTCACGGGACTTGCATGATTTGTAACTCACTTCGAC
>CBZS010000022.1 GCA_000613065.1 Richelia intracellularis | reverse complement strand
TGGTTTCAAACGCTAATTGATCCCCCACTTATGCAACGCCCATTATTAATAATGGCGATTTGGATAGTACGAAAAATAATATTAGCTAGTTTAGTAAATCTTCCTTGAATTTCTTCCCAGGCTTGGGGGGTGGCATTAGTAGTTTTCAAAGTAGTAGCACCTTTAAAAGTTTCCACTAACACCCCATGATTTTCTGCTTCGACCGTCAGTAATTTGCGTATTTGTTGCTGTAAACGGGGTAAAAAAATCATGTCGAGATTGACATAACAAAAGCGCTCGCTACGGCAATTCCCAGGAATTTATAACTATAAAACAGCATGAGCCCCAAAGAAATCAGGGCAATAAATGACTGACTCGGTAGGCTTACTAGAACTTGAGAAACTAGTTGATTAATCTTTTCTATATCACGCAAACCGCTGATAATTTCCCCACTGCTTCGGGTTTCGTAGTAACTCAAAGATAAATGGATAATATGTCGCGCAAACTCCAAACCCATGCCTAATTCTAAACGTTTGGCAAAATGAGAGATGATATTTGACTGTATCAGCTGTAAAATGCTGCTCACCATATTCATCACTACTACAGCAATCACAATCCCATTCAGTATTTCCCGAACCTCCCGAACTAGCACATCATCAGTGAGGATTTGTAATAAAAATGGAGAAGTTAGAGATAAAAACCCCATAACCATATTAATTGCGATCGCTTCCACAAAAATATGACGATAGGGAGATACTCGTTGGATAAAACGCCCTAAACCACTGACTTGGTCTGACTCTTGTTCATAGAAGCGACTGGCATCTCGGACTAACAGCAACATAACCCCGTTAGTCCAACTACTAGTTAACTGCTCCCGGCTAATGTAGCGAATACCCACACCAGGATCGGCGATTACATATTTTTTACCCTGCTTGCCATACAAAACCACCCAATGGTAACCCTGCCAATCTATCACAGTGGCGAGAGGAACTTGATCAATTTTGTCCAATAATTGTGAGTTTGCTTTTACTTGACGGGCATTGAAACCTAAAGCTTCCGCACCCCGTCTCAATCCCAGTAAACTAGTACCAACTTGCCCAGTGCCAACCATTTCTCGCACACGAGCAATAGTAAAAGTCCGTCCATAGTGCTTGGCAATGCTGCCAATACAAGCGGCACCGCAATATTCTTCACTCTGTTGTCGAATAAGTTGATATTTTTTCCACACCATAGAACGAGGGTAGGAAGTCTCAGCTCCATAAATTTTCGTTATTTATGCACTTTATTCTACCCATATGAAATGATTAAATTTATCCAAACCTTATCTAAGGATAATAAAGAAA
>CBZS010000021.1 GCA_000613065.1 Richelia intracellularis | reverse complement strand
AACTGATTGGCTATCAAAGGCTGCTTCCTATGGACTTGCTTTTAGACTGGCTGCTACCCGAACCCATTGATATAGTTTGTCATGAACCTGAAGCCAAGTACGGTCTTTGCCCCATCTTCTGAAATAGCCATAAACTGTAGACCAAGGTGGTTCTCCTGGTAATACACGCTATGTACATCCTTGACACACTACGTATAAAATCGCGTTTCTTACTGCGTATATAAATGTTGTTGTACGTGGACGACCACCTGGTTTTGCCTCTGGAAACAGCTGTGGGATTAACTCCCACTGTTCCCACGTTAAATTGCTAGGATAATTCTTAGTCATTTGCTCACGGGGTGCTGTTTCCTATAATTCTCAGCATATGCCTTGTGAGCATTTTTATGATACCTCCCACCTTTTAAAACATCCTCTAAGATCGTCAGATACTTCCACTATTCCCCTGGAGCCATCAACTCTAACCCATTGTTCATCTTGAAGAAGCCAAGTAGCATTATGGATATCCATCACTGCAGGAATACCATATTCTCTAGCAACGATCGCACCGTGAGATAATCTACCACCTACTTCTGCTATCAATCCCCCCGCTTGCGCTAAAAGAAGCGTCCATCCCGAGTCTGTGTAGGGTACTACTAAAATAGTTTCTCGGCTAACCTCTGGTAAAGAATCAAAATTACGCAAGACTTTCACCCTTCCTTCTACCTGTCCGTGGCTTGCAGGAATGCCTTGTAAAATTTGCCCAGAATAAAAGGAGGAAGGAGCGAGGGGCGCTGGTGGAGAGTTTCCATATACCAATAATGGTACAGCCTGAATTTGACTATCTTGCTCCCGTTGCGCTTGTCTAAATTTAATCCTATTTTTTAATTCTTCAACTAGCTCTAAGTCAGCACGTTCTGTCAATAATCTAATTTCTGCAAATTCCAGGAAAAATATATCTCCTAACTCTGATAGTATTCCAGATTCTAACCAGAGTTGCTCTAGGGCAATAAATGACCAACGTAATTCTGCTAAAAGTAGAGAATAGGTTTCTGTAACTCTTCCTTTTAAGTTGACTCGTCTTTGCACGAAACCATTCCTTGTTTTTACGGAATATTCTTGACAGGGAGAACCTGAGTGTCCCCGAATCATCTGCAGAAACAAGAATTTTACTGAGTGGGGGTCTTCTTTCCAAGTCGGAATAGCGATATCTGTACCCACTTCACTCAAGTAACCATATTTCTGCAACCATTGTTCAAATTCAGCGAGAATTTCTTGACCTTTGACAGACAGGGCTAAATCTTCAAACAAGGTTTCTGGATCAAACTCTGGAAAAATTTCTTTAGTGGATGCGGCTAGTTTATCTAAACTTTGCAGTGCAGACACTTCTGGTGTCAAGCTATTATCAAGTTTATTATCCTTTACTCTAAATAAAACCTGCCTTAATGAAGCACTTAAAGGTGCGAGGATACTGTAATAGGTGGCATGGCGTAATAAATCTAGAATAGAATCAATTCTGTGTAAAATTTCCTGGGGCTCAAGCACATCTATGGATTCTTCTTTCAATTGAGATAATCCAGGAGCAAAGTATTTGTTCTCGTCTTTTTGAAAGTCTTTCAGTAAGGTTAATTCCCTACCCAGCAGTCGTAATAGTCCGGAGAGGTTTTGTAAGCTCGCAGTGAGGGGTGGTTTACTTAATTTTGCTCCCCTGGTTAAAAATTCCAAGCTTTCTGGTGGTAAACCCATACGCCGGAAAATAGTTCCTAATAAAGACGCATTAAAATAAGCTCTGGAATAGTGCAGGGTTGCTGTTTGATTAAAATCTAAACCAAAAGCACGTCCACCCAAAACAATGGCAAAAATTCCTCCCCAAACTCCACAGGTCAGGGGACGATTAATTGACCAAGTAAGGGGGTGAATAATCCCGGGGATCACCTCCGCAGCAATTTTTCTTGTCCAAATGGGTAAAAGTGTACTAATTGGACGGGTTTGTAGTACCCACAGAGTTTGACCGTCATAACTCCATTCAACATCCTGGGGAACACCATAATACTTGTCTTCTAGATGACGAGCCAGGTATGCAACTTGCTTAATTAATACAGCTGGAACTTTACCTTCTCCTTCTAATTGTACGAAAGAGAAATTTTCTGTATCTACTACAAAGGCACGGTACTGTTCTGGGGTAACTTTTCCAGCAACTAATTCATTAGGATTTCCTGATAGGGCTTCAATCACCACAGCATCCCCCTGTTGAGTCATGGGATCACGGCTAAATGCCACTCCAGAAAAGACTCCCCGGATTTGTTGTTGAATTAACACTGCCATGGCAGTTTCTTTCAATCCTAGAGATTGACGATACTGGACTGCGTTGGGATTTTGATAAGAGGCCTTAACTCTAGCGATCGCTGACTCTAATTCCTGTTTTGTGGTAATGTGGAGGATTGTTTCATACTGTCCGGCGGCGGAAGCCTGTTCTGAATCTTCACCAATAGCAGAAGACCGAACTACTAAAGGTGATAATTCTGAGGGATAAAGAGTTTCTATCAATACTTTTGGATCATCGTAGGGAGGAAGTACCCAACCTTTGGGAACGGGATAACCCCAACGCCTAATTTCTGAAAGTCTTGAGGCTTTATGCCCCACCCTTGCACTGTCTAACTCGTCATCTAGAGATAGAATTTGCCGATCCCCACGAAAGAATTGTAATGCGGCTTGGGATTCCTGCTTTGCTTCTTCTACAGGAAGCTCCATATCGTCAGGAATTTGACGATATATCCAGCCTAGCAATCCAGCTAAAAACACTGCTGCCATAATTCTGGGTACATCTTCAATATGTAAAAGTGCCTCGATAATGGGGAATAAAAATAATACCCCATACTTTGCTAATTGCCGATCGCGGACTATGGTAAAACTAATACTTGCTAATAGAAATACAAAGGTTGCTACTAAGGGGTCATGAACCATAAATCCCCAAACAACGTTAGTTGTTCCGGCACCTCTACCTACCGCATACCTTCCTACTACTAGTGTAATTAGGGCAATTAACTCCCAAGATGTACCCTGACCAAAAAATGCGCGGGCAATAAAAACAGCAGTAATTCCCTTCAAAGCTTCTGACATAACCGCCAGAATCCCCGCTAATCCGCCACCATGATAAAACGCTGCTGATACGCTCAAATTGCCAGTACCAATGCGTTCTAGTTGCTTGCCAGTTAAAGCTTGTACAATCCAGGCAATTAGCGGTAATGAGCCCAATATTGGGCAAAAAATTAAAATAATTAGGGCACCCCAAAGTTCTACCATGTTTGGTTCGGGATTCTATATTTACAGGGGTTGCATAAGTGCGGGATGAATTAGCGTTTGAAACCATTGACAAATCGCTAAAAGTTTAGTAATACCATCCTTTTATTCAGCAACCCTGATTTAAATTGTAAAAATATAAATTGTAACATTTTCTCTTCCCTATTACTACATCTTAGGCTTGTAATGTCCCTAATTTTACTAGCGAATAAGTAATTAGGGAAAAATAGTGAATGAGATAAAAATGCAACAAGTAAGATACCTTTTTAACTAACTCCGTATGCTGATTGTAGTGCCCAAATAATTAGAAATGCGATAGAGCCCAACAATAGCATAGTTGAGATAATAACTAGGGTGGGAGAGTCTGCACCCTGAAATTTCATAATGCCCCTATTGAGGTCGGACATATTTTTTAGTCCTCCTATCTTGAATGTGTGAATTATATCCGATTTGATTGTAGTCCTTTAGCTTGCATTCAGCAGAAAATTTCCAATTATATTTTGTTTGTGATTTACAAAATTTGACTTTAAGCGGCAAGCCATCTGAAATCTTTACTATTTTTGACTTTTTAAACTTGACAGAAATCTCCTTTTTGTATATTAAGATACTATTTTCTATCATGTTTAGCTGGTGAAAATTTTTTTATTTACAACGCTAGGGATATTTTTGATTGCATTTCTCATGGGAGAAATTGGTTTGAGATGCTTTTTTGGCTTTGGGAATCCCTTCGTTTATATTAGCGGTCGAAATATTGGTTACTTATTAGCACCGAATCAACAACTAGAAGGTTTGGAAACAGCATCCAGATTAATCAGTACTCCATGTAGACTGCTGCAATTACAGAAAAGCCATCACCCAATACTCTACGGTGCTCCTAGGAGATTCTATCCCTAATGGTGGTTGGTGGAGAGACCAAGCAAATACAATTTCTAGTTTAATCAGGGATGCACTCTCTACCGAGATAAACCATATATTCATTTATATAGAAGTATTAAATGCATCAGCAAATTCTTGGGGTCCAAGGACTGAATTAGCTTATTTACAGCATTTTGGTGATTTCCACTCTCAAGTAGTGGTGTTACTGATTAATACTACTGATGACTTGTTTGCGACTGCACCTAATTCCTTATGGGACGTGTTCGCAATTATCCAGCGAAAAAGCCTATATTAACCTGGGGAGAAGTCTGGCAACGTTATTTGAACAAACAAAATCCCATCCCTGAATTACAATCTGTGCAGCAAGAAGGGGGTGAAATAACTGGTATAATTTTACACACGATTGCTCAAATTTATGACCTAGTGAATAGAAATGGTATTCAGTTTATCTTAGTGATGACTCAACTATTAAGGGAAATTGGAGAACCTGGCTCCCGTGATTATGAAATTAAAGCTCGTCATAGACTTAAGAAATTAACTGAGATTAAGCAGATAGTCGATATAGATTTTTTACCAATATTGAATTCCCAGCCAAATGCCAAAACTTTCTACCAGGACAGCATTCATCTTAATTTTTTACGTAATCAGTTTGTTAACAAGGTTATTACGGAGCAGCTCACAACCTTATAAAAATAGTGTCGGCTAGTCAGTATACATTTTGGAAACACTAGTTTTAGTATCTAAATGGGATAATCACGAATGGATATCGCTAAATTATATTTATTTTTGTATTTTTCAGGATTTTTTTCCAATATTTGGATAACTATTGCAAATACCTTACACAATTTTTTGATGAATTAGCATAGAACTAGTACCTACGTATAAAGCTTTTAACCCATTAATTATGTGCAGCTTAACAGAATAATGGTATTAGAGAGAGTAAGTTTTTCATAAAGTATCCGGAATTATCAAATTATCCACGTCTAAGTTTAATAAGAATTAATGAATAAGTACATCTAGTAGTGCCACTTTCGATCTGACTAATTAACATGTTCTATTACCCGCGTCGATTCACTCGACTTCCAAAGATAACCAATAAATTACCCTCGTCCAGCAAGACAAAAGTGAATAATATCTAAGTTACTAGCTAAATAAAGACAAAATTTTTTTGCCCATAATTGGCAATTGTACAGAAGTTAAAAGCCTCTTGTAAAATCGGACATGAAACCATGAACTCCTCTTCATCTTATCCAGTTGAGGGAAAGCGGAAAAATACTAATGATCTGCACTCTCCTGTGATAAGTGCAACGATTCTCAAATTTTTGAGGATATTTGCAGAAGATTCTAGTCTGGTATCGGAGATTGCCAAGTTTTGGCAATTATACAATTTTAGCCTGGGCGATCGCTTACTCAATTACCACCTAGATGATGGGGATCATTATCTCTATCTAGTTTGTGAAGGAAAAGTGAGGATTTTGGTATTCGATCCCACCCTTAACAAACAAGTTTCTTCCCAGTTATTAGTGGCAGAAAATACCTTTGGCATGGATAATTTATTTTATGATTGCCCTATAGAATATGAAGCGATTGCAGCATCGGATGGTTGTCTGGCAAAACTACCAATTTCCCAATTACAGCAATGGTTACATCAATTTCCCCAGTTGAAAACATTATTACATCACAGCACTAATCAACGCCAAGCACTGATTTCATACAAAACTCATGCAGAATTAGGATCGCAAACCAATGAAAACTGTGAATCTGGGGTTCATGATTTATTAAAAGCCAGAACCAAAGCAGACTTATCTGTCTATAATCTACCCTCAAAGTCTGGAAAACAACAAAGGAAACAGAGTGATTTAACGGATCAATCCAAACTCCCGAAATTTAATGCAGATATTGATTTTAAACCCCAGAATTATCGCCCACTATTACGGAGATTATGGCATTCCTACCCCTTTGTACAGCAGCAAACTTCTTCTGACTGTGGTGCTGCTTGTTTAGCGATGGTGGGCAAATATTGGGGTAAAAGGTTCAGTCTGCATACCCTGAGTCGTTTAGCCAAGGTAGATAAAACGGGTAGTTCTCTCACAGATTTATTTACAGCTGCGGAGAAGATAGGATACAAAGGGTTAACTGTCAAAGCAACTTTGGATATATTGACATCATTCACCTATCCTTGGATTGCCCATTGGGAAGGTATACATTACGTTGTAGTATGGCGATGTACAGAAAATCGATTAATTATAAGTGATCCAGCCATTGGTAAGCAATCGCTAACGGTAGCAGAATTTACAGATAATTGGACGGGGTATGCATTACTGCTAGAACCAACCCCAGATCTATATACGCAACCCGATGAACAAATTTCTCTTCATAAGTTTTGGCAACAATTAGAGCATTATAGCTCTTTAATAGCCCAGATTATTTTTGCCTCATTGTTAATGCAAATATTTGGGTTACTTACACCTTTACTTATACAGCTTGCTATTGACCGCTCACTATCAGACGATAATGTACTTCTTCTCAATCTTATCGCTGCTGGCTTTCTCTGTTTTGGATTATGGCAGATTACTTTAAAAGCAGTACGTCAATATTTGTTAGACTACTTTGCCCAGCGTATCGATACTACATTGCTCGGAAGCTTTGTCTATCGCCTATTGCAGCTACCTTTAGAATTCTTCAACTCCTGTCCCTTGGGAGATTTAATGGCTTGCGTACAAGAAAACCGCAAAATTCAGATATTTCTCACCCGTAGAGCTATAAGTATGAGCTTGGATGCACTGATGACTGTTATCAGTGTAGGATTATTAGCATGTTACAACTGGCAAATGACCATATGGTTAATAGTTGTAATTTTAGCGATCACTAGCTTAAGCATAATAGCTAGTCCATGGAGTAAACGGGCACTGAGGGAATTATGGCAAGCTTCTGCAAAACAACATTCTGCTATTAGGGAAACCATTACTGGCATTCACACGATCAAAGCTGCTGGAGCTGAAATACCCCTACGTTGGCGATGGGAAGACAAATTTGCCCATATGGTGAGGGTGCGATTTCGGGCACAAATCTTAACTAATAATCTTCAACTAGTCAACTCTGCAATTAAGCACCTGGGAATTACAGGGGTATTATGGTACGGTGCAAAGTTGGTAATCAGCCAACAAATGACAATTGGTCAATTTGTTGCTTTCAATATGCTGATGATGAATGTTCTCCATTCTCTTTTAGCATGGATTAGTTTATGGGATGAATGGCAAGACATATTGATCTCTGTGGAAAAATTGCAAGATATGTGGAGCAATCCTACAGAAAAAAATCCCCAAGTATTCACCGTATTACCAGACCTACAAGGCGCAGTCAAATTTGACAATGTCAGTTTCCACTACCATGCCGCCGATGAATACCCCATTCTCAAGCATATTTCCTTTAATATCCGACCCCAACAAGCCATAGGTATTGTTGGTACTAGAGGTGCAGGAAAAACAACCTTAGTAAATTTACTCACAGGATTATATCCTCTCACCGCAGGACACATCTTTATTGATGGCTGTGATATTACTCAAATATCTCTCTCATCCCTACGTCCACAAGTAGGTGTAGTTCCCCAAGAAAGTCCGATCTTTTCAGGTAATATCACCGAAAATATTACCCTTTATAATTCCCAGTTTACTCACGAACAAGTGATCGCAGTTGCCAAACTTGCAGATATCCATCAATTTATTCAAACCTTACCCCTTGGATATCAAACTCCCGTGGGTAATGGAGGAATTAACCTATCTAGAGAACAAAAACAAAAAATTGCGATCGCTCGTGCTCTAATTAATAAACCAAAGATGTTAATTCTAGATGAAGCCACCGATTCCCTAGAAAGTCAATCAGGTAGAAGAGTACAAGCTAACTTAGCTCGCCTAAAATGCACCAAGTTTATCATTACCCATAGTCTTATTAATCTGTGCCAAGCAGATTATATATATGTGTTAGACAAAGGTAACCTGATTGAACAAGGAACTCACGAGCAGCTAATGGCGAAGCATGGTCATTATCACTATTTAACCCAACAACAATATATTTTGTAAGGTAATTGCAGTCAATCTAATTAATTTATGTTTAATCTAGAAGCTAACATAGTCAAGTTTTCTAAAATCTAGCTCAAAATTAAAAGAAAGGTGTGGAATATAATTTTGGAGGCTTTCTCTCTTGTTCAAACCGCCAGAACTGGCGTAAATTATTTCCACGTAGAAGTTGGAGACTAGGCGCTGCATAATTAATCTCACCAAAGAAGTATCTATCCAGAAAAGGGAATGCTTAAGGGGAAAGTATTGAAATATTAATTATATGTATCATAATTGTTGTGAATTGACATAAGCATATAGATAATGGCTATGGTAAAAGCTATATCTCGAGATAGTAGCGTTCCCATTATTACTATTCCCAAATAATAAAATATATAGATATATACTATTGCTAAGTAGTATATATCTATATATTTTGGTATATATCTAATATTTTTTATAGACATAATTTAACAAAAAAAAATAGACCCCCCAAGGATAAATTTATTATATTTCTATATAATATCATAAAAATTACCTAAAAAATAGTAAATATAACCTTATAATAAAAGCAAATTTTTATATTGATTTTTGAGGGTCTACGTTTTTGATTAATAAACGTATATTTGCAACCAATAAATAGTCAAATTCTCTATTGTTTTTGTGCTACTATTATACTTGCAATCAGATTATACTTATCTGCTAATTTAATAAAAAAAATAATTTTTATTAAACTAATCTTAACAAAAACATATCTATATCATTATCCTATATTTATACATCACGTACTATATTACTAATGTAAATATAAAACAATCTAATCTTTTCATGGAACATTATAAAAATGTAGACAATCAGCAACTATATTTAGAGATTAAAACGAACCGGAAAATACAAAAATAATTATTTACTAGTGTCGGTGGTCAAAAAATTGTAACTGTTGGTTTAGCCAAGAGCACTTTACAACAGATTTGTCAGATAATTCTTGAGCAGCATAACTAATATTATTGTATCAGAATGAAATCCTTTTCTAGGAAAAATAATATGGAGTCTTTTACAGAATGAGATGTATTCTACAACTGTCATGATGGGTAAAAACCCTCATGACAAAACATTCAATATAGTTTTAAACTTTATGTAATGTCAGGGGAGAATATCAAATATTTTACGCATTTTACAAAAATAAATGGTAAGATTAGCAGATGACATAGAGAAGAAATAATAGTGTAAGTAGAAATGTTGTTAATAGCAATTGAAAAAGTAACATATCCAGAGCTTAACAACATGTGCTTGTCCATATATCAACTCTTCAAAAAAATTAGTATACGAGTTTACTATTTTTCGGGGCTATGACTAATTAAATATTAGGAGTTGAAAATATTATTCAGAGGGTAGAACTGCATCTATCAAGAGCTCATTCGACATGGTGTTATATGAACGATATAACACGGCATATGTAAATTTATGCATGGTCTTTTTACCTGTGCATAACTACTATTATAATGACTAGTGCATTTAGTATTTGTGGATAAATGGAACGACAGATATTAACAAGAGCCTATTATTGGAGTAGTTATAGTTACTTGCTAAAAGTCTGATTTATATTTTACAGTTCAGCTCATGGAAAGAGTCATTGAATCCTATGCAGTTAAATCCTTCACTAGCTCACAAAAATATTATTATTGTGAGGTGTCAGATATTCAAAAAGGCTCAGTTTACGGGGCAATTGAACCTTTAGTCACTAATATAGATGGTGAAAGATATAAACTGACTGATAGTACTAGAAATAAGTTGTCACAATTTGATTGCGAACACCATTATTCTGATCCATTGCAGAGGTTACTAGAGCAAAGACCATCTATTTTGGCTTATTCGCTCTTGATAAGCAGCACATTGTTTTTATCTATTTTGATAATTATCGTGTGGGGAATGAGGGTGGTTGATGCTTATTATGTACTGGGGTTAAAAACAGATAAAGTCACGACACAATATACATCATCCCTTGTCAATAAATCAGAAATAAAAAAACTTTAATTTTGCAGAGTTACCTGTTTTACTTTCTGATAATAACTCATTAATTTTATTAAGATTGATACTTGTTTGCATGCAAAAGTCAAGGGGAATTGATCTCAGGTGAGTACTACAGAGGAGATGAATATATTACTGATGTAAAAGTGATAAATATTTTTCCGGATATTTACTTTTATGAAAAGAATAGTTTCTTGAATCAAGTAGGTGTAAATTTAGTGCCAACGATTTTTATGGATACCCTCCAAAATATAAAACTGCTATTTGTAATATTAACTCCCGACTTTAAAAATATTTTTGACGGTGTTGCCAATAATTTATGTATAAGTAAAGCAAGTAGTAAATAGTAGTTTTAAAAGCCAAAACTTATACATAAATTAGATTGATAAATCGCTCGGTTAGCTTATTAATTGCAAATAAAATCCTCATTATGCATCAAAATAATTCTGGAATAAATAACGATTTATCTCAATTCATTCAGCCCGAACAATTTGACCAATTAGTTGAAGCTATTTTAGCTGGTAAGTACTCTTGGGCTTGTGTATTGATGTTACGTTTTGCTGGATATAACCCTTTACACTATATTCCTTATCGTACTTACAACCGCTTGCTGAAAGAACATTCTCGCCCGAAAAAAACACAACAGGCAGAATTAGGTAACTTGAAACAATCCTCTGAATCTAGTTCTAATAATAATTTTTCTGGTGGTTGTCTAAATAAAATCAAAGATATTCCATACTTCGAAGTAGTTGGTAAGAATAAAAATGAAGTTAGTGGTGGTCACTTAGAACAATGGCTATCGACCACAATTAATGAATATCAAGCTATTAATAGTGATTTACAATCACCAAACAAGGAGGATTTATCTTTAAATTACAACGAATTTGATTATTAGTAAGGGTGTGAATTTTCATCGTGAGTTGTGTATAGCAATCCTATCCTACTCATGAGATATGAGCACCTCAACTTTTTGAACCCACATTCAGCAGCTTAGTTAGCAAAGAAGATAATATTTATGACAGGGAGCACCAAAAAACAGTAGAATCCAGCACCGCTGTTCACTGAGGTTGGAAATCTCTTTCAAAGAAGCAAACGTTAATAAATGAATTGACATGAAACATTGAAACACCCAATGTAAAGTAGGAGTGGCAGTTGGTTTACCTAACTGATTTTGAATTGTTTGGGATGCTCATTTTAGAGATTGGCGTAATGCCCTCTGACCTAGGCTATACACTAGCAAAAACAAACCCATAACCATTGCCAAAGCCGCCACTCTTTTGCTTGAGTTTAGAAACACAGTGAAAGTTAGGGTTGCAGGAACTCGAGATACCCATCTGAATGAGACTATCATCTGGAAATTGTCTTCAGTGTAAAGGGCTGCATTTGCAACAAATAAAGCATCAATTTCCCATTATTTGTGGAAATATGCCATAAGTGTTCCAAACATGGCAGAATCGACTTCATGACCATCTGCAACTCTTAAATATAAGGGAATATCTCCATCACCACAGCACATCAAGTCAAGGATAAATTGTTTCAAATCTGGTCGGTGGTCTCTAGAATAACCATATTTAATTGTAATTAATCCTGATTGTGCTAATGCTTCATCATCAGTACCAGTTCTATAATCCCTATGTACATGAAATCAACTTGAATCCAAGTGGAAGCTGTCCATTTTCACTCCAAATATATCTGCTGCTGATAGTGCTACTCGGATAAAAATTTCCGTTAATCCTGCATCAGGGCACCTCGATTAATCAAGTCTTAGGTAATCTGATGGGGTTGGAAGAACTACAAGAAAGTCAAGTTGGGCAAAAAATAGCTCAAGCGGAACGATTTATAGTTTAAATCTGGCTCAATAGAGCCAATTTAGACGCAATGATCCCACAGCTTTAGGATTTTAATTCTCCCAAAATCTATAACGTTTGAAGTTGTAGACTAAATTCTTCACTCCAATAGTTGCTTTGACTGACTCCTTACCAATGGAACCCATTAACTTGCCTCCCATTTCATTAACCCAGTGACCAAAAACCTGTTCGACCTTAGCTCTGACTTGAGAACGCTCTCGATTATCTTCTTTCTGTTTTGCAGTCAATGGAGGATTGCTGTAGGCTCGTTCATGAATGTGACAGAGGAATTGTAAAATCTGTAGAATCCATTCAATATATTCACTAAGATAGGCACTATCTGCCCAAACCTCTTCCCCCTGGTTTTACTCATCCAACATTGCCCCTAACATTTGGGAATCATGCACTGAGGCATCCGTGACTTGATAGCGACGAATAAAACCGTACTCTACATCGAGACTGATGTGGTTTTTATAAGCAAAGGAACTCTAAGCATTCTTCTTTCTCCAGGGAGCATCGGTATGCTTCTGGGACAAGCTATGATATGAGGCTTTTCCTGGCAACTTTCGGGAATTTCTCCTAGGGCAAGTTTTTGCTTCTCTTCCTTAGTATTATGCTCCTTGGGAACTGGAATCAGTGTGGTATTTACTATTTCACCCCCCTTAGGTTGGTACCGTTGGTCTCTCAGGTAGCTATCAAATTAATTGCTCAAACAGTTCTTCAATGAGGTAATTTATAAGAAAGAATTTACCAAGAAAAGTAAGATGCAATGTTGATGAGTAAAAAAACAGGGGCAAGTATTTTGGAGTCTGCTAGACCCAGCAGAGGAACCCAAATCATTAACAAGATCACAAACAAATAGAAGACTTGCGGTTGGCAGCATCGAAAATGAATGGAGTAGAACGTCGGGGCTTTCAAGCTCAGATGACGTTGAAATATTGCCAAGGTAGAGCAAGGTTAGCACAAACAGTATTCCCTTGGGGTAGAGAAAATATAGAGTTAGGGTTAGGGGAAAAAAGAACAGGGATAATCTCTGTGGGATTAGAATCAGCATTTAGCACAGCAAAGCCTTGAGAGGAGAAACAACCTCTTCTCTTGTGGCATTATCCCTGGGACAAATTGCAGAATCTGATTCTCAACAAGACCCAACATTTAAAATTTCCTTAGCCTATACCCGGTTAACAGCAACATCCGCACTAGAAAAACTCAAAGAACAGGGATTTAGCCAGGAGCAATTGCCTTGCGCCAGTACAATGGCACAAGTATTGAATCGAATTGGCTATGGTCTTCGTAAAGTAGTAAAAGCCAAACCTCAAAAAAAATTGCACAAACCCATGATATCTTCAACAACATCAAAGAATTTGAGCCGCAATCAACAAACAAGCCTCAAAGTCAAAAGACTAAGCATGGATTGCAAAGCTACGGTTAATATCGGGGGTTATTCTCGTGGTGGAAAAACCAGAGGAGAGAATCAACCTGAGGATCATGATATGGGATCCACAGAAAAATATACTCCCTGTAGGATTCTTGATGAAGATAGTGGGCAATGATTCTATATTAACTTTGGTCGTTCAGTTCTTATAAAACCAGGGATTTTATTCTTGATACTCTAATTCAATGGTGGAAGACAATGACACCAGAACAAAAGCAGGATAACGAACTTATACAAATAAAAGTTGATAATGGTCCGGAAAGTAGTGGAGTAAGAACTCAATAAAAAAAAAGGATGGTTGAGTTTGTTGATCTCCTAAATATACCAATTCAATTAGTTTACTATCCTCTTTACTATAGTAAATACAATGCCATAGAGGGTTGTTGGGGTATTCTTGACCAGCATTGGAATGGGGCGGTTTAAGCTTGTTGATGTTGAAGTCATGCTTTCCTGGGCTTCGAGTATGACTTGGAAAGGCTTATATCCTATCTTGAGTTTAAGTAAAACTGCTTACCAAAAAGGGATTTCTCTAACAAAGAAAGCTATGAAACAAGTCGAGTCTAGATTACAGCGAAATCCACTGTTGCCCAAATGGGATATCTTGATTCAACAGCTTTAGGTGGTAATTTATTTTTCAAAAATAACCTAAGTTCCTGCTGCTTGAACTGCTGCCGAAAGAACCAAACTGTAGTTGCATCTGATACTGGTTCTGCTAAGCCCAACCCCAAAAATATCATGAACGATAGTCGGTCATTGACCTGGTACTCCAGTTCTTCATTACTAATGTTGTACAGTTGTTGCAGCACAAGGAGCTTGAACATGACTATTGGATCTATGGGTTTTCGCCCAGCATTATTTTTTCTGTGCTTGTCATGCACTTGTTCTAAAATCAGACGAATTTATGACCACGGCACCGTCTCGTCTAACTTCATCAACAGGGTTTCTTGCTTTCTAACTTCTGGTATCGCTGTTCAAGTTCCCCGACTTTTTTTTATTCCATAGCGATTCAACCCTAGCTTCTGCTCTCCCTATACTCTCATCTCGCGAGCTACTTGCTCAATTTTTCGAGGTGCCCATCATATAGTTTGTCTAAGACTCGGCCCAAGGGATCATCGTTCAAATCTTCTGGTTGTATTCCCTCTCCCAATAAATGTTCCGTTGCAATACGTTCAAAGAACTTCTCAAATAAATATAGTGCTGCACTGAAAAAGCCTAAGCAATTGAGAATCATTGCTTTGACCACTTGGCCTGCGGTGATTATTTCTTGGGGATGAGCTCCAAGCAGTTGGTTGAACAAATCAACCAAACTCATTGCATCAATAATCCCTGCCACTATGCCTAAGTGCTCGATATCTTGTACTTTTATTTGTGATTCTGAAAAACTTATACTTCAAAAATACAACATTTTGCGTTCGCACCTGCCGAATGTGGGTTTATGAGAAACTTAATTGCTAACGAAATTTAGTATCATATATGGCTTGTTTCCAATTCTTGTTCGCTTACGATTTCTCTTTTTCCAACTCCCAAGCTCAGGTTAATTAAGGATAATTAGTTATAGCTAGGCAACGCAAAATTTCAGAAACTTACCCGGAAATGTGAACTACTAATTCCCGGGAGTTATTCCGTTGACGATGTTCCCAAATATATATTCCTTGCCAAGTTCCTAATACTAAATGACCATTATTAATGGGGATATGCTCTGAAGTGTGAGTAATAGCAGTACGGATGTGGGCTGGCATATCATCGGGTCCTTCGGCATTATGGATATAATTAGTCGATTCTGGAACCAATCTTGTCATAAATTCAGCTAAGTCTAATAACACATCTGGGTCAGCATTTTCTTGGATAATTAAACTTGCCGATGTGTGTCGCAAAAATAGAGTACAAAGTCCTGTTCTCACACGAGATTCAGCGACTATAGCCGCTACTTTGGGAGTGATGTTATACAGGAATTTGCCGGTGGTGGAAATTCTCAGTAGCTTTTGATAGTGAGTCATCCGACTTTTGGATTTTAAATTACTCTGTGTAGCTTGCTTCCCCCTATGCGGGTTTAAGCGTTTAGACACCGTTAAGTGCCTTCTGTTGGCTTTAAAGGCTAAGTAGCTGCCCTGGGAGGATCTATGGATTTTTAATTGCCATTATCTGAGCAATATTTATTTTTCACCAATTTGCTGCTGATTGCAATTATCAGCCATGTGCAATATGTGTTTCGGGGATTGTTCCGGAGGATAGTTGATTTTCTAGCTGCTGCGATGGATTAAGAATAACTTCTGGCTCTAGTGATGAAGTTTCTGTAATATTTGACGGTATTGTGGATGCATCTGATTGATTTTCTTCAGTTTCAGCTTCCTGTTTTACTGATACTTGTATTTCTTCCTCATCTTCCTTCTCTTCCAACCAAGGTAAGTCGAAGTGAGTCCAAGGAAGGATGGGTTTTTTGGGTATTTTAGGTGTTATAAAGGTTATGTTACAGGCATTTATTTTAGGTAAAATTATGCAGTTAGCAGAATCTGTAGGTTCAGTTTTAGTGGGGTTAGAGTTCATAAACCTTCCAATTTAGGTAAAACAAAAACAGCTACCAAATTGCAAGACAGTACCAAGGCAATGGCACAAGTAAGACATGAAGCATAGAACAACGATTGTGAAATATCATTCAATGGTTATCTATTTGCATTATACGTCTCTACTAGGTTCACTAGCATCTGCAATTGGTATTCTTCTGATTCCAAAGCTAAACAAGCAAGATTAAGAGTCAACTGTGATGACTGGGTAGACTCTGTAAAGGCATTCATAACTAGCTCATAGAAATCTTAGATTGATGATTATTGATTTTTCATATAAGCGATCGCAGCTTTGGCTATAATCTCATTGCCATCCTTAGCTATAGGTTTTGAATTGCGGGGTGGGTTTAGGGGTTGATGGAGAAAGTCCCAGTTCCCATAAAAAAATTCTCCTGGGGTGATGATTTTATGTTGGTTATAGTTTGCAATTCCTTCTAACAGAAAAGCGGCTTCGGCAAAAGCATCACGAGTTAAGGAAATAATAGGGGTTCCCAGTTTTGTGGCTTCAGAAAAGGTACCAAATCCTGGTTTGGAAACAACCCTCCCACAAACAGGCATAATATCCACTGGACGGCATTGGGGATCGCTAATTTTAATTAAGTTGGGTAAATCCGGGACTGATTTTTCAAAGGTAATAAATTGCCAGCCATGGAATTGTAGAAGGTTATGGTAAGGAATAGCTTGTAAACCCAAACCACCAAAGAGAAGTAAGATAGTTTTTTCTGGGGGTGTATCGATTTTCCAGACAGAGCGAATTTTATCTTCTGAATAACGGGGAGAACCACCAGTTAAACCCACATCGGTAATATCGGGAAAAACTGACATGGGTTCATGGAAAGGAAGACGAAATAAGCGATCGCTCTGAGAATAGCATTCATCAATCCAGTCGGCAATTTCTAGAAATTCCCCACCCCAATATCGGTAAATTAGGTTCCAACCGAAGTTACTCATCATCCAGTTGGGAACTCCTGCAGCTTTGCCAATTTTGGCTGCCAGGAAGGGAATATCAGCCAGGATGAGTTGTACCCTATTTTGGCGGATAAAGTTGACTTCTGAGGCGATAATTGAGTTCTGATTTTTACGAATGTCCCGCAGTTTTTCTAGGGTAGCTTGCTTATCCATATTCAAGCTATCCGCTTGCACTACACCCAAATCGAAAGCACGGGGACGGTGAATAAAATCCCCCTCAATGTAGCATTCTAACAACCACCTGGGGACTGTGGTGGTCATGATGATTAATACGTCTGGGCATAGCTTTTGGATGGTGTTGGCAACAGCTGCGGTACGTGTTGCATGACCAAAACCGTGGTTCGTGATGGCAATATAAATAATTGGTTTTTTCATTTTGGATTTTAGATTTTGGATTAGTCTTTTTATATACCATCAATGAACAATTAGGGTTCGCTACTGTAATGACAATAAGGCAGACAATGCTGACTACACCTGCATTAACTCGCTCACAATTTAATCGTTAAACTGAGATTGAAGTTTTGCTATAGCTTTGAAACCCGAGGCAAAACAAACTTTTTGCTGCCAAATCCAATCGTATTTTGCAAGACTGATTGAGCTTAGAGTATTTGTTTCAACTTGTTATATTGGGTTAATGAGTTCCCTATGAAGCTCAGTCTTGATTGGACATAAAAAATTAAGTGTGATGTTTCAATAAAAAGATTTGTGGTTTTCATAGGCATACTAGCTTTGCATAAGTGCGGGATGAATTAGGGTTTGAAAGCATTGAGGAATTGTTGAAAATGTAGTGAAATCATCCCCTTATTCAGCAACGCCAATATAGTTATTGGCATTGTTGAAGACAATTCATATTCAAGGTGGTTTTTGCCTAGGAAATTACCTGAAGATCCTTCCAAGCTTGTATCCGAATTCGATGAACCAATGTTGAATCTTCCTTGGGACGCGATTGGTGGAATCGCTGGAGTTGTTGGAACAATTGCAGCATTTGTTGCATTATTCAAGAGTAGGTACAAAGCAAGATTATTCCTTTGAAGTCCCATCTTTTTTTAATCTCAATGTTTACAACAGGATTCGGATAGCCGGTGGTGCAGCTTCGATCGCCAGCTTGTCATTCGCTATCTTTTAATACTTGTACATGGATGATAGCCGACTCGTGATTACAATCGAATCGCAGAATTCTCCTAAGGAGTCGTGCAAAAATAACTTGATAAAGTTTTTTGTCAGGATATATGGAAACGAAACCTTCTAATTCAAAAGTTACGCAACTTCTTTTTACATAAGTCCTAAGATTGTTCAGTATTATTGGTGGATGCGACAGATCAGCATAATATTTATGATCTCAAATCCTTCAATCAAGCCACTCCTTCACTCCCTCAACCAATTGATCCATTTCCGACTCTAAAGTGAAGTAGTGGACACAGGCACGAACACAATCAGGATCAGCAATAGTACGTGTAAATACTTTATATTCAGACTCCAAAAATTTGACTAATTGAGCGCTAGTTTGGGAATCGCCACCCCGAATTTGAAACGATACTAAACCACTTTCTGGGGGTGCTGTCCGCAAACATTTAACTTGGGGTATCTTCACTAATTGTTGCCACAAAGACTCTGCATTTAGACATATCTTCTGATAGCGTTCCTCTGCTGTTCCCCATTTTTCATGGATAGCGATCGCTTCTCGAAATCCTGGATATAGGGGATAATTGGATGTCGCCACTTCATAACGCCGTCCATCTCTTTGCCAGCCAATGGGCTTTTTCTGGGGTTCGGTAATTACACTACGCCAACCAATAAAAGTTGGTCTAAGCTTCTCCCTGCTTTCAGGCTTCACATATAATCCTCCTATCCCTTCTGGACCACACAACCACTTGTGACCTGTAAAGGCATAAAAATCAACCCCAGATGTTTGTAAGTTCAGGGGCAGCATTCCCACTGACTGGGCAGCATCTACTAACAATAGAGTTCCATTATTACTGCAAATACCCGCAATTTTATCTAAAGGTAAAATTTGCCCAGTATTCCATAACACATGGCTACAAACTAATAAGTGCGTGTTGGGGCGTAAATATTGTTCAATTACCGCCACCGGATCGCCACTGTTTAAAGTAGGTATCAGCGGACAAGTAGTTACCTCTACCTTAAATCTATGACTAATTTCCTGAGCGATCGCAATTATTCCCGGATGTTCGCAATCAGACAATAGCAAATGGTCGCCAGGTTGCCAATCTATTCCCCACATGGCAATATTACAACCAACAGTCACATCTTCTGTGATGGTGATTGTATCTTCTATGACATTTAATTCAGATGCGATCGCAATTCGTAAAGCTTTTTTCTCTGACTCAATCCAGTCTCTCACTTCATAACCAAAAGGTCCAGTGGTTTGGATATAAGTTTGTGCTTGGCTAATAGTATCCATAGAGACTTTAGGCATTGTACCTTGACCACCATAATTAAAGTAGTTTTTATTGGCTAATGCGAGAAACTGTTGGCGGTAATTGTCTAATTGAGTCATTTAATTTTGGAGTTTAGATTTTGGATTAGGCAATAGGCTATGTTGACAGTTCATGGTTGATAGTCAAAAATCCTTTCTTCTGTTTCCGATTCTTCCTCTTTCCCTAGTGAAACAACCAAGTATTATTTAAATACTTAATTCCTTGAGTCAATGGTAAAGACTGATGGGGGTGAGTGTAACCAGAAGGAAAAACGGCATTGCATAAGTGCAGGATGATTTATCAACCCCGGAAAAACAATTACATCACCAGTATGGGGTAGAATATTTAGATGCTGGCGATCAAAATAGGTTTATCCACCAACAAAACCTTGATTAAAATAGCCTACAATATTTACATCTTTGGTTGGAATATCTTGTTTTGCTTCCTCCAACCGGCTAAGAAGTAACATATTATCTATGTCACGACTTATCTATGTCACGACTTATCTATGTGACGAATTATCTATGTGACGACGGTAAAATTGTCCTGGTTCGTACTTGAGAACCGAACAATGTTCTTTATAGGAAAATGCCACACCATAATATTGGTAGAGCATTTGCTGGAGTATATCTATTTTATGCAGTAATAATTCATGGGTAGACTGGAGTAAGGAGTGGTTAGTATCCAGTGGTAATATCTGATTGTTACGAATTTGTTTATCAAGTGTACCAAGCTGTATACCTGCTAACTCATAAACAACACATTTACACACTTGGATCATTTGATCGCATAAACTAGGTTCAGTGAAATGTTCCACCAAGAGAATTTCACCACCAATGTTTTGAAATTGATATAACTGTATCAAATTGGGTGAGATTTTATTCTGTAAGCTCGAAATAATAGGGTTGTTAAACTGCTAATCAAATTTAGTTGTCTTAATTTTTCCAATAATGTACATTTCTTGTTAGCTTAAAGGAATGCTGATTAATGCCGAACTACTGCTGCAATACCAACGGTGTAAGCGCCGACCTTTTTTAGATATTCATGGTGAAAGAAGGTGGGTGAATACTGGCAATGATTTGATCTACAAATTGCAACAAGACAAAATTACTCACCAAAAGAGTGTATTGTCTGAGCTTGCCTACGAACAACCACAATATCCCCGAAAAGATTGGTACTCAGCACACAAAGCAACTGTAGAGTTGATGCAGAAAGGAGTGGAATACATTCATAAAGGAGCTATAATAACAGACTACACTTCAAATGTTACCTTAGTAAGCCATCCCCATCTTTTAATCAAGCAACCGGGGCAATCCCAATTCGGTGATTGGTACTATGCACCGGCTAATATTGAGCTAGGAAAACGTCCCAAGCAAGAATACCAAGTGGTGGTGGCTTTTCATGCTCATGTTTTGACACAGTACCAACAGTCGGAAGTTGATTCTGCTTGGTTAATCTTACGGGGTAAAGATAAGGGTTATCCAGTGGATTTAGATAAATGGATTCCCCAAATGGAAGCTATTTTAGTTGAGTTTATTAACTCCCTCCAACAAGATGAAGCACCGGAAATCTTTATTTCCAGACAACGGTGCAGTCTTTGTCATTGGCATAATGATTGTTATGCGAACGCAAAATCTCAGGAGCATTTATCATTGTTACCTGGAGTCACACCACCCCGCTACGCCCAACTCCAGGAGTTAAATATTACAACACCACAAAATCTTGCCGATACAAACCCTGAACTTTTAGAAAATCTGATTGGTTTTGATTATCAAGTAGCAACAAAACTAGTAGTCCAAGCTGAATCAACAATAAAAAGTCACCCTCTACTGTTGCCGTTTAATTACGATAGAATTCAAAGCCTCGAATTTAACCACTTCATAGAGCTTTATTTTGATATTGAAGCACAGCCAGATTTAAATTTAAATTATTTATTGGGTGTTTTATTAGTTGATAAGCGTAATCACACAGAGCAGTTTTATTGCTTTTTAGCCGAAAGCCCAGAAGATGAAGAAGCAGTGTGGCAGCAATTCTTAGATTTAGTTTGGCAATATCCCCAAGCACCAATTTATCACTTCTGTGTCTATGAATTTGATACAGTCAAACGGCTAAGCAAACTTTACAATACACCCCGCAAGTATGTCTCCCCAGTCCTCAACAGATTTGTGGATATATATGAGTACCTAATTCAAAATGTTACCCTACCAGTAGAAAGCTACGCTTTAAAAGCGATCGCTCGATGGTTAGGATTTGAATGGCGTAACCCAGAAGCTAGTGGAGCTAAATGTATCTACTGGTATGATGAGTGGTTAAAAACAGGTGATCGTACTTTACTAGAAACTATCCAGCTTTACAATGAAGATGATTGTAAAGCCACCTGCAGAGTCAAAGAATGGCTATTCCAATTTTTCCAGGAGCAATCTCCTTATTATCCAGTCTCCTCACAGATTCTTTCACCAAAGCAATCTCAAGCATAAAAAGATCTCCTGTTATTTTCCCTATTTTACAATTATGGATATGCTATGGTAATCTGCGCTCATTCCTGATAGCCATCCATGAAACCAATGAAAAAAATCAGGTCTATAACCAAAACAATTTACTTTTTGCTCCCGATTATAATTATTGGTGCTGTATTATTGAATACACCTTTATCGGCTACAGAAATTACTGGGATTGAGTTTATCGGTAGCGCAACATTACCCACAGGATTAAAATTCCAAAATACTGAGCTAGGAGGATTATCAGGAATTACCTATGATGCCAACAATGACCTTTACTATGCTATCTCAGATGACCGTAGTCAAAAATCACCAGCCCGTTTTTACACATTAAAAATCGACCTTTCCAAGAACGGTAAACTCACAGATCAAGGCGTTCAACCTGTGGGAGTGACTACACTTTTAAATGCGAAAGGCAAAAGCTTTGCCAATCGTACCATTGATGGAGAAGGTATTGCCCTTAGCAATAACGGAAGCATATATGTTTCTTCGGAAGGGGATGTTGGACAGTCAATTAAACCCTTTATTAAAGAATTTGCTCTTGCTTCCGGTAAAGAGCTAAACTCCCTCCCCATCCCCAATAAATTTTTACCCAGCAGAGATGGTAAACAAGGTATTCGTAATAACCTTGCCTTTGAAAGCTTGACTATTACTCCTAACCAAAAAAACCTATTTACAGCAAGTGAAAATGCTCTAGTTCAGGATGGTACAGAAGCCAAGCCAAAAACCAGTACTTCTTGCCGAATTCTGCAATATAACCTACAAACCAAAAAGCCAGAAAAAGAATTTCTTTATCAAACAGAGCCGGTAAGACCAATATTAAACATTTCCCGTCTTTTTGCCAGTGGACTACCAGATTTATTAGCTCTGAGCAATCACGGAGATTTACTCAGTATAGAACGTTCTCTGACTAGTTTGGGTTTTTCTCTTAAAATCTACCAAGTTTCCTTAAAAGAAGGCACAGACATTAGTAGTGTTGATAGTCTCTTAAAAACAAAGTCTCAAGGAATCAAACCAGTGAAGAAAAAACTATTATTCGACTTAAGAAAACTAAAAGTACTACTAGATAATATTGAAGGCTTAACTTTCGGTCCTAATCTAAGTCAAGGAGACAGAAGCTTAATTCTTGTTAGTGATAATAATTTCCAAACTATCCAAAAAACTCAAATTCTTGCTTTTCGATTGAAAATGGAATCACCTTTACTGAGATTATTACGACGCTTAGATTTAAGATAGCCTTCAAATATTAGTATTTCTGAGTATCAGTGTATATACTGAGGCAAGTATATACTACTGGTAATATTTTTTATCGTTTCCGTGTAATTTCTCATCCAGCTCTACAAATAAATGTGTTACACCAGGTTTACAAGCTCATATAGAGTTTGTAAGCCATTTTTTTTGAATTAATTGTAGAAAGATATTCACAGATTATTGTTTTGATTATGAGCAAGAAATAGTGGCGTTGGATAAGTGCGGGATGAATTAGCGTTTGAAACCATTGAGAAATCGTTGAAAATTTAATGAAATCATCCCCTGATTCAGTAATGCCAAAATAGTCTCTAATTGCTACATATAAAAATGTTAAAAAAGAGTATTCATAAAACTGTAATGCAAGAGAATGAATCAGACAGTTATATTGGAACTGTTTTAAATAACCGCTACTTAATTAGAGATTTAATTGGTAAAGGTGGTATGGGCAAAGTCTATATTGCTGAAGATGTAGCTAAGGGTGGGATGCCAGTTGTAGTAAAAATCCTCTACATGAGTCTATTTAATAAACATATATCCCAGCGCTTTGCCAGAGAGATTTTTATTGGTTCTCAATTAGGACGCAAGAGTCAACATATTGTCCGCTTATTAAGCTATGGCATTACTGAAGAACATATTCCTTTTTATGTAATGGAGTATCTTCAGGGAAAAAATCTAAAACAAATGCTAAAGAATAAGCCTTTCAGTATTAATCAATTTTTAGATGTATCTACTCAAATTTGTTTAGGTTTAGAATGTGCTCATCAAGGAGTAAAACTGAAGGGAGAAACAATCCCGATTATCCACAGAGACATAAAACCAGAAAATATATTTGTTTCTGAAGATAATAACTTTGGTTCTATTGTCAAAATTCTCGATTTCGGTATTGCTAAATTTATGACCGAACGAGCCGGAATGACATTAACAGAATCGTTTATAGGAAGTTTACCTTACTGTTCACCTGAACATATAGAGGGACGAAAATTATTAGATGGACGTTCTGATATTTACAGTTTGGGTATAATTATGTTTGAAATGTTAACGGGAAAGCATCCTTTCTCATCAGAAGTCCAGACCTTTGGAGATTGGTATCAAGCTCATCATTTCCAAGTTACTCCTGAAATTGAAGAAGTTGATCCTGATGTAAAAGTTCCTCAAGAGTTAAAGGATTTAATTCAACATTGTCTGTCAAAAGAAGTAGATTCTCGACCTCAAGATGTTACTTGTATTTTAAGCACCTTAAACCAAATTAAACAAACAATTAATACACCAGCAGATAATACACCAAAAAAGGAAGAAGAATCAGTAAAATTAATCCCAGCAGTATCATTAACGGAAAAAGAATGCTGGCATCGAAAATGGCCTGCAAACAAACCACAAAAAGCAATTGGTTTTCCCTATTTATTGAATACCCAACAAGGGCTAGTACCAACCTTTTGGGCTATGTTACCCCAAGAAGAAATTACAATTTTTCTGAATGCCCCTACACTTACAGAGTTTATATCTAAGATGAATATATATCCTATGATTTTATGGGGTATTATTCTCTACAAAGAAGACTCTACATTCCACCGTTGCCTATCCTACTATCTAGATTTAGCTGCAAATAGAAGTAAGATAGATAAAATTATTCAAAAGCTAGCGGAAATTGGTTATTATCATCTGTTACTTTTTTCACTGGAAGAGCCACAAGAATGTTCCCATGTCATCACTATAAATTTAAATACTAATCAACGGAAAGAGTTAATATTCTACTTAGAAAATAGGCATACATACAATGCGACTATATCAAAAATTCAAGCAAAAACAAATTTAAAGTTTCAGTATGAACAATTAAGAGTTAGATTAGTGAATAGTTTAGTTCACAATAATACAAACCGAAACAATAAGTTACAAGAGATCATATCTTTAATTATTTCAAAAACATCTAATCTCTTGAAACGAAAATAGACAGCATATTTTTAACGAAATATGACTTGTTTGTATATGATTATAATAATTTAACTATAATAGATTAATTGCTTGTTATATAGGTGCAGAAATCTTATGTGATTGTTGAGGATTATAGGATAAAAAAGCATGGATCCTTCAGTAAAAAATATTGATGATTCCCATGGTTAATTGATTGGAAATCGATATCAATTGGATCAACTAATTGATATCGGTGGAATGGCCGAGGTTTTCTTAGGCACTGATACTTTATTAGGAGGAGTATCAGTTACAATGCAGTTTTTATCTCAAACTATTTCCGAACCACAACAGCAGCGGTCTTTTGCTAGTGAAGCCCGCATTTGTGCGGCCTTAAGTCAAAAGACTCTATATATTATTAAGGTTACTCATTCTGGTGTGAGTAGATCAGATAAACTCTTTTATGTAATGGAATATTTATTGGGCAAAAGTATAATTGAATTCATGCCTATATCTTTCCCCATGTTTATTTCTCTGAATAAACAAATATGTTTTGGTTTGCAGTGTAGTCATGAAGGTATTAGTATTGACGGGCAGGTCTATCCTTTAATTGATAGACATATTAAGCCAGATAATATATTAGTAGTTCCTAATGTAATGTTGGGACAAGTGGTGAAAATTTTAGATTTTGGGATTGCAAAGTTTCTCAACTATACTGGCACTGATTCTGGTAACCAAGGCTTTAATGTTACTCTGCCTTATAGTTCTCGAGAACAATTAGATGGTGGAGATTTTGATCACCCCTCGGCTCTTTATAGTCTGGGAGTGATGATGTTTGAAATGCTAACAAAACAAAAACCATGGCTAGTGGAATAGGAATCTTTGGGTGCATGGTATAAAGTTCATCAGTTTGGACAGCCAAGAAGATTTATATACGTAAGCTCGGGTATAAATATTCCACACTTTGAGAAATATTTAATTATGTCTTGTTTAGCACAATCAGGAAGTGAACGGCCTCAAAATATACAAGAAATTATTAATATATTAGATGATATGGTTACGCAACAAACTCCTGAACCAATGCAAATTAGTTTGATAGATACTGATATTAAAAAGTCTCTTAGTACTGGCACATCACCATGTAGCTCAACAATGGCTGTAGAATTGTAACGATGTCTATAACAACCTTCCAAGCAATTAGTATGGCCTAACAATAAACAAATTGAGGAAATAGTTTTTCCAAAATCAATTGAAAGTAAAATTAAATATATTACAACTTTGTGGGTAATCCTATCTGAAGAAGAGATTGCTAATCATTCTGTATCCCAACGTTATAGCAAGTTTATTTTTTTGTTATCTCCTCACCCAACATTACTATGGTTGACGGTGCTATATCATCCTAAGTATGGCCCAAAGTGCCTACGTTCGCAAAACTCCTATAATCGTCAACTAGTGATTTTTTTAGTAGCACATGCACAATATCCAGTAATTTTATTTACCCTAAAACCTAGTCATTATTGCACTAATCTATTTAATATTTCTGAATAAAAATCACAATCACAAAAGTTGAATCAGTGGCTCCAACAAAGCAGCAAATTACGAAGATGCCGGCAGTTAGCTCTAAGTAAGTGACGTTCTATGCCAAACTATAAAAGAATACAGTTTGGCATAGAACGTCACTTAGAAACTTTCGCTAATTCATTTTGCTAGTTTATAGTTACAAATCATGCTATTGATGTTTATATTTTTAACTGCCACAACTTGATTATTATTAACTATTTAGTTAATCAAGTGTTGTTCCAGCCAATCTTCCATATCTTTTAAGACTTCTGGATAATTAATATCACTTTGAATCTCATGGTAAGTTTCTGGATATTCTCGCCATTGTTTGTCTGCAAAAGTGACTTGATGAAAAAATTCCAAACTACCTTCGAGTTGAGCAATTGTGTCTGCTCCCCCATGCATAATTAGTAAAGGTGTATGAATATCACTAACTCGTTCTCTAATTGCTGCTACTGTCTGTAGATATTCTGTTGCCAAACGAGCAGTACCTCGTGTGTGCCTTAAAGGATCTTGAATATAAGCTGCTACAACTTTTTCATCCCTAGAAGCTGCATCTGCTTTCATACCAGTGCTAAGGCTAAAGGAAGGGAATATACGTGAAAGAAATTTGCCTAATAAAAGTTTCCAGCCAGGAATACCTACTTTACCTATGCTAGGGGCTAAAGCGATCGCGCCCTTTAATTCTCGAGCAATTTGGGGAAAATGTAAAATGTAATCTAAAACAATTACACCTCCTAAACTATGACCCAGGAGAAAATACGGTTTTTCGCCCTGTTGGTTAGTAATTAATTGTACAAATGCTTGTAAATCTTGGCGAAAATCATCCCAACTATTGATATAACCCCTTTGCCCTGGCGATTGTCCATGACCCCGTAAATCAAAGCTATAAACAGCATAATTTTTGGGAATGAGATGATTGATTATATTAGCGTATAAACCGCTATGACCCCCTAGTCCGTGAATTATAATTAAAATTGCTCGAGTTTGCCCTTGGGGATGCCAATTTTGATAGTACAAATTAACAAATTTGACCCCATCAAAGGTTCCTTCGTGATGTTTCATGATGGTGTCTCTTTGTTTATAAGTTTTTGATCAAGATTATGCCCTGGTAATGCATGCACAACCGTGAAGTCCAAAAATAAGCAACCACGCTATTCTACAATCACTGAGAAATTTGTCAAAAATTACCATTAATAAACCAATCTCATGTTTCTAAACATGGGATTGGTTTTCTCCTTTGTCAATAAGCAACTTATGAGTCATATCATGCCCGTTTAAATAACCGTCAGACCTTTCGCTGAAAGCGTTCTCCTAGAGTAGGGACGCAATCTCAAAGACTTTGGGATTACGGCGTTTCACTTCGTTCCACTTGCAATGATATATTATGGGTAAATTGCCGCACATCATATCAGGTATTCATAGGATATCCCAAGATTTTGTATTCTATTTAAACTTGAATTTGAATTTATATCAAGTCAAAAAATTCTTCTTTAGGGAAGCCGGAGTGATTTTCTAAAGATTCTGGAATTGATCGATCGCTCTTTTCATTTTCTCTAAGACCTCAGGTACAGCTAGAGTTCCCAAATATCCAGAATTAGAGACGAATACTCCAAGTATTTGTCTCTACTTCTTTTGCCCTAACAACAGCCATTACTGGTATCTTTTCCTTTTCTGCATTGCGAATCAACTGACCCAAGCGATCACCACTGTTATCCACTTCTACGCGGATACCCAATTCTCTCATTTTTCCTACCACTTCTGTGGCAAAATCCAGTTGCTGTTCTTTGACTGGTAACAATCTCGCCTGTACTGGTGCCAACCACAGGGGAAAATACCCAGCATACTCTTCAATTAAAATCCCAATTAGCCGTTCTAAGGAACCAAAGGGAGCGCGATGAATCATCACCGGGCGTTGGCGAGTCCCCTCTTCAGCTACAGACTCCAAATCAAAACGTTCTGGGAGGTTGTAATAGACCTGCACCGTAGCCAATTGCCATTCCCGTTCTAAAGCATCTTGAAAGATAAAATCAAGTTTGAGTCCATCGAATCCAGCTTCACCAATACCTTCAAAGTAGTTCATACCTAAATCCTCTACAGCACGACGAATTGCACCTTCAGATTTTTCCCAGGCTTCGTCACAGCCAATGTATTTATCACTACTAGGGTCACGAAAACTAAGCCTAGCTTTAAAATCCTTTAATTGTAAGCTTTTGAACACGGACAGAATTAAATCCACAACGTTCAGAAATTCTGCATCCAGTTGTTCTGGAGTTACAAACAAGTGTGAATCATCCACCCTAAAACCCCGCACCCTGGTTAAACCGCCTAATTCTCCAGATTGTTCATAGCGAGAAACTGTACCAAACTCTGCCAATCGTATCCGTAATCGCAGACATAAGTACAGTGCACTATTATACAGCTGTGTACGGAGAGGACAGTTCATGGGCTTGAGAACAAAACCCTCTTCATCCATAGCTGCGGTTTCATCCTCTGCCATAAGGGCAAACATATCTTCTTTATACTGTTGCCAATGTCCAGAAGTTTTAAATAAATCTACCATGGCAATGTGGGGGGTTAGCACTGGTAAATAACCCCGTTTTAGTTGTTCTTTTTTGAGAAAGTCCTCTAAAAGACTGCGTAACAAAGTGCCCTTGGGTGTCCACAGGGTTAAACCTGCTCCGACAATATCGGTAAATATAAATAATCCTAGTTTTTTACCCAGTTTACAGTGATCCCTTTTTAAGGCTTCTTCCTTACGGCGTTTATATTCAGCTAATTGTTCGGGATTTTCCCAAGCTCTAGCATATATGCGTTGTAATTGGGCTTTGGTTTCATTTCCACGCCAATATGCACATGCCACACTCTCTAATGCGATCGCTTTTGGGTGTAGTTCACTAGTATTCTCTAAATGGGGACCAACACATAAATCCCACCATTCATCCCCTAAATGGTAAATGGTAATGGGTTCTTCTTTTATATTTGCTAGTATTTCTAATTTATAAGGCTCCTTAATTTCCCTAATCCGGTGTTCAGCTTCTTCTCTGGTGACTTATTCAGGCACCAAGGGGAATTTGCGATTAATTATCTTGATCATCTGCTTCTGGATGGCTTTGAGATCTTTTTCCGTAAATGGCTTAGGATTATCAAAATCATAGTAGAAGGCTTGTTCTATCCAGGGGCCAATGGTAACTTGCGCCTTGGTAAACAGCTTCTGTACAGCCATTGCCATTACATGGTATGTGGTGTGGCAATCTTTTTTTATTGCTCCGACTCGCTGGTAAGAGGTAAATAAACTTTTTCCGGTTGTTCCGGCTGATTGGAAGATGGATTTGGCGACATCGGCTATTGAAGCATTCGCGAGTTGATTACTGTTGACAACAAGGGTAAACGACAAAAAAGAAGGTAAAAGGCTGGATTGAGATAATTTCCTTCCCTCGATAATTTTTCTCTGTCTTTCATTTACATGAATGCATGTATCTATATTATTATTTCGACCCATAATTCGGATGAATCCAGAAACTTGATTATATGCGTTGGGTTTAAGTAGTACGTGAAGCTAGGAAGAAACTAACTGCATGGTGCGGATACTCTACGTAGAAAAAATAGCAATTTCACTCTAACCTAATGGGAAGAATGAACGCCTGCATAATTTACACCGTTAGGTATTTTAGACTAGCCTTCGTCTATGCTGGATGTGGCAAGTGGCTCAAACCATAGGGTTTTACCAATGAGTCAGCGCTTCGACGTGAATAAGCAAATCATACAAAATCTGGCATTGCATAAATGCGGGATGAATTAGTGTTTGAAACCATTGAAAAATCCTTGAAAATTTAGTGAAATCATCCCCTGATTCAGCAAAGCCCAAAATCTATGTCACAACTTCTTCCTTTCCAAGGTCTAGGGACATAGGGTTAGAGCTCAAACCTCCAAATAGAGGCATAACCTGATGCCAGATATGTCAAGGTATGCCTTGGAAGAAGAATTACACCAAAAATGCATGAATAAAAATCACGAAAATTCTATCAAGGTGGACACCATAGTTATTGCTCTAGAGTATATGCAAATGTAATATAAATACCTATAATAAATTATTGTAACTAACAATACATAATTCTCCGGTTTTTTTAACTTGAGTCGGACAGATAAATGTAAAAAGATGTAAACAACGTTAATATTAGTGAGAAAGTTGAAATTATGCTTATCAGTTATGGAAGACTCAAATTTACAGGGGTCTCAATTGTTGACAGATCTTTTACAACCACTACTTGATGATTTTCAATATTGGTTTGCGCGAACGCGTAAGCTGTTAGAAACAGAGCAAAGACTATGTTTGACTGAACAGCAAAAATCATCTCTGCTAGCGAGAGTAAAGCAAGCACAGGATGAAGTGAACACGGCAAAAATGTTGTTTTCTGCTACCCAAGGACAAGTGGGGCTAAACATGGAAACTATTATGCCTTGGCATAAACTACTAGTAGAATGCCAAAAGTTAGCTATGGTTTACCGTCATAGCAATATGGACAAGCAATCTTAAGAAAAGATGTGAGTCCTTAAGTAAAAAAATATGATGTTTTTTTGCAACTCCAACTACTATAACCATCTCAAATACACAATATAGACATATAGCTATATTAGGGGATGTGAATGAATATCCCCTCGGCTAAAGTCAATTGCACGTCTACAAATAGAAGATTTAAAAACTTGCTGCCCTGGAGGAACAAACAAATGTTGCACCTGCTTTACATACTCTCTTTTACGGTGCTTGCTTTTATTGCAATTCGTAATTTGATTAGAAACCTAGTGTCCTTTGGCTTTGATAGGGAACAAGGCTATAGAACACATAATCAGCGAAACCCAGTTTACTCATCAGCTAACAAAAATACTGTGCCCCACCCAGAACTTTTAGATGATTCTGGGAATTTAATCAAAGAGCCTCTGTTAGTTATGCGTTCCGTTAATGTTGAAGATGCGCGTCAACACCTAGATTCCATTTATAACAATTCTTCTGCACAGAAAATAGAAAATCAAGAAGAAATATAAACGAGGACTAAAACCTAAGGCGTTGCTGAATCAGGCAATGATTTCACTAAATTTTCAAGGATTTTT
>CBZS010000020.1 GCA_000613065.1 Richelia intracellularis | reverse complement strand
ATGGTGAAGATTTTTCCTTGCTTAAGTTCAGTTACTCGAATAGATCTATACAAGTAATACTTAGGTTAAAACCTTATCCCCAGAAATGAGTAGATACAGACAATATCATTACAAATGCTTTACTAAATAGCGATAACATTAGTGTGCTCTCCACAGAATTTATGTGGTGGAATACTATAAATTAGATAAACATCAGATACTGAAAATTAGATAAACATCAGATACTGAAAATTAGATAAACATCAGATACTGAGTAGATAACTCCGCTGTCATCTGTTCCAATGGTTAATTAACAGCAGACATAAAATAATTGGGTACCTCGATTAATCAAGTCTTAGAGAATCTGAGGGGGTTAGAATAACTACAATAAAGTGAACTTGGGCAAAAAATAGCTAAACCGGCCGTTGCATAAGTGCGCAATGAATTAGCGTTTGAAACCATTGAGAAATCCTTGAAAATTTAGTGAAATCATTCCTTTATTAAGTCACTTATCGTATGATTCATGACTTTCAATTAATAATAAATACGTAGACAATGTACTACATTCTGAAATCCGGAATGTAGGCTTTAAAGCTGCTGTCTCCCACTTGGACTACTTTGGGTTATGGAATTGAAACCAATTCTGTCAGTCCTCAATTCCCAAGAATTGATCGCAAAATGTTACAAGAATAATTAAAAGCTGTAAAAAAATTAGAGAAACCAAGTAAGTAATCATTTAGTTAAAAAACATTTTAACTGCTTCCACAAAATCCAATATATTTTCAAAATGAATATTGTGTCCTGTTTTAGGAATTATCTTAATTTGGGAAGATTGACATAATGTGTTAATCTCATCATTAATATGAATAAACTTATGGTCATATTCTCCTACTAATAAAAGCAAAGGAATCTTATTCTCAGATATTTTACCCCATAAACTAGGCTGATTTCCTATCCCCATATTACGCAGTGATCTGGCCAATTTTGAAGGTTCATTTTGTAAGCGTTCACTAATCATATGATTAAACTGAGGATGATTTTTGATATCACCAAATATTTCCTGAGAGTACCAATTCTCTAAGAAAATTTTAAAATTATTTTTATCAGTACTTCTCTCTATTTTCCTAGCAATTTGCCCATCCCTATAAATACGTTCTAATCTTTCTCTTTCTGTTTTTAATCCAGGGGAAGCTGACTCTAGTAAAACTTTGGTAAATCTTTCCGGAAAATTTACAGTTAAATATAACGCTAACCTTCCTCCCATGGAATAACCAACCAAAAAACATCGCTGAATATGTAATTTATCTAATAATTGAATAATTCCATATGCAGTTTTTTCCATGCAATAGTAGATGTCAAAACTCAAATTTTGAGTTTTTCCATGTCCGGGGATATCTATGGTAAGAGAAGAAAAATAATTTGCTAATAGCTGAGTAACTGCATCAAATTCATGGTGATTACCCATAAATCCATGCAAAAAAAGAATTAGCGGCTTATTCGCATGGTGCTTCAAATCATAATGGAAATTATAATTTTCCATAGGAATTGCTATCAAATAGAACCAATGCCTCTAATCAAAGTTTCTCCATTAGCTAATAACAACCCTTGCTTTGGTTTTATTGTCACAAAAACCTTGGTAGTACTTCCCCATTCTTTTAAGGTAATTTATTGCATTCCTCTACCTTGATAATTAAGATGACATTTTGCAAATTTAACCTTTTTAGAATCAAAAAAAGCCCAGAGTAGATATAATTTATTCACAGGAATAGGGGGTAAATTTTGTAAGGTTAACATGACAACTTAAGAACTTTGTGCAATTACTAAACGACCAGAAGCTAGTACATTATAGTTTATGCCCTTGAGAGTAAGCAAACGATTATTTTGTTGCTTTAATAAATCTACAGCATGCTGATAGCGAGATAGTTTGGTCTGGGTTTTTTTTCAAGTATCCCTACAACTTTGATAGACTGATTTCTTGACTAGAGTGAGATAATTATACTTTAGCGTTCGCTAATCTTGGCTGTAGTTGATAATTGTGTCACCCTAAAGTTGGGCGTTGCATAAGAGCGGAATGAATTAGCGTTTGAAACCATTGACAAATCCTTGAAAATTTAGTGAAATCATCCCCTGATTCAACAACGCCGTATTTTTATATATCCTCTGTTTAAAAAATTAGTAAAAAAGTTAGTAAAAAAGATGGAAAGGCATAAATATGCCAACTATCAACCTTTCTCCAGTTATTAAGAAAGAAATAAGGCAAATAACACACACAAAGCAATTCCATAAAATACTCCGGCACCACCGATACTCGAGACCCCAGCACTCATGGCTTGAATATCTTGTAAATATAATAATTCAGCTCTAATGAAGGTTCCTAAAACACCACCAGCGAAAGCAACGGGGGCTGTGTCGGGTGACACGAAAATTGGGTTAATTAATATTGCAGATATAACAGCAGTAAATGGAGCTAATAAAGGATGCATTTGAATCGCAATCCCCGGTACAATCTTAGCTGCATAGTAACTAACTACCGTAACGATCGCAGTTACTAACAAAATTGCTAATATATTGGCTTGAGTCAATTGGTAGAGAGCTCAAATTACAGGAATCAACGCACCACCAACATTAACGGCTACAATAGTTGAGCGGTGGACTTTACGTAAGGGAATTCCCCAAAATAAAATGTCCTCAACCACAAATCCACAAAATGATCTGCTACCTCCATAGAAGATTGAGTGCGATATACATGAATGTTGATTCTACTACCTATAATAACGAGGGCTAGTAATACTAGAGCCATATTGGGAGCACAACCTAATTTTGCCACTGCTACCTCTACTAGATCTACTACTACAGCCATGCAAATAAATGGTAGGAGTAGTAGCAACGATAGAAATATGAGCAGAGAAACTGGTAAGTAAATCATAGTGATGCAGAAGCAGAAACTGCGAAGATCGCCTTCAGCAGGGTCTTGTGGAAACATCACCAATTACCGAAAGATAAAGGGTGTCTGACTGACTTCTTTTTTTTCCTGCTTAAATTTATTGTAGAAACAGGGGAGAAAATAAACCTTTAGTGTCTGCCCCACTAAACTATGTGTATTGCCGTACTTTTATGGAAAACCAGCTTTGTTTTGTATTCAAGGTACTTATTCTTTCCATGGGACTTTCATTTGCAATTA
>CBZS010000019.1 GCA_000613065.1 Richelia intracellularis | reverse complement strand
TTCGGGGTTAGCAGTTAAAACAGGACCACCACCAAAAACGATGGGATGATTATTAGTACGTTCCTGTGCCCGAATGGAAATATTTAACGATTCGAGTAAGTTTAAAATATTCACATAATCCAGTTCCCAAGAAAGGGAAAAGCCGAGTAATTCTGGTTCTCTAGGGAGAGATTCTTGGATATCAGTAAACAAGCGACTGACTTGCACATCTGTCCGCATTGCCAAAGTTGCCCATACTATTTGATACCCAAGACTAGTTATGCCCACAGTATATT
>CBZS010000018.1 GCA_000613065.1 Richelia intracellularis | reverse complement strand
ATACTAGTTATCCCACAGCCACGGAATTGCAAACAGATTTTGGTGATTTAGATTACAGAGCAGGAATTGCGATTGGTAATTATAAACAAACACCAATATCTCTATATTGTCACATTCCTTTTTGTCAGACAGGTTGTTATTTTTGTGGTTGTAATACAATTATTACCCAGAGCAAGAATGCGGCAGAAAAATATTTAACCTATTTAAAAAAGGAAATTGAACGAACTGCCGAGTTGATTGATTCAAGCAGGAAAGTCAATCAATTGCATTGGGGTGGTGGCACTCCTAACTACTTAAATATGCATCAAGTTGATTGGCTATGGAATGTTTTAAATAAACACTTTTATATTGGTAAAGATGCAGAAGTTTCCCTAGAGATTAATCCCAGATATGTAGATAGAAACTACATTTTTCAACTTAAGGATTTAGGTTTTAATCGCATTAGCTTTGGCATTCAAGATTTTACCCCCCGGGTACAAGCTGCAATTAATAGGATTCAACCAGAGGAAAGTTTATTTGCCGTCATGGATTGGATTCGTGAAGCAGGATTTGAAAGTGTAAATGTAGATTTAATTTATGGATTACCATTTCAAACTTTGCAGACATTCCAAGATACAATTAAAAAAACACTTCAACTAAATCCCGATCGCATAGCAGTTTTCAACTTTGCCTACGTGCCATGGATTAAGCCGATTCAAAATAAAATTTCTCAGCAAGCCCTACCCCAACCTTCAGAAAAACTAGATATTTTCCAAATGACCATTGAAGAACTAACTGAAAATGGTTATATTTTTATTGGTATGGATCATTTTTCTAAACCAGAAGATGAGCTGACCATTGCCCAGCAGCAAGGGAAACTACATAGAAATTTCCAAGGCTATACTACAAAACCAGAATCAGACTTATTTGCCTTTGGGATGACTTCTATTAGTATGTTGCACGACGTTTATACTCAAAATAAAAAGCGTCTAAAGGAATATTATAAAGCAATTGATGTCGGAATATTACCCATAGAAAAGGGAGTTAGTCTGAATCGAGATGATATTCTCCGTCGTGCCATTATTATGGAATTGATGTGTCAGTTTAAGCTATCAATTAGTGATGTGGAAGATAAATATCATATTGCTTTTGATACAGACTTTGAAGAATATTTTGCTTCTGAATTATTAGCATTGCAGCCATTAATATCAGATGGTTTAATCCGAACCTTTTCTAATGGCATTGAAGTTACATCTACAGGCAGATTACTAGTTAGAAATATTGCTTCTATTTTTGATTTTTATAATCAGAAAAAGTTAGCTAAAGCTTTTTCTAAGGCTATCTAATTATGCTTATTTTTGAGAATATCGACTGATTAAAGAAGTCGGGTGCTAACCTGAGTGTATAATTAATAACAACAGAGGAGACATAAAAATGCGGATCATGATGATTCAACCAAACTACCATTCTGGTGGTGCAGAAATTGCTGGGAACTGGCCCCCCAGTTGGGTTCCTTATGTGGGTGGAGCATTAAAAACTGCTGGTTTTGATAATATCCGCTTTGTGGATGCAATGACTGATTATATTCCCGATGATATGCTACGGGAAATTATTGCCACAAATCAGCCTGACGTGGTGTTAGCAACAGCTATTACACCCATGATTTATCAATCTCAAAAAAACCCTACAAATAGTCAAGGAAGTATGTCCCCAAGCAAAAACAATCATGGGGGGAATTCACCCTACATATATGTATAACGAAGTACTCCATGAAGCTTCGTGGGTGGATTATATTATTCGTGGGGAAGGGGAAGAGATTACTGTTAATTTATTAAAAGCGATCGCTAATGGTACGGATATAGCAGAACGCCATAATATTTTAGGCATTGCCTTTTTAGACGAGGGGAAAGTCATAGCCACAGATTCCCATCCACCGATTGCAGATTTAGATGTTCTTACCCCAGACTGGGGTTTATTAGATTGGGAAAAATATATTTATACTCCCTTAAATGTGCGGGTAGCAGTTCCCAGTTATGCCCGGGGATGTCCCTTTACCTGCCGTTTTTGTTGCCAGTGGAAATTCTGGCGTAAGTATCGTTCCTGTAACCCCAAGCTATTTGTGGATGAGATTGAAACCCTAGTTAAAGACTATAAAGTAGGCTTTTTCATCCTTGCAGATGAAGAACCAACCATTAATAAGCCCAAATTCATGGCATTATGTCAAGAATTAATTGATCGCAATTTAAATGTGCATTGGGGAATTAATACACGAGTCACAGATATCTTACGAGATGAGGAAGACTTACCTTTTTATCGCCAAGCAGGATTAGTACATGTCTCCTTGGGTACGGAAGCCTCAGCCCAATTAAAATTAAACCTTTTCCGTAAAGAAACTACTATTGAGCAGAACAAAAAAGCTGTAAGACTATTAAAGCAAAACGGCATTCTAGCAGAAGCTCAATTTATCATGGGCTTAGAAAACGAAACCCCAGAAACCATAGAAGAAACATATAAAATGGCACTGGATTGGAATCCAGATATGGTGAACTGGAATATGTTCACGCCTTGGCCATTTTCTGAATTATTTGAAGACTTAGGCGAACGGGTAGAGGTACGAGACTATTCCCAGTATAATTTTGTTACGCCGATTATGAAACCAGAGGCAATGGAACGGGAAGAGGTTCTTAAGGGAGTATTACGGAACTATGCCCGGTTTTATCTGCGTAAAAGTATTGAATATTGGTTTGAAAAGGATAAGTTTAAGCGCAAGTATTTGTTAGGTTGTCTCAAAGCCTTTGCCCAAACCACCCTCAATAAGCGATTCTACAACTTAAAACGGGTGAAATATAAAGGCTTGGGAGCAAAAATTGAACTTGGGTTTGATGAATCAAAAATCCTTACCAGGGAAGAGATTGCCAAACTAAAGCAGGAGCGTCCAGAGCTTGCAGCCGATGTCGATTTTACTGGTAATGTTTCCGCCTGTGGTGCGCCTAATGATTTACCGGAGTATGTGGAAGGGCAAGATGTACCTAGTATGAAAATATAGAAGAAGGTAGGGGAGCAGGGGGAAAGGGCGATCGCTCTTTGTTATATTATTTGCTTGATGTTTGCGCGAACCTGGGGGTGTAAAAATAGAGAGGTCATTTCTGGTGCTTGTAATGCTTACTGGGATTGCCTTTGATGTTTCTCTTTAATTTTATGGTCCGGGTAAACCCTATAACCCACATTCCGCAGGTTAGTTAGCAAAGAAGATAATATTTACGACAGACAGCACCAAAAAACTGTAGAATCCAGCACCGCTGTTCACTGAGGTTGGAAATCTGTTTCAAAGAAGCGAAGGTTAACAAATGAATTGACATGAAACATTGAAACACCCAACGTAAAGTAGGAGTGGCAGTTGGTTTACCTAACTGATTTTGAATTGTTTGGGAGCCTCGTTTTAGACATTGGCGTAATGCGCTCTGATCTAAGCTGTAAACTAGCAAACACAAACCCATAACCATTACCAAAGCCGCCACTCTTTTCCTTGAATTTAGAAACACAGTGGAAGTAAAAAACAATGGGTGTTTGAGAAACCGAAAACCACGTTCGGTAGATTGTTGTGCCTTATATTCAGGTAAAAAATCTTCGTTGCTAAGTTTGTCAGCATCAAGAACATTGGTGGGAAGAATAAACCTGCCAGCCTGTTCTGTGGCAATGGTAATTGCAGTTTCTTTGAGTACAATTTCGGCTTGAATATGAGAAATAAGGGTAGGTTGAGAATCCTTGCCAGGTCTACCACGTCCCCGGTGTTGGCCATATTCAAGAACTTCAATATTTGCAAGTTGGTGAAATGGCAACTGACTCTCAAGTAATTTGCCTGCGTTGAATGGATCTTCGGCACGTGCAAATTCCTGTTGACACAATTTTCGTAGTTGGGATTGTGCCTGGGTATATTTTTTGGTCAGACGTTTGTTTTTCCAGTTGTTTTAAGTCACATTCTTTACGGGGTTCACTTTTTATCACTAGGCACCGTTGTCGCACACCACCAGAATCATTACAACAGGGGGCAATACGATATCCTGGGATTTTACTTGGTACAAATGCATCAATACTGTTCTTTTCGGCGTTGTTGAATCAGGGAATGATTTCACTAAATATTCAACGATTTCTGAATGCTTTCAAACCCTAATTCGTCCCGCACTTATGCAACGCCTTCTTTTCTAATAGTTATTTTGCGGCAGTTAGGGTTCCACGAACTCGAGATAGCCATCTGAATGAGACTATCATCTGCAAATTGTCTTCAGTGTAAAGGGCTGCATCCGCAACAAATAAAGCATCAATTTGCCATTGTTTGTGGAAATCTGCCAGAAGTGTTCCAAACATGGCAGAATCGACTTCATTACCATGTGCAACTCTTAAATATAAAGGAATATCTCCATCAGCATTCCACATCAAGTCAAGGATAAATTATTTCAAATCTGGTCGGTGCTCTCTAGAATAAGCATATGTAATTGTAATTAATCCTGATTGTGCTGATGCTTCATCAGTACCAGTTCCATAATCCCCATGTACATGAAATCAACTTGAATCCAAGTGGAAGCTGTCCATTTTCACTCCAAATCTATCTGCTGCTGATAGTGGGACTCGGATAAAAATTTCCGTTAATCCTGCATCATATAGTTTGTGTAAGACTCTGCCCAAGGGTTCATGGTTAAAATGTTCTGGTTGTATTCCCTCTCCCAATAAATCTTCCGTTGCAATTCATTCAAAGAAATTCTCAAATAAATATAGTGGTGCAATGATAAAGCCTAAGCCATTGAGAATCATTGCTTTGACCACTTGGCCTGCGCTGATTATTTATTGGGGATGACTTCCAAGGAGTTGGTTGAACAAATCAACCAAACTCATTTCATCAATAATCCCTGCCACTATGCCTAAGTGCTCGATATCTTGTACTTTGATTTGTGATTCAGAAAAACTCATATTTCAAAAATACAACATTTTGCGATCGCGCCTGCCGAATGTGGGCTAGAAGCCTTGTTCTGAAAATATTTCGGCTATTTTTATGCGGATGTTCTTGATATTAGGAAGTCTGAAACGATATTTTGGTTGTACATCCGCGCAAATGAACCTTGAAAACTATATACTCTAAGCCTTTAAATACCGAGCAGTTGAAACTCAAATTACTCCCTATCAGGGATTGAAACACATTAATACCATGTAAATATTTCTCCAAACTTCTGTAGGGGGTTTGGGGGCATTCTGTCTTCCCCAACTGTTGGTTTTCCCAAACATATCCCCACCAAAAACCTCAAATCCAAGAATCAAACCACATCCGCATTTTGTAAGCCTCTGGAGAAAGGGGTAAACCCAAATAAATCGGCATCCAGAAAACAAAACCAGCCACAATCAAGAAAATAATTGTTACACCGCTAGCACGTAACACCAGATTGTAACTAGCTAAACACCTATCCACCAACCAAGCGATCGCTAAAAAAGCAAACACCACTGATGTCATATAGTGGTAAATAAAAACACAACGAGATACACCAGCCCAAGGGAGTAAATTTGCCGCATAGTTGCACAATAGAAATAAACTAATCCCCATATCTACTGATATAGAAGTAGTAACAGCAACATTATTTTTGTGAAAATTCGCGAACGCCAATTGCCAAAGAAACGCGAACGCTACAAATAATATTGCAGCTAAACCAAACCACCATAGGAAAGGATTACCCATGGCATGAACATCATATAAAACCTTACCAGTTCCGTTAGGTAATGGTGGTCCAAATACGGGTAAGCGATCTTTAATACTAGATGCCATTTGATAATAATATGCGATGGGGCGAATCATCAAAGGCCAAGTATACCAAGGAGCACAATAGGGATGTATATAAGAATGATTACCCCCCAAGCCCTTGTGAAATTGTAAAATTTTTTGATGTACTTCTAAAAATCCATATCTAGTATCTAATTGTAAATGGGGAATCCAAATTAAACTATAAATAATGACAGGAACAACCCCTAAAAAAAAAACCAATTTAATAAAATTAATACTAGCTATTTTTTCTATTAATGAAATATTATTTATTTGAAAATAAGATTTCTCAAGCTTTTTAAATATACAAAAACTTTGATATTTTGCAATCAAACATTTGGCTGCCCTCAGCAAAAAGCAGGGCAAATAAATACCCAACAAAAACGACAAACCATTCCATTTACAAGAGATTGATGCCCCAAATATTATCCCAGCAAATAGCAATAATAAATTAAATTTTACTCCTTCATTCGCTAACGCCAATAAAAACAACAACTGTGCTAATAAGCCAAAGAAAACAACATATTGATTGATTAATGCATAGCGAGATTCTACTAAGAATATACCGTCACAAGCAGTAAAAAATCCTACTAATAAACAAAAGCTGTATCGATAGCTCAAATTATAAGCGATCGCAGCCACTAACAAAGGAATAAATGACCCTGTAAAAGCATTCAACCAGCGATATTGCAATGGCGAAAGTAAATATCCAGATAAACCATTCACTAAATTATTTTTGGAAAAAGGGAAATATCTACTGAACCAAATACCAAAAGCAATTATATATTTAGCTAATGGTGGATGCCCATCAAAAAATGGAGTATCAGTTAGATAATTGGTTGCAAAATTTGCATAATAGACCTCATCAAATACAAGAGTATTAAATCGATGTAATCCCCAAAAACGGAGGCTAAGTGATAGAAAAAATATAGTTATAATTCCGAGCCAAAACCACTTTTTATTCATTAGTCATTTATAATCATTTTGCTATCGTATTCCGGTAATCAATAAACCCATGACTAAAATATTTGCATCAGAACTGTTATCCTTAGACTTCAATATGGTATTCTCTCATAGTTAGATAAATGCAACACCTTCACAAATTGCTTATGCTCCGCGTCATATTTGAAAGCAGAGAGCAAGATGATCCCGCTGATTCAAGTTTGCAAAATTAGTGAAAGGAAGTGCTAGTTTTCAAAAACATTAGTTATCGCGGGTATATCACAGTCTTTTTGAGAGGATTTTTGCTATTATATAGGGAATTTTATACCCTTGCTGATTGGCTACACCATGCTATTTGTAACACAGCTTTGACCTGTTATGAATTTAGTACATAAATATGGAAATTAATCCATAGTTTTTGTATATAGTTGCATATTTGATGAGTCACTTATATCTTCAAATAGAATCAGCAAATATGATATTTTAATGATATGAATAATGAGACGATTATTAATGAAATACCCAAAGGTCGTACCGCCTTTATAATTATCCACGGTATTGGCGAACAAAAACCCTTTGAGACTGTAGATTATTTTGGACGCAACTGGATAAAATATTTTGAACAAAAGAAAGTAGATGTCAAACTAGAGCATATAATTACCGAACATAAAATACCCAGTTTCGCATACACAGATAATTTTATCAGAATTAGTCCATCTGATGCAAAACAAGATTGGGTTGTTGATGTACATGAGTACTATTGGGCATATCAAACCGATAATGAGATTACCGTATCTGAAGTATTGAGATGGGCAGAGAAAACCTTAAGAGGTACAATTAGATTTTACAGTCAGCCACAAAATCAGCCATTACTAGCAGCACTTTCAACTCAGCAATCAAATACGCAAATATTTAAATATCGTTTGCGAGGGTTAACTGTATTTATACGTGCATTTAAACTCATATACCCATTATTGCGCTTAGGACTATGGCTAATTTTATCTATATCAAATCCATTTCTTTCTGGTCGTTTTCTACAGTCACCGTGGACGCTAAGTAAACAGTTATTAATTCCTCCCCTAGTCAACTATGTGGGTGATATTGCAATATACACCACAACAGATGCCAAATCTACACAGTATCAGGTTCGCCAGGAAATCATCACAGAATGCCTCAATTTACTCAAATCTATTATTCAAGATCAACAAGGTAATTACGATAAAGTAGTATTAGCAGGACATTCCCTAGGTAGTTGTATTGCCTACGATACCCTAAACCTGTTGAGTTTAGAGCTTAGTCTACCATCAAGCCAACATCAAAACTTGCCAACCCATAAAATTGCTGGATTAGTTACCTTTGGCTCACCGTTAGATAAAATTGCATTTTTCTTCCGAGAAGCGAGAAAAAAAGAAGAGTACATACGTTCTACGATACTGGAGCATCTCACATCCTTCCGGATACGTCCCCAGGAGAGATCTAATGCTGGATACTTAACAGAAAATCCAATACAGAATAACTTAGAACAGTTGCGCTGGATTAATTATTTTCACCAGAAAGATCCCATTAGTGGTCATTTAGACTATTACCATAATTTAGAAAATGTATTAATGGAATATGAAGCAGCTTGGGGAGGTAAAGCTCATCAAGGTTATTGGGTTAATTTCGGCTTTTACGAGCACATTGCCAAGTGTTTTTTGTATGCTTCCGGGAATGATTAGGTTAAATGTCGATAGTTGATAGTGGGAAGAAATCTTTATAGATACTAAGTGTCAAGTTAAAGCTAAATTTTTGGTTGTGGGCAAGTTTAATTACAGGGTCGCACCGATGAAAAGGTGAAATTAAAATTGAGATGTTGACAAAATCGCATCAATAGCATAAACATAATAACTCATAACTTCTAAATTGTCTCCCCATGAGCCTGAGCAAGAATCGCCTACCACAGTTATTAAAATTCGCTACAACTCCTAGTCTTTCGCAAAAGTTAATGGTTATAGGGTTAGTTATTACCCTATCTTTTATTTTTTTGGCTTTCTTCGCTCCCGTTTTTCAGGGTTGGGGATGGTTGCAAAACCCTACAGATTCTTTGATTAATCCAATTCATGCCGCACCATCTGCTAAATATTGGTTTGGTACTAGTCGCCAAGGTTATGATGTCTTTTGCCGGACAATTTTTGGGGCTCAGGCTGCTTTACAGGTGGTATTGGTGGCAACAGCACTGAGTATGCTGATTGGTGTGCCTTTAGGGATGTTGAGTGGGTATATTGGCGGTAAATTGGATAAAGTGTTGCTGTTTCTCATGGACAGTATTTACACTTTACCTGGATTATTGCTTTCCGTAACCTTAGCATTTGTGGTGGGTAGGGGTATATTAAACGCTGCGATCGCAATTAGTATTGCCTACGTTCCTCAATATTACCGTGTTGTCCGCAACCATACTGTGAGCGTCAAGACGGAGTTATTTATTGAAGCAGCGCAAGCTATGGGTGCGAATACTTGGCAGGTATTAAGCAAGTATTTGTTTTTTAATGTAATTCAAAGTGTACCTGTATTATTTACTTTGAATGCGGCTGATGCAATTTTGGTTTTGGGTGGTTTAGGTTTCTTGGGTTTGGGACTACCAGAAGAAACACCGGAATGGGGATATGATTTAAGACAAGCTTTGGATGCTTTACCCACAGGTATTTGGTGGACTGCTCTATTTCCTGGTTTAACAATGACTTTAATGGTGGTGGGTTTATCTTTATTCGGTGAAGGGTTAAATGAGTTTATTAACCCCCGGTTACGGAAGCGGGGGTAATTAATTAGGTTAGTGATAATCCTTGTATTTATCCTGAGCCAAGGGTAAGTTATCCTTAACCAAGGTAATGAATTATTCTGGAATAGAATTATAGGTACAGTATCGGTAAAATGACTGGAAACCTTACCATGGTAAAATCCGAGCCACACCTAAACCTACCAACTACTAATGAACTACCATGTTCGGAGGATACCCCCGTGGATAACCAAGATCAGAATTTCATTCCCAACCTGTTATTATTTATTCTCGAATCCATTTGCGCAAATCGCAATGATTGGTTTTTTGGTATTGATATGGATATTTATCACATAACAGGTGTGAGTCATTTAGTGCCAGTGATCCCAGATGGATTTCTTAGTTTGGGTGTGGAAGGACGCAAAGCAGGAAAGTCGCGTTTGAGCTAGGCTCTTTGGGAAGAGGAGGAAATTGTACCCAAGTTCACATTGCAAGTGGTTTCTAAGACACCGGGGGATGAATATGACAAGAAGTTGGAAATATATGGCAAATTAGGAGTTTCATATTACGTAATTTACAATCCTGAATATTGGCGACGCGATCGACATCAGCCCTTTGAGGTGTATAAATTGGTAGATGGAGAATACCAACAATAAACACGTGAACCAGTTTGGATGCCTGAAGTGGGATTGGGAATTGGACGTGGAAACTATACTTCTGGTTTGATGGAGCGAGAAGTCTTGTATTGGTATGATGAAGCTGGCAAAAGATATATGACTGGCGATGAAATTGCTAAAGCCGAACAACAACAGAGGGAAATTGCTGAACAAAAGCAACAAAGACTAGCAGCAAAGTTAAGAGAATTGGGTATCGATCCAGATACTGTCTAAATGTATTCACATATTCCGCCATGTAAGCTGCACTAAATAATATCAGTCCTGCGATCACAATTAGTATTGCCTACGTTCCTCAATATTACCGTGTTGTCCGCAACCATACTGTGAGTGTGAAGACGGAGTTATTTCTTGAAGCAGCGCAAGCTATGGGGGCGAATACTTGCCAGGTATTAAGTAAGTATTTGTTTTTTTATGTGATTCAAAGTGTACCAGTGTTATTTACCTTGAATGCTGCTAATGCAATTCTGGTGTTGGGTGGTTTAGGTTTCTTGGTTTGGGACTACCAGAAGAAACACCGGAATGGGGACATGATTTAAGACAAGCTTTGGATGCTTTACCCACAGGTATTTGGTGGACTGCTCTATTTCCTGGTTTAACAATGACTTTAATGGTGGTGGGTTTATCTTTATTGGGTGAAGGGTTGAATGAGTTTATTAACCCCCGGTTGCGCAAGAGGTGGTAAGTTACTAATTCGTAATACTCGCCTATTACAATGTGTGTTCTTTATCAGTTAATTTGTTATTGGTAAAGGTGGCAGTAATGGTGGAACCATCTGAGTTAGTCCAACGAATAACTACAGTAAACGATTTATCAATGGTTTCAAACGCTAATTCATCTCGCACTTATGCAACGCTGAAAATTAATTGAATATGTTTGACGTATCCTATGTGGGATATAAATCAATGCCGTTCAGATAAGCTGGAAAACCAAAGTAGACAGTAGATGTGTATTGGCTTTTCAAGAAACAACTCAACCAGCACTAGTACCGCCGCTACACGAAAGTAAAAAATCAAAAAGCTTACAGAGTCACGTGAGTTTGGGATAAGCTGAAGGAGTTATATTCCTGAACCAGAATAAGTGTTTTCTTCGGTTATGACAGCAAAAACCAAGAATTGGGGGAGAATCCCCCAAACCCCCTCCAAATAAGAAATACAAATATTTCTGAGATAAAGCTATTACAACATTACTTAACTCAAAGTTAAACAAAACTCTTAACCCGAACTGAGGTTATAGGGTAGTATTTTTAGCGATATCTCTTGCGGTTGCGACCCTACTCTATGGGAACTCCTTAGGATGAACGGGCATGGCTACTCTACAAGAACGCGTAATGGAGAAGCAAGCTACGTGATGACAATAATTCGGCACTTCTTTTTGTGGAGGTCTTTAACTTCCTAGTTACCGACTCTTAATTGCTTTTCCAGTTTACGAGCAGCCAGGGACATAGAATAACAAAATAACCAGTAAATGAAGCCAATAAACAAATACACTTCTGCATAACGTCCCATAAATTGGGGTTGAGCGAGGATAGAACGGGCGATTCTGGTAAGTTCTACTAAGCCCACTAGGGATAACAAGGAAGTATCTTTAAACAGTCCAATAAATTGACCAACAATTGCAGGGATAACTGCACGTAGAGCTTGAGGAAGGATGATAAACCAGATGATTAAAAGTGTCTTCAAT
>CBZS010000017.1 GCA_000613065.1 Richelia intracellularis | reverse complement strand
TCTACCGTAAATAGGCCTGTAAAGGTTCCGGAATCTTACCGTTCCATCGGGTTGCTGGTAATTTCCAAAACAGCCGCCATCGTTCTGCCTACGGCTAAACCAGAACCGTTGAGCGTATGGACAAACTGTGTTCCTTTTTTACCTTTTTCCTTGAAGCGGATATTGCCCCTTCTAGCCTGAAAATCCAAACAATTAGAACAGCTAGAGATTTCCCGGTATTTCCCAGAGGAAGGTAACCAAACGTCTAAATCATAGGTTTTGGTTGCCGAAAATCCTAAATCACCGGTACATAATTCAATCACCCGATAAGGTAAATTTAACTCCTGCAAAATTGCTTCTGCATTGCCCACCATTTTTTCTAATTCGGCGAAGGAATTATCTGGATGGACAAATTTCACCATTTCCACCTTATTAAACTGGTGCAGGCGAATTAAGCCCCGCATGTCACGTCCATAGCTTCCAGCTTCCCGACGAAAACAAGGGGTGTAAGCACAATGATAGATAGGTAAATCCTCGTCACTCAGAATTTCTCCCCGATACAGATTAGTTACAGGAACTTCAGCAGTGGGAGATAACCACAAATCATCATTAGCACATTTAAAGCTTTCCTCTGCGAACTTGGGTAATTGTCCCGTAGCTGTAAGAGATTCGGTATTGATTAACACCGGAGGTATGATTTCTACATACCCTGCAGCAACTTGGCGATCGAGCATAAATTGAATCAGTGCCCGCTCTAAGGCAGCACCAGCACCAATCAAAGCCACAAATCGGCTTTGAGCAATCTTCACTGCCCTTTCTGTATTCAAAATCCCTAACTTTTCACCTATTTCCCAATGGGGCAAAATCTCAGTATTTTGGGGAATATAATCATCACCCCAACACCTCACTTCTACATTCTCGTCTTCATTTTTACCCGATGGTGTAGATTCACTAGGCAAATTAGGGAATGCCATCACGAGGGTATTAATTTGGGAGATAATCTCTTTTTCCTGGGTTTCTATGTTCCCAATTTCAGCCTTGACAGAACTTCCCTCAGAACGCAGAGCCATAATTTCCGAACCCTTGGGTTCGGAACCAGACTTAATTTTCTCAGGTATAAGTTTGGCAATTTCATTGCTACGTGCTTGGAGTTGAGTCCGTTGAGCTTCCAATTCTCTCTGCTGTTGATTCAACTCCAATAGGGGCTGAATGTCGTAACTATTACCACGACTATTCAATCGTTCCTGAATTAATTGAGGGTTTTCCCTTATTTGCTTAATATCCAGCACAGATTTTTCTATTTTGTATTTGCCTAGAATCTTCCTGCCAACTGATAAGCATATAACGATTTTGCCTTGATAAGTCCTAATTTTAGATTTTCGATTACTCTATCGATTTTATAGTGTCAGGTATATGCTTGCACGGAGCAGACAAGATGCTTTCCCTGCATTTTGAAACTAGGTTAGATGAACCTTTCATCAGTAGGTATTTGGGGAGAGGGTAATAAATAAGCGTTCGCAGTCACCAAGCGACTGAGGTACAACTTTTTTTGCTCTTGGTCACGATTGTTGGCAAGGTTAAAAACACACAATCAAACGATAACAAAGCTTCTATCCATTTTAGGGAATAGTCCGATCGCATTTTTTCTATTCACAGAGTATGTTGCTAATTTCGGAAGGAACTGAAAAAAAATTATTATGTTTTAAGAGAAAGTGAGGGGAGACTTGTACAACCATCAACATTTACCATTCCCTATTTTTGAATCCGATTAAACAGCCACAGCGAACCCACAACCCCAGCAAAATGAGCCGTCACCGTGTTTATATTTGCTTGCACCACCAAAACATCAATCGGCTGAACTAATCTACTCAATTGCTCGGGAGAAAATCCCACTGCACCTTGGGGAACACTCAGTGCTTTTAACAACAGAGAACCACTGATAGCCTGTGCTCCAAATAAAGTCAACAGCATTCCGACTAAATTTATCATCAACCCCAATCGTATTACCTGCAAGGTTTCCATTCTCCGTGGGTGATTGGAACCATTAGAAGACGCAAGTTGTTTACCAATTCTTGTGTAACGGAAGGCTAAAAAAACTCCACCAGCCAGAGTCAACAATCCTAAAGCGGCAAAAAATATACCAAAACCTGCTCCAGGATTACCTGCTTGAGTACCAGACCTTTGAATCCTAAAGACTAAAAAAATTCCTGTAGCAACTACACCCAGCACTAGCTGAGTCCAAAAACTAATCCAACCAACCAGGCGAAATGCTTTCGCGATCGCCCATCGGGAAGAAGATTGGGTGTCTGGTCTATCTGTCATACCAATTACCGAGATTGTAGCTGCTTGATAAATTTAACTTATTTATTAGCATACTTGTGTCTCAAACAGCTGCTTAGAAAATGGGTTTAGGTATTTGAAAAAGGAAGTCATGAAGATGTGGGGAATGGGGAAAACCCCATATTATAAATATATATAAGTTATAGAGAGCACTGTTTTCGCGACCCTCCACGGCAGAGGGACAAAAGGATTTCCCTATTAGAGGAAAAACAGAACCCTTTTTCATACTTAACACTGTACTAAGTTAATTTTGAACACCCTATTACTACGATATTTGGCGTTGCTGAATCAGGGGATGAATTAGCGTTTGAAACCATTGATAAATCGTTGAAAATTTAGTGAAATCATCCCGCACTTATGCAACGCCCGATATTTTTTACACCAACCTCTTCTTTCTCAGATACGCAGTAACAAGTAATCATACTCACAGCAGTCTGATTGAAAATTTAGTTCTTCAACAAACATATAGATTTACCGTTGTGTAACAGAGCTTACTTCAAAAAATTATTTCGGGCTGTGTAGTTAGCTCTAAACCGGTTAGATTTTGCGAACGTTAATAATATAACTAGGCTCTGTACATAATTTTCCGAAAAATAGATTTTTCACATCAGCATTTTCCTATTAATAATAATAAGGCTTTCCATTCCCAGTTCTTATTGATGTTATAGATGAATATATTGATAAAACCTGTTCTTAAAGCTTCATACTTATCATTTCTACTACTTAATCAAAATTTATTCCTACTTGTGCTTTCTAATTAATGACACTGATATAGTTACTGATTAGCCAAGTCTTGATTAAGCTTTGCAAAAAAAAATATATATTAGCCTTAGCATATTTCAAAAGGCTTCTCAAGGTTTTTTTCTTTCTCAGTAACTTTGCATCACTTGACACTAAGACAGCAGTAATGTTACTGTCCAAACGCTCCTCATTAAATTACATCACATTCAAGTGGAGGCATATAACTTTTGCGTCCGTAAAACCCTTACAGACTTCTATACTCCATTTGCGTAGAAGCCTGCTAAATGTTTCTGCTTTAGCATTTATGTCTAAGCAGTATTGTTTACTCACTAATCAGGGTGTAGCACTATATACTTGCTACATGGTTTGTACGCTTAACCCAAATGCATAATCTTAGCAATTCAGCAACCATGAAACTAGAGGATATATATCAATTCTTTGAAAATCCTCCGCCGACCTACCTCTGCCAAGAACTAGCGGTTTGCTATATATTGTGTGTCTTGATACATGGGGAGTCATATGGCACGGAGTTGATTCAAAAGCTCGAATCTGAATACCCTACTTATCGTCTTTCTGATACTGTGCTTTACAGCGCAATCAAGTTTCTGGAAGAAGAGGGAGCTGTTACCGGGTACTGGAAGAAACTCGAAGGACGTGGTCGCCCTAGACGGATGTATCAAATTTCTCCAGAATGGCAAACAACGGCGGAGAATTTATCTAATTTGTGGCAACAATATATCAATAGGAGGGAAAATTAACGAATAATTGATTATGAACAAGTCCCCTCCGTTGACAAAATAACAATTCAGTTATGGATACTGTTACTCTGCCATCTACCTTGCTGCTCACCCTATTGTTAGCAGTTGGATTCTTCTTTTTCCTTCGTGCTTCTACAAAAGAACGCTTGCAAAGCCTAGAATTAGTAGGCGAGCAAGATCAAACCACTCTCATGAATCAATTGCAGGAATATTTTCAAGCACGGTCTTACCGAGTGGCAGCGGTAGACCGCGAGCAGAATCAAGTGACCTTTGAAGGCTTCGTACAACCAAGTTGGTTCTTAGCTGCCTTTCTGAGCTTCTTGAGTGCCATTGGTCTTCTCTGCCTGTCATTGGTCCTGTCTTCGCTTTTTCCTGGCTTTATATGGCTATTTTTGGCAATGATTGCACTATCTCCTGTGAGTGGTATTTTCTATTGGAAAAAGGCAGGAAAACTAGAGAAGGTATTACTAAAATTGTCTCCCCAGGAGAATTCCAATTCCTCCAGCAAAATAACTGTAGTTGCTCATAGAGATGAACTCATTGAGTTACAGAAAAAATTACAGTTAAAAAAAATTGGCTAATTAGCAGTAATTTTTCGTTTATTGCCCGTATAGTGATAGTATTCTTGGTGGATAAATCGAAATTATTCTTAGTGAAATAGTTGCTGTCACAAAAAAGAAGACCCAGCTACTACAAAATTAGTAAGGGTCTTCCAAAGACTAATTCTTTCATCTAGGAATAACTGTGGCTATGTCTAACAATTAGTCAAATAAAGTGATACTTCTGGATGATTATGGCGATCGCTATCTGACGCTTATGATCGCAACCGGATTCTAATCCATGGAACCCGAGATATTTTTCCGTTTTTAGACAATCAGTCAAACCATGATACATAACCAAATCAATTAGCACAGATTCAGCCTTGACAGGGTTCTGACTCTCACAGTGTAAGAACCCACATAAAAATGGCAAATTAGCTACAAAATAAAAAAAGGTTAAATTTTCAATAAACTGAGTAATTTTGCCACTTAATAGATTGTCAAAAGCTGCACCCAATATGTATGATGTTTCTGTTTCAAGGACCAGCTGCAATTAGAGCATCCTGTACTGAATCAGATTCGAGTGTCCTGAGGCTAGGAAACAG
>CBZS010000016.1 GCA_000613065.1 Richelia intracellularis | reverse complement strand
CAACATTAGTTTTTATAGAAAATCAAAGGCAATTAATTACTAGTACTCCCGAATTAACAAAAGTAGCACGCATCCCCGCAGAGATAGGCAGAATTGAATTTAAAGCCTTTGATAGCTGTGATGATTTTTCTATGTATGCAGGTTTCTTAGCCTTGTTAAAGGGTTTAATCTTA
>CBZS010000015.1 GCA_000613065.1 Richelia intracellularis | reverse complement strand
GTGGTAAAGTTTTTCGTCAACATTTGGGCAGTCACATTACCCACATGACGAATACCCGCAACCAAAATAGTTGTTTGTAATTAGCGTTCGCATCTACTAATTCCATTCTCTCTTGTCATCTTCTACCGCACTAATTTCCTCACCCAATTGCAAAATACTTTTTGCAATTGGGTAAATCCCTGTAAGTTAATTAAATACTTGGTGGTGTGGCCAAGTATTTAATTAGCCTTATTTTTCAATCTTGCTCCCACTTCTGAAACATTTTGCGATGGCGTAGCGACTCCTAGACCACATCACTGAATATTTCGTACCTCAGTTACTTGGTTACCTAAATAGAGGATGGACTTGGGCATTTCCGGTCCTGTGAGCAAAATATCTACATGGGCTGGACGTTTTGCTAAAAATGTCAAAACCTCTGCTTCAGGAATCAACCCAAAGTTCATTGCTAAACTTAATTCATCTAAAACAAGGAGATAATACGGCGTTGCATAAGTGCGGGATGAATTAGGGTTTGAAACCATTGATAAATCGTTGAAAATTTAGTGAAATCATCCCGCACTTATGCAACGCCTTAATTACTTATTTTTATAAAAAAATAAACATAGCAATATAATTTATTGACTAAATAATAATTAGAATAGTCTTACTATACTAATGTTTCATACCACAGAAATATTAATTGATGCCTTCGCACAAAAAATTAGAGAAGGATACCGTCGCACTTATGGCTGCTTAAAAAATGATTATCAAGATATTATAGCCTGGGCTGGGATGATGGCTTTAGAGAATATTGCTAACAGCGATGCACTCTACCATGACATAGAGCATTCTATTTTAGTGACATTAGTAGGGCAAGAAATTCTTTGGGGCAAACATATCAAAGAAGGGAGAGTTTCTAGTGAAGATTGGTTACATTTTATTATTTCCCTAGTCTGTCACGATATTGGCTACGTTAAAGGTGTGTGTAGGGAAGACAGGAAACAATAATCTGTGTATGCTACAGGTCTGAATGGAACTATGATATCCCTACCCACGGGAGCTTCTGATGCTAGTCTTACCGATTATCATGTCGGTCGCGCTAAACTTTATATCGATCAAAGATTTGGCGGTCACAAGCTGATAAACTCAGAAATTATGAAAAGCAATATTGAACTGACTCGTTTTCCTGTTCCCAATGCAGAAGATCGTCAAGGAACTCATAGCTGCCCACCCTTGGTACGTGCTTCGGACTTGATTGGTCAATTAAGTCCGCAGCTACTAAAAAAAAACCACTTGTTTATTCTATGAGTTTGAAGAAACAGGAATGAATAAAACTCTAGGTTACAAAACTCCGGCAGATTTGAGGCATAATTACCCTAAGTTTTATTGGCAAGGTGTTTATCCTTACATACATGATGCATTAAACTATTTATCTTTAACACAGCAAGGAAAACAAATTATTGCTAATCTCTATTCCCATGTCTTTGTGGTAGATCAAACACACTCAACTGGAACATCCAAGGTGTTCAGTGGAGTGTGTTTGATCTGAAATAGTGTTGTCTTGAAAATATCTGAGTTATTAAATGAGGGGTGACTATGAATTGGTGGCAAAAACTGAAGAAGAATCCATTGGCAAAGTTTGGAGCAATTGTACTGATTATCTTTTATCTAGCTGCGATCGCGGCTGATTTTGTTGCTCCCTACAGTCCCTATGCCCAACAGCCTAATGGTTCTTTGTTGCCACCCACTAAGATTCACTGGGTATCTAAATCTGGGGAATTAACTCCACCTTATATTTACCCTACTATCCAAGGAGATACGGATTTAGAAACAGGTAAGCGTCTAATTCAAGTGGATGAAACTAAGCCTTCACCCCTAGGATTATTTGTCCTAGATGGAAAGTCTTACTTGCATTTATTTGGAGCACGGGGAGAGGCAAAGTTTAATATTTTGGGTACTGATGACCAAGGACGAGATCAATTCAGCCGTTTAGTCCATGGTAGCCGTATTAGCTTATTTATTGGCATTCTTGGTGTTGCTTTGACTTTTCCTTTGGGAATGTTAATCGGCGGTATTTCTGGTTACTTTGGCGGTTGGACTGATAGCATTATTATGCGTGTGGCAGAGGTATTAATGACCTTTCCCAGTATTTACTTGTTGGTAACTTTAGGTGCGGTTCTACCAGCAGGTTTAAGTAGTACTCAACGGTTTTTATTAATCGTAGCAATTACTTCTGTAATTCGGTGGGCTGGTTTAGCCAGGGTAATTCGCGGTCAAGTATTATCAATTAAAGAACGGGAGTTTGTGCAAGCAGCAAGGGCAATGGGGGGTAAGCCAATTTATATTATTATTCGCCACGTTTTACCCCAAACAGCTACATACATTATTATTGCTGCAACTTTAGCTGTACCGAGTTTTATCGGCGCAGAAGCCGTATTGAGTTTGATTGGGTTAGGAATTCAACAGCCAGATCCTTCTTGGGGAAATATGTTATCTTTAGCTACCAATGCTTCGATTTTGGTGCTACAGCCTTGGTTGATTTGGCCTCCCACTGTGTTAATTATTTTAACTGTGTTGGCATTTAATTTATTAGGTGATGGGTTAAGAGATGCTTTAGACCCCCGGAGCATGCAACGATAATTTTAAAGTAACACTATGTTTTCATCTTTGACGGTGTATCAAGTTCCTTTTGACAGCCTTGATGCAGAATGGAGGCTTTGGCTCCAATGGAGGTAGAGCCTTGGAACAATAACTACACAAAAAATGTACGGACAAAAATCATGAAAATTCTATTACAGTACACAGCCTAATACGTGAAGGCAGGAGTAAAGAGTCAGGGGATAAGGCATTAACGAAAATATAGAGCCTCTGACTCTTGTTGATAATGGTGTAAATTATCAGATGGAAGGAACATCTCCTCTTCAAATTCTTCCATATTGAGGTAATAGCATGAGTCTAATTATTGCTGGTGTCAATAGTGGTGTTGGCAAAACAACTATAACTCTTGCGTTATTAGCATCTTTATGTAGTCGGTGCGTGAAAGTACAATCTTTCAAAGTCGGACCAGACTACATCGATCCCATGTTTCACAAATATGTCACGGGTCTTCATTGCCGGAATTTAGACCCCATACTTACATCAGAAATTTATGTAAAGCAATGTTTTCAGACCCATATGCAAGAAGTAAATTATGGGTTAATAGAAGGAGTAATGGGTCTATTTGATGGGGTTAAAGGGGGTAACGACCAAGAGGAATTTCCCCATCATTTTGCGAGTACGGCACATATCGCTAGACTGTTGAATTTACCCATATTATTGGTAATTGATTGTAGCCGTTTATCTAATTCTGTAGCTGCGATTGCTCATGGTTATCGTACCTTAGATCCCAGAATTAATATTGCGGGATTAGTATTGAATCGTGTAGGGAGCGATCGCCATTTGTATTTGCTAACCAATGCTCTAGAGCCTTTAAATTTGTCGATTTTAGGGGTGCTGCGACGACATGATAATATTCAAATCCCTGATCGCCACCTGGGTTTAGTTCCTAGCAACGAACTACCCCAAATGGATACAATAATTACACAGCTTGCCCATTTAGGGAATTCGTGTTTTGACTGGGAAAAATTATTACCCCTATTAGAATCTGAAGTTACCGATTTCCCAACTGCCAACTGTCAACCGTCAATACTCGTGCGTTCCCCTGCACCTGTCGCCGGTGCGGTGAAGCAGTCTGATCTTAGTGTTTTCCCCAAGCAGGAACTGCTGAAACCCTGTAAAGGGTCGCTCCTCAACTGTCAACCATCACCTGTAAGAATTGCCATTGCTAGCGATCGGGCTTTTAATTTCTACTATCAAGATAATTTGGATTTTCTGCAACAATTAGGCGCAGAACTAGTTTATTGGAGTCCTCTCCGAGATACAGAATTACCAGCAAATATACAGGGAATGTATTTTGGCGGTGGTTTCCCCGAAGTATTCGCTTCTGAATTATCAGTAAATATTAATGCTATAAATTCAGTAAAAACCGCAGTTATGTCAGGAATACCCACAATTGCCGAATGTGGTGGATTGATGTACTTATGTGAGTCAATTATCGACTTTGAGGGGGAATCTTGGTCTATGGTGGGAGTATTACCACATACATCAAAAATGGAGAAACGCTTGACTTTAGGATATCGACGGGCAGTTACTCTAGAAAACAGTCCCTTAGTATCTGTGGGGACAACGGTTTGTGGACATGAGTTTCATCGCTCCAGTATAGTAGCTACTATGGATAAACCCCTATTTAATACCTATCGCTACGATAATCGGGAAACTACAGGATACGAGGGATCGACAAATAATTTACCACTACACGCTTCCTATATTCATCTACATTGGGGAGCAACTCCAGAAATACCCCAGCGATTTCTCAATTACTGTGATGTAGTAAAGACTAGGGGTAATGATAAAAGGTAAAAACTTAATTTGAGAGTATTCAAATTGGTCCAAAATATGGGGTACTGGGAGCCGGAAAGCTACCTTGATATAAAATGCGGGCAAGATGCCCCGTATACAAAGCGTTCGTGTTTCCTCAAATAAAGTTACGAAAGTAGGTTAGGGCTAGCTACCACAGTGAGTAGAGAAAGGCAGAGGATAACCTACATTCCGCAGGTTAGTTAGCAAAGAAGATAATATTTACGACAGGGAGCACCAAAAAACTGTAGAATCCAGCACCGCTGTTCACTGAGCTTGGAAATCTGTTTCAAAGAAGCGATCGTTAATAAATGAATTGACATGAAACATTGAAACACCCAACGTAAAGTAGGAACTGATTATTTCTTGGGGATGAGTTCCAAGCAGTTGGTTGAACAAATCAACCAAACTCATTTCATCAATAATCCCTGCCACTATGCCTAAGTGAACGATATCTTGTACTTTGATTTGTGATTCTGAAAAACTCATATTTCAAAAATACAACATTTTGCGATCGCACCTGCGGAATGTGGGCTACAAAACCCCTAAGGGGAAGCAAGCTACCTCACCACAACGCCCTTCTCTCTCCGCACTCCAAATATTTAAATTTGGGATGCTCCCCTTAGTTTTG
>CBZS010000014.1 GCA_000613065.1 Richelia intracellularis | reverse complement strand
CTAGGGTATCAATAAATTTAGTTTCAATTAAGAATAATTTAAATTGAGGAGTGAGATAAACAAAATCACATTTTCCCAGATCTGTATAATCTGATATAGGTGATTTTTCAAAAAGTAGCAATTCAGAGCATAGAGGAAATAATTTCTTAATATTCAAAAATAAATAAGCTTGTAATAAGAGTTCCTTGTCGTATGGAAAACCAACAACACCCTTAAAAAATCTACTGATTTCATTGTGGGTTTGAGGTTGTATTCTTTTGCAATATGTTACAAACTTACTAATTGCAGGTGATGCCGTATGTACTTGATGTGCGGTCATGAATATCTTCTCCTGTGTCCTCCGCATAAAACATATAAAATGGTTATGGCATTCTAAGGTACCACCAGTTCTCAGTGTTTACAATCCGAATAAGTAACTAAAAAAACATAAATTTCGGATATTTATGCGTTCATATACTTAAAAACAAGCCGTGTTCTTGCACTTCAGATGTAAAATATAGCGGTCACTAATCTTAAGTATTATCGATTGAATAAACAGTATCTATTGTGACAGGAAGTGTGGGAGGGAGAACAATTATGGGGCTACTTGGTCAAGTTATAATCAATTTGAACAGAGAATGAACAGTCTGCCAGGGACTATAAGTACCCCGCAGTCGCTATAAATCTACATAGATGGAGGATTCCAGTTGCCTAACGGAATGAAATAAGCCCCGCAACCCCCTAACTCCGTCTCACAGCTTAAGTCCTCTGAACATCACTGGGATGTTCTCCTGTATAAGTTTATGTGGTGGAATGTTAAGTAGTTCAGATGAAACAATTTCACCTCTCCTACTTATTACAAGTTGGGTTACACAAAAACTTGGTTCTGTACTTGTGTGCAAATAGATTTATGCTTGGTGTAGCTGCTGAATACGAGCTGGAAAACTAGCATTCTTCAAGGCTTGAATAGTACTAATAGAGTCTTGTACCCAAAATTGTCTGCCAAACCTAACTAAATGTCGAGAAGTTCCTGCTTGGACAATGCCGATAACTGGAATTTTGGCTTTTTCTCTTTCTCCAGAATTCTCTTTTAAAATAGTCCTTAAACGGTCTTGTTCCTCGATAGTACTTGCTTGATGGGGGGTAAGTTCTACCATTACCATTTGTACTTTTTCTACAGCTTCTGCATCCTCAACAATTAATTGGGTTTTCTCGTCTCGACAATCTATTTTTCCCCACAGAATTAACCTTTCATCGACTTCTAGTAGGGTATGAATACGCTCATAGGTGCGAGGAAAAACAACGGCTTCTGATTGGGTGCTTAAATCTTCTATTTGTAGAATAGCCATGGGATCACCTTTTTTGGTTATTACCTTCTTAACCCCATTGAGCATGACGACAGCGCAGACAAGGGTTTCTTGTTTATATTCCCCTATTTGAGAGAGGTTGACGGGAGTAAGAAGCCTAGTGGATTGGCGCAACGAAGTCAAAGGATGATCGGAAACGTAAAAGCCAAGAATTTCCTTTTCTTGGCGTAATTTTTCTTGGGGCGGCAAGTCTGCTATAGGTTTAGCTTTGGGAGCCATTTCAAAGGCATTTTTGGTTGGAGTGGGAGTGTTTCCAGAAGTGAATCCCCCTCCAAGTAAATCAAACAAATTTCCCTGTCCACTAGCTCTGTCTATAGCACGAGATTGTCCCCAGTCATAGACTAGTTCTAAATCTTGAATTAATTGGTTGCGATTGGGGTTAATTTTGTCAAAAGCACCACAATAAATTAGGGATTGTACTGTTCTTCTGTTAACTGTACCCAAGTCCACACGATCGCAAAAATCAGCTAAGGCTTGAAATGCTCCCCCTTCTTCCCTGGCTACTAAAATTGCCGCGATCGCATTTTTTCCCACATTACGTACTGCTGACAAGCCAAATAAAATCTTCTCATCTTGGGGAGTAAAGTCTACTCCAGAACGATTGATATCTGGGTGTTCTATAGGGATATTCATATTTAAACAGGTAGAGATATATTTCTGTACCTTGTCTGTGTCCCCACTGTTAGCCGTGAGTAATGCTGCCATATACTCTAATGGGTAATTGGCTTTGAGATAGGCTGTTTGATAGGTAACATATCCATAGGCAGTGGAGTGAGATTTGTTAAAACAGTTGGAAGCAATAAAACTATTGCTGAGGGCAAAATTGTGGTCATCGTTTACCCCAATGTCATATACTTTCTGCGTACCTAAAGATTTACGAGCTAGGATTTTCACCATTGTTTAATCTCAATTAATGATGTTACGAATAAGAGAACTAATAAAATTTTTTGTCTAAAATTAAAGGTTTATTTAACCACTCTGCACTATCTAATACATCTTAAATCAATGCCAGGTCTATGAATCTATTTATTCATACGGCTTAATTTTACTAGGACAATCATCATCAATCTGTATTAAAATCAAACACTTGAGTCATACAAGGAAGCAACCATGGCATCCATCCGCAAATTGCACACCCAGCTAGTGAATAAAGAACGCTCGGCTGTGGAAATTACCCAGAAAGCTCTGGACAAAACTCAGTCCCTAGAGCCAAAATTACATAGTTTTTTGTGTGTAACGGCGGACAAGGCATTAGAACAGGCTCGGGCTGTAGACGCAAAAATTGCTGCTGGGGAAGAAATTGGTCTGTTGGCAGGTATCCCTATCGGCATTAAAGATAATATGTGTACTCAGGGAATCACTACGACTTGCGCTTCCCGAATTTTAGAAAATTTTGTCCCCCCATACGAGTCTACGGTAACCCAGAAGTTATTTGATGCTGGGGCAGTAATGGTTGGAAAAGCCAACATGGATGAGTTTGCCATGGGTAGCTCCTGCGAAACTTCGGCTTACCAAGTAACATCAAATCCGTGGGATTTGTCCAGGGTTCCTGGAGGCTCCTCTGGCGGTTCTGCATCGGCTGTAGCTGCGGATGAGTGTGTGGTATCCCTTGGCTCTGACACTGGTGGTTCTATTCGTCTTCCTGCTTCTTTCTGTGGTGTCGTAGGAATGAAGCCAACCTATGGATTGGTTTCTCGCTATGGCTTAGTTGCCTATGCTTCATCTTTGGATCAAATTGGTCCTTTTGGTCGTTCTGTGGAAGATGCGGCTATATTATTAAGTGCAATCGCTGGTCACGATCCTAAAGATTCCACCAGTCTGAATGTAACTGCTTCCGACTATGCAGCTAATTTAACCCCAGATTTTAAAACCAAGGGTCAGTTGAGAATCGGTATAATTAAAGAGACGTTTGGGGAAGGCTTGGATTCTGTGGTGGAGCAAGCCGTCACCAAAGCCATTGATAAATTACAAGTCCTGGGTGCAGAAATCCACGTAATATCATGCCCCCGTTTCCGTTATGGCTTGCCTAGTTATTACATTATTGCACCCTCTGAAGCATCAGCTAACTTAGCCCGTTACGATGGGGTTAAATATGGTTATCGCAGTGAAGACCCAGATAATCTAGTTTCTATGTATACCAAAACTAGGGCATCTGGTTTTGGTGAAGAGGTAAAAAGGCGGATTATGATTGGTACCTATGCCCTATCAGCAGGTTATTATGATGCTTATTACCTGAAAGCCCAGAAAGTCCGCACATTAATTAAGCAAGATTTTGAGAATGCTTTTGCCCAGGTAGATGTGCTAGTGTGTCCCACCTCTCCAGTCACTGCATTTAAAGCGGGAGAAAAAACCGCCGATCCTCTGAGTATGTATTTAACAGACTTAATGACAATTCCAGTTAACCTAGCAGGTTTACCCGGTTTAAGTGTGCCCTGCGGTTTTGATGATAAGGGGTTACCTATTGGTTTACAACTAATTAGTAATGCTCTGAGGGAAGATTTACTATTCCAAGTTGCCTATGCCTATGAACAGTCTACAGATTGGCATCTACGCAAACCTCAGTTGTGAGAAAAACATAGGGATGGAAACACGGAGAGTAGGATATGAGGAGAAACTTGTACAGTTATCAACATTCCCTACTGCCTATTCCCCATTCCCCATTGGACATTTTTATCCAAAATCCAAAATAGTCTTAGGGTTGTCATGACAGTACCAGTAGAGTCTTCTGTACAAATACAGAAAAAGAGGAAACCGTCCCTTGCTTTAACCCTTTCAGCTACTGGGTTATTGATTGCTGGTGGTGTAGGGACATATTTTTTACTTACCCAAGGTAAAGCTTTAACTAGAAACTTGCCCCCTGGTGCTAATTTAATTCCCCAATATGCTCTATTTACTTTTTCTTTGACTACTGATATTAGTCAATGGCAAAAGCTGGGAGAATTTGGTACACCAGCAGCTCAAAAAAAACTTGATAAAAATTTAACCATATGGCGCGATCGCTTTTTAACTAACAACGGTTATGATTTTCAAAGAGATATTCAACCTTGGGTAGGCGATCGCATTACTTTTGCCATTTTAGCTCCTAATGGTAATGTACCACCTGCAAAACGTGTTTCTACCAGTGGGGAGCAACTGCAAGAACAGCCCTTAGTGATTATATTGCCCATTAAAGATATGACCAAAGCTCAACAAATTTGGTCAGAAAAATTCAATATTTCCGTTAAGCCATCGCCACAGACTACCCAGAATATGGAAATTCCCATTCAAACCATTAAATCTCCGTCTGGTAGCAAATTATCTACGGTAATTATAAACCAAAAGTTTTTAGCGATCGCTGATAATCCTTTGGTGATTCAACAAACAATCAATGCTTATAAAAGTAAGTCAAATTTAGCTAATAGTGCCGGTTTTGCTGAAAATTTTGCTCATGTAAGTGAATTTCGTCCTTTTGCCCAATTTTACATTAATATTCCCGCATCTGCTCAAATTGCCGCTGCTGCTCCTAACCGTCGTTTACCAGCTCAAGTCCTAGCTCAGTTACAGGAGAATCAGGGTTTAGCTGGAACCATATCCTTAAAATCTACAGGTATTCAATTACAAGGAATTTCCTGGTTAAATCCCAATAGCCAACGTCAGTTAGCAGTTGAAAATCAAGGAGAAAATATGGCAAAACTACTGCCACCCGAAACCTTGATGATGCTATCTGGAAGTAATTTACGCCAATTATGGTTAGATTATGTTGCCACATCCAAAAATAATCCCTTTGCTCCTATCGCCCCGGAGCAACTAAAGAAAAGTATTAAGAATTACGTGAATTTGGACTTTGATCGGGATGTACTGAGTTGGATGACAGGAGGATTTTCCGTATCTGTGGTTCCCAATCTCCCTCAAGAAGGGAAACAAGAAGATTTTCGTGCAGCCTTATTATTCATGGTTAAGGCAAGTGATCGCCGAAAAGCAGAAACATTTTTTACCAAGTTGAATGAAACCATGAAAGCCCAGTATCAGTTCCAAATCAGTCAGGGAAATGTAGCTGGAAAATCGGTAGTCAACTGGATTGCACCTTTTGGTACTTTAACTGCAACCCATGGCTGGTTGGATGAAAAGACATCCTTCTTTGTTTTGGGTGCACCAATTACTAACAGAATTATTCCCCCATCTCGCAACTCCTTAGCCAATAGCCAAGTATATAAGAATACAACTGATTCAGGCCTAAATCCCAGTAATGGTCGATTATTTCTAGACATTGAACGGGGTATTCAAAATTTCCCCTTACCTAATCTTTTCCCCTATCAAAATCTAATTTTAGGCAGTTCCCATTCCCTTGGAGTGACATCTAAAGTTAGGGATTCTCGAAGTCAGCGTTATGACATTTTTTTGGAGTTGAAGAGAAGTCAGGAAGCGAAGGAGTGAGGAGTCAAATTTTAGGCGTTGCATAACTGCGGGATGAATTAGGGTTTGAAACCATTGAGAAATCGTTGAAAATTTAGTGAAATCATCCCCTGATTCACCAACGCCAAATTTTACTACCATCAACTATCAATTTCCACCATTGCCTATTCTCTATCCAACCTAAAATCTAAAATCTAAAATCCAAAATACAGATAGGATCTTAAATATATGCATTTATTTCATTTAACAAAACAATACTATTGGAGAGAGTAAGTTTATGAATCTGGTCCTACTCCAGAATTACTTGGATAACACAGCCTTTGCCGTCTTATTTTGCACCATGCTGGTTTACTGGTGTGGCGCACTTTTCCCCAGTTTAACGACTTTACCCACTCTGGGTACAGCAGGAATGGCGATCGCTAATCTGTGTATAGCAACTCTACTGGGAGCACGGTGGTTAGAAGCTGGTTATTTTCCCCTGAGCAATTTGTATGAATCCCTCTTTTTCCTTGCCTGGGGTATTACAACTATCCATCTCATTGCGGAAAATCTAGTGGTAGCCGCTTAGTGGGAGCTGCTACATCCCCTGTTGCTATGGGAATTACCGCATTTGCAGCCCTATCACTACCACCAGGAATGCAAGTAGCAGAACCCTTAGTACCAGCACTGAAATCCAATTGGTTGATGATGCACGTCAGCGTGATGATGCTGAGTTACTCGGCTTTAATGGTAGGTTCATTATTAGCGATCGCTTTTTTGTTCGTTACTCGGGGTCAAAATATTCAACTTACAGGTAGTTCCATTGGTACTGCTGCTAGTTATCGCCAAAATGGCTACAGCTTACGTAAAGCAGGAGAATTGATAGTTAATAGCGAAGCAAGCATTGCAGTTGAAAATAATGGTGTTTCCAGTTCGCGAACAATTAGTAATGGGAAAACTGCTGTGTTGGATTTTGTTACTAAATCAACTGCAACAACTACATCTGAAGAGCTACTCTCACCCCGTCGTCTTAACCTGGCAGAAAACCTAGACAATATCAGCTATCGTATCATTGGATTAGGTTTCCCCCTGCTTACCATTGGTATTATTTCTGGTGGAGTTTGGGCGAATGAAGCCTGGGGTTCTTATTGGAGTTGGGATCCTAAAGAAACTTGGGCCTTAATCACTTGGTTAGTATTTGCGGCTTATCTCCATGCTCGCATTACCCGTGGTTGGCAAGGTCGTCGTCCTGCGATTTTAGCCGCTAGTGGCTTTGTTGTCGTCTGGGTGTGCTACCTAGGAGTTAATTTACTTGGTAAAGGCTTACACTCTTACGGTTGGTTCTTTTAAGTTCGATACTGTTGGCTGTATGCATTCTAACCCTGAATCAGTATGCAGCCACAGTTAGCTATCAGTAATATTCTATTTGCATCAATAGGTTTAAAGTAGGAGCGCGATCGTATGTTTTTATTTATCTACTACTCCAAAGTACTTAGAAATATCTAGTATTAGCATCATAAAGTGTTTGAAAAGGTCAATATTACATTCTTTTATAAATACAAAGCAATATTAAGCGTTAAATTCAGTAATGACTCTGAAGTAAATTATCTTCAAGAGTTGCATAATATATTTCTATAGAAAGATAATTTAATAATTTTTGTTTGATGTGAATTAAAAACAACTCTTGTTACATAAGTGTTCCGAGCCTTGTCCAAAATCATAGTTTGGATAATATGTCCTCATTGACAGGAGTTACAGTACTAAATTCACATTAAAAATAATTTAATTAGGAAACTATATCACTGTAAATATTCGGAACAAATAAATGTTGATTGGACTATTATCTTTGTTATTTAAAGATAACCTCAATACAGGGTAAGCGGATCTAATTTTGTAGTGAGAATTACAGATTGTTGTACATAATTGTGGGGTATGTCTTGATTGTCAAGTGCGAACGCCAACGACGGGCACTTCGTGCCTAAGCGCAGGCTAGGCCAACGCCCTTTGGGGGGTACTGCAGGGGCATCGCCAACAAAAGTTGACGCAACTGGGGAACGCTTCCCTAGATTCCGTGGTGCCAGGTAGGGGCATCAAGACCTTGAGTCAGCCCAATAAACACTCATACCCCCACCTGGCACTCCCCTACGCCACCCAATCTTCCCCAGTAGCTGGAACACTCTTGGGGCACAAAAATGGAGATTTAAGTATTAAAGAAGTTAAGTAGTATGCTAAGGAGGCAAAGGGTCTATCTTAACTGAACGGCTTAGTCTAATAATGGTATCTCTGACAAGAAGGCTTGCCCTTACCGGTTTCAAATCTTCAAAACCAAAGATTAAAAGCTCAAAAAATTTGAGTATAGCCAATGCCACTGCATTGACAGAAAAAATGTCATTAGTTTTTAGTGAGACACAAGACCCACCTGTAGAAAGAACCCGTGTCCATTTATTAACAGATATTTTAATCATTGGAATACTATCAGTGATTCCAGGAGGTAAGGGATGGGAGGACATGGAAAATTATGGATTGAGTAAATACGACTGGTTGGAGCAGTTTTTAGCTTTACCAGAGGGCATCCCAAGTGCAGATACCTTTCCACGGGTGTTTAAACCCATTAACCCAAAAGTATTTGAGGGATGCTTTCGACGTTGGGTATAATCAATAGTTGAAGCCCCAGGAGCACAAGTAATTCCCATTGATGGTAAGACCCTCAAAGGTTCCTATGATAGGGAACAGGGTAAATCAGCCTTACATCTAGTTAGTGCATGGTCGATTGATTTATCGTCTTGTTTTAGGACAAGTAAAACAAGACGATAAATCAATGGAATGAAATTACAGCAATCCCTGCATTCTTGAAATTATTAGACATGGCTGGATGTATTATTACCATTGATGCCATGGGTACGCAAACAGCAATTGCATCCCAAATATTGAATGCAAAAGCAGATTATGTTTTAGCACTCAAAGGTAATCATCCTACACTTTACGGACAAGTGAAAAATTGGTTTGAGCAACAGTTATCTCAAGGCTTTAAAGGTATTATCCATAGTTATGATAAACGGGTAGAGAAAGGTCATCATCGTAGTGAAAAACGTCAAATTTGGTGTGTTCCTATTTCTCAACTGCAAACTTTGCATAACCAAGACAATTGGGTTGGTCTTAAATGGGTTGTGATGGTTGTGCGGGTACCACATCTTTGGAATCAAACAACCCGTGAAGTTCAGTTTTATCTAACTAGTTTAAATTGTGATCCTCGTAACTTAGGACAAGTGATTCCTCTTCATTGGGGTGTGGGAAATGGGTTGCATTGGACTTTATATGCCACTTTTTCTGAAGATGCTTGTGGTGTCCGTACTGGTCATGCTCCACAAAACTTAGCACTTCTGGGGCGAATAGCTCTTAATGCTTTAAACCTAGAGCAATCTTTGAAACGTAGTAATCGCCAAAAATCTAATCGAGCCGCTATGGATAATAATTATATGCTGATGACTGTTCTTACTGCTTGTTTATCCCAAGATGATGATGAGACCTCTCAACCCGCTTGTCAATAGAATTTGAGATGCGCTTACCCTGGACTAGTAAGTGAGCCTCAGAAACTTTTTCAAAAAGAGGAAATATGCCCATTCATGGGTATTAACTGCTTTTTTGGAATTGATTGAAAATTTCGACGAGATTAGTAAACTTTTCAATTCTCCAGAAACTTGACTTCACTTTTATCGTGATGATGGAGTCTTTTACTAACCAATTATTATTCACTGATATTCTTTAGATTTATTGTATATATTCACCTGAACGAACCGTGGATTTATTTTTACATAACGAGACATCACTAATATTGTCATTTTGAAGAAAGTAGGGTTATCCGCATCATTGGTAGACGGCTAATCATGCCTTTCTTGCCAGCGTTCGCAAGCCTTATGCATTTACAATTCTATTTGGTATCATCTTCTCTTGCTTTCTCCGCAATTATCCCGGAAATTCTTAGCCAGAGGAATTTTTGTTACCTTATATTATTTAGACAGATGCCTTGAGGATTACCAACTATGCTAGAACAAGGAACTATCAGTATTCATACTGAAAATATTTTCCCGATTATCAAGAAATCTCTATACTCAGATCACCAAATATTCTTGCGGGAGTTAGTATCCAACGCAGTGGATGCGATTCAAAAGCTAAATATGGTATCCCGTGCTGGGGAATATTCGGGAGAAATTGGGGAACCGGAAATTCAACTGGCTATAGATAAAGGTAAGAAAACCCTTTCTATTACTGATAATGGTATTGGCATGACTGCCGATGAGGTGAAAAAATATATTAATCAAGTTGCTTTTTCTAGTGCAGAGGAATTCGTTCAGAAGTATCAAGGTAATTCAGATAGACCGATTATTGGTAACTTTGGTTTGGGTTTCTACTCGTCCTTTATGGTGGCAAATAAGGTAGAAATTGATACTCTATCTTACAAGGATGGAGCGCAGGCTGTACACTGGACTTGTGATGGTTCCCCTAATTTTACTTTAGAAGAATCTAGCCGTAGCGATCGCGGTACCACTATTACTCTCTATTTAATGGAAGAGGAACAGGAGTACTTAGAATCTGCGCGGGTGCAAAATCTAGTGAAAACTTACTGCGATTTTATGCCTGTACCCATAAAAATGGATGGGGAGCAGTTGAATCAGCAGAAGGCTCCTTGGCGAGATTCTCCCAGCAGTCTGACTAATGAAGATTATTTGGAATTCTACCGCTATCTGTACCCTTTCCAAGAAGAACCCCTACTATGGGTGCATTTAAATACAGATTATCCTTTTATTATTAATGGTATTCTCTATTTCCCTAAACTTAGACCTGATGTAGATGTAAATAAGGGACAAATTAAATTATTCTGCAATCAGGTCTTTGTGAGTGATAACTGTGACGAAATTATTCCCCAGTTCCTCTTACCTATGCGAGGGGTAATCGATAGTACTGATATTCCCTTGAATGTATCACGGAGTGCATTGCAAGGCGATCGCACTGTTAAGAGAATCGGTGATTATATTGCCAAAAAAGTTGGTGATCGCTTAAAAGAATTATACCGTGATGATCGTCAACAATACATCAGCGCATGGAAAGATTTGAGTACCTTTGTCAAGTTTGGCGTACTCAATGATGAGAAATTTAAGAAACAAGTAGAAGATTTAATTGTTTTCCGTAGCAGTACTAATCTGGGCTCAGCAACAAATGAAACCCCAGCCGTTCAAGTACAATGTGAAGAAGGGGATGCTTGGCAAGATGTAGGTTCATCTGCTTTAGAAAGTAGTGGAGATTCTTATACTACTCTCAAGGAATACCTGGAGCGGAATAAAACAAGTCATGATAATAAAGTATTCTACTGTACCGATGAAGCCTCCCAAGCTACTTACGTTGAATTACATAAAAGCCAAGGATTAGAAGTCCTATTTATGGACTCCTTTATTGATACACACTTCATTAACTTCCTAGAACAGGAATATAAGGATGTTAAATTTACCCGGGTAGATTCTGATTTGGATAACACCCTGTTGGATAAAGATAAGTCTGGGGAGATTGTCGATCCCAAAACGAATAAAACCCGCAGTGAGACAATTAAGGAGCTGTTTGAGAAAGCTATAAACAAACCCAAGGTAAATATCCGTGCGGAAGCCTTAAAATCAGAGACTCAGCAAGCAACCCCACCAGCCATGGTGTTGTTACCAGAAATTCTCCGTCGTTTGCGGGATATGAATGCTTTAATGCAGCAGCAAAACGTAGAGTTCCCTGAAGAGCATATTTTGTTGGTAAATACTTCCCATCCCTTGATTCAAAACCTTGCCAATCTCAGTCAAGGAGGCATTATTCAGGGAGATGGTGAATCACCCACAGGACAACTGGTTCAGATGATTTGTCAACATGTGTATGATTTGGCACTGATGTCTCAAAAAGGATTTGATGCAGAAGGAATGAAGTCCTTTGTAGAACGTTCTAATGACGTTCTCACTAAGCTGACAGAAGAAGCAGCTAAATAGGGGAAGCGGTAACGAGTGTGACGCAAAGACACGGAGATATTTCTCCGCGTCTCCCTCTCTGCTCCTCTGCTTCTGGATAACTCTTGCAGTTATCCCTGCTCTCCCTTCTTCCCATCAAGGGGATAAACGCTCAATCTGCCAACCACCATCATCTAAGAGAGTATAACCCAAGCGATCGTGTAAACGACTGGTACGTCCTTGCCAAAATTCAAACTGTTGGGGAACAACTAGGAAACCCCCCCAATAGGGGGGACGAGGTATCTCTTCATTTGCGTATTTTTCTTGTAATTCTTGAAACCTTTCTTCCAGCACTTCCCGACTAGCGATCGCTTGACTTTGTTCAGAAGCCCAAGCACCCAAGCGACTATTTAGGGGGCGACTATAAAAGTACTTATCAGACTCCTGATCAGAGATTTGCTCCACATTGCCACAGATACGTACTTGACGCTCCAATTCTGCCCACCAAAATACAATTGCAGCTTGGGGATTGGTAATTAATTCTACACCTTTGTGACTAAGGTAATTAGTATAAAAAATAAAACCTCTTTCATCAAAATTTTTGAGCAGAACTATCCTGGCTGAAGGAGTACCATCCGGAGTTGAAGTCGCTACAGTCATAGCATTAGGCTCTGGTAATTGGGCACTGAGTGCTTGCTCAAACCAGATACCAAATTGTTGAAATGGATTATGGCTAACACCACTTTCATGCAATCCCTCTAAAGTGTAGTCCTTACGGAGTTCGGCTATCGTTTTTTCCATGAGCATCTATTTTTTTACAAACAGTTAAGCATTTTGATCTTGCACTTCATAAAAATATCTATGATGGTGATTGATATCAACATACTCACTATTATTTATTTAATGGTATAAAGCTCCATATATATTGATGGAGGTAGATATATAAGTTAAATACTTACGGTGATCCCGTAAGGGGAATCTACAATATCAAATTGTCTAACCATATACTTTGTCTAAAAAATTTTCATATAAATGGTCTCAAATGCGGCGATGGACCTCTTTACAAAATCTGTTAATCTACGGTCTTAGTGGTCCGATTATTGCTCTTAATATTTGGCTACTATCTGAATTATTTCGATATTTCCATCATCCCATCACTATTCTCAGTATTGCTGCTATTTTAGCATTTTTACTGAATTATCCAGTTAATTTTTTACAGAAGGTGCGTTTTTCTCGCACACAAGCCATCATTATTGTTTTACTACTGAGTTTAGCCATTGTTACTTTTGTGGGTATTACCTTAGTACCCATAGTCATCGAACAGACAATTCAACTACTAAATCAGATTCCTGACTGGTTAAGCAGTTCTCAAGACAATTTAGAGTATTTTCAAGCCATAGTTGAGAAGAGACGCTTACCCATAGATTTAAACCTAGTTAAAACTCAAATTAACGCTAATATCGAAAGATTAGTGCAAACCTTGGCTTCTGGAGCAGTTGGTTTAGCTAGCACTGTTGTATCTACATTTGTCAATTTTGTCTTGGTAACAGTGTTAGCATTCTATATGTTGTCTTATGGTGATCGTGTTTGGGATGGGTTAATTAATCTTTTGCCATTACGTATTAGAGGACCTCTTAACGCATCACTTAGGTTAAACTTTCACCATTTTTTTCTCAGCCAACTGTTACTAGGGTTGTTTATGGTAGTAACCCTAACCCCCATCTTTATCATCCTCCAAGTCCCTTTTGGGTTGGTATTAGCAATTTTAATTGGTATATCCCAACTAATTCCCTTCGTCGGAGCTACCCTTGGTATTGGCACTGCCACTCTACTAGTTTTATTACAAGGTTGGTGGTTAGCGGTACAACTTGCCTCGGTATCCATACTTTTACAACAAATCAAAGATAATCTAATCGCACCGAAATTACTGGGTAACGTTACTGGACTCAACCCCATATGGATTTTTGTCGCTATTTTAATGGGTTTTGAAATTGGTGGTTTCTTGGGAGCATTAGTAGCGGTACCCATGGCTGGCACAATCAAGGGAACTGTAGAAGCTGTAAAGAACAAAAAAGAGGTATGGATATATCTCCAACGATAACTTTGGATAACGACTTTTCATCTAACTAGTACACCAATTCAGTATTACCAACATTTCTGATTACATGGGAAGAAACAGGTATTCACTGATAGACTTGGCTTGAGTGGAGCCGAAAAGAGCCGAAGTGTAGCAGGAGCAGAGAGACAAGGAAAATAAATTTTGACGAGGGATCCCGCGACGACGCAAGTCGCAAGGGAACGCGCGAGTTTGACTATCGTCTGTCAACTGACGACCTCCAACTATAGATGATTAATCTTGGTTACTGAATCGATGCTCTAGTGTAAGTCTTTGGATGTTTTGCAAAAAATGTAGATGCTCCCTATTGCAATAATTAAATATTGTGATAACTTGATTTGGTGCCGTTGCATAAGTGCGGGATGAATTAGCGTTTGAAAGCATTGAGAAATCGTTGAAACCCACATTCTGCAGGTGCAATCGCAAAATGTTGTATTTTTGAAGTATGAGTTTTTCAGAATCACAAATCAAAGTACAAGATATCGAGCACTTAGGCATAGTGGCA
>CBZS010000013.1 GCA_000613065.1 Richelia intracellularis | reverse complement strand
GCTAAACTACCCCTCCATACTGGGAATAAAAGGAATGTTGCTCAAATTGTGCCAAAAGTTCAGCAGGCACCAGTTAGTTCCTGAACTTGGCTGTACCCAGCCTTGGAGGAAGAACAGCATCACCCACCACTAATGCACTGGTTGATTGCGATGACTTATGGGATCGGGGGAGTAAATGAGTGGACAACACGTTTACCAGGAGCTACACTACTCATTTTCTGTCACTTTCCGACTTTTATGAATAAAAGAAAAAAAAGAAAACTCTGAAAGGAAAGTGCGCTAATGTATCTATGTTTACAAATTCTGAAACATTTAGCAAGAGATGCTCACCGAACAATTGCCATCATAAATGAATATTGTGCAGACTATAAGGACTTATTTAAGGAAGTAAGAAATTATGGGTGTTTCAACTATTTACACTTAGGAATAATATCAACGATAAAAAGGAAATTATTACCATAGATAGCGAAGGTAGTAAGTATAAACTCAGTCCAGTCATTACATCATTTCCTAGCTAATTAAGATTGGTCAGTAAATGAATTAAAACAACGAAGATTAAATAAACTTAAGCAAGTATTGAATGGTCAGGCGATTACAGTAGTAATAGATGAAACCGGAGATATAAAAAAAGGTAAAAAGACTGATTCTGTAGCGAGACAATACTTAGAAGATGTTTTAAAAGTCGAAGTGAGTTACAAATGATCCAAGTCGCCTGACCATCATATATATCATTGCAATATAGATTAAAGTCTCAGAAGTTTCAGCTAGGCTTTCATAGTCCTTACTTAATCTTCTACACCAATTGAGCCACCCGAAAGTTCGTTGTACAACCCAAGATTTTGGTAAAAGGGTAAAACCCTTCTTTTCTAAGGGTCTGAGAACCACTTCCACAATCCAACGAAAAACATCGATTATCCAGTGGGCAAAATCTTCCCCGCGATATCCTCCATCCATCCAGATAGTGTGCAGTCTTTTAAGTTTATCTTTCATCTGATAAACCTGCCAGAACATCCACGTTGAGTTTAGACCCTGCAGGTTCTGGCACACTTGCAGAAGTAACCAATACTCGCAAAACTAGCCCTAACAAGTCAACCATAATAAATAGCTTACGTCCATGTATTTGTTTTCCTGGGTCGAAACCAACATGCGTACAAATCATGGTTGCGGTTTCAACTTATTGGCTATCAAAGGCTGCTTCCCATGGACTTGCTTATCGACTGGCTGCTACCCGAACCCATTGATATAGTTTGTCATGAACCTGAAGCCAAGTAAGGTCTTTGCGCCATCTTCTGAAATAGCCATATACTGTAGACCAAGGTGCTAAATCTCTTGGTAATGCCCGCCATGTAGATCTTTGACACAGTACGTATAAAATGGCGTTTACTACTGGGTACATACATGTTGTTGTACGTGGACGACCACCTGGTTTTGCCTCTGGAAAAAGCTCTGGGATTAACTCCCACTGTTCCCACGTTAAATAGCTAGGATAATTCTTAGTCATTTGCTCAGGGGGTGCTGTTTTCTATAATTCTCAGCATATGCTTTGTGAGCTTTTGTATGATACCTCCCACCTTTTAAAACATCCTCTTAGCAAGTGTGGGAAAATTTGATAATGGAACAGTTTCAGTCAATGCTTATGGATTATACTATAATATAACATTTCCATTAATGGTAAAAGTGTTTAAACCAGAAGGGACGTTCAGGGTAAGGGCATCTAATTTTGTAGTTAAAATTACAGATTGTTGTACATAATTGTGAGGTATGTCTTGATTGTCAAGTGCGAGGGCCAACGACGAGCACTTCGTGCCTAAGCGCAGGCTACGCCACCAAATCTTACCCAATTTCTGGAACACTCTTGGGGCACAAAAATGGAGATTTAAGTATTACAGAAGTTAAGTCCTATGCTAAGGACGCAAAGGGTCTATCTGAAGGAACTGAAGGGGTTACTCTAATGGTATCTCTGACAACAAGGCTTGCGCCTACCGGTTTCAAATCTTCAAAACCAAAGATTAAAAGCTCAAAAAATTTGAGTATAGCCAATGCCACTGCATTGACATAAAAAATGTCATTAGTTTTTAGTGAAATAGAAGACCCACCTGTAGAAAGAACCCCTGTCCATTTATTAAAAGATATTTTAATCATTGGAATACTATCAGTGATTGCAGTAACTAAGGTATGGGAGGACATGCAAAATTATGGATTGAGTAAATACGACTGGTTGGAGCACTTTTTACCTTTACCAGAGGACATCCCAACTGCAGATACCTTTCGACGGGTGTTTGAACCCATTAACCCAAAAGTATTTGAGCGATGCTTTCGAGGTTGGGTAGAATCAATAGTTGAAGCCGCAGGAGCACAGGTAATTTCCATTGATGCCATGGGTACGCAAACAGCAATTGCATTCCAAATCTTTAATGCAAAAGCAGATTATGTTTTAGCACTCAAAGGTAATCATCCCACACTTTACGGACAAGTGAAAAATTGGTTTGAGCAACAGTTATATCAAGGCTTTAAAGGTATTATCCATAGTTCTGATAAACGGGTAGAGAAAGGTCATCATCGTACTGAAAAACGTCAAATTTGGTGTGTTCCTATTTCTCAACTGCAAACTTTGCATAACCAAGACAATTGGGTTGGTCTTAAATGGGTTGTCATGGTTGTGCGTTTACCACATATTTGGAATAAAACAACTCGTGAAGTTCAGTTTTATCTAACTAGTTTAAATTGTGCTCCTCGTAACTTAGGACCAGTGATTCGTCTTCATTGGGGTGTGAAAAATGGGTTGCATTGGACTTTAGATGTCACTTTTTCTGAAGATGCTTGTGGTGTCCGTACTGGTCATGCTCCACAAAACTTAGCACTTTTCCGGCGAATAGCTATTAATGCTTTAAACCTAGAGCAATCTTTGAAACGTAGTAATCGCCAAAAACCTAATGGAGCCGCTATAGATAATCATTATATGCTGACTGTTCTTACTGCTTGTTTATCCCAACATTATGATGAAACCTCTGAAGCCGCTTGTCAATAGAATTTGAGATGCGCTTACCCTGGTCTTCTAACCCACAAATGCTGTCTGAGTGTAACCAACTAACTATCTGTTCAAATAGTTCTCGTGCTTGTGACCAAAACATATCTTGATTTGATGTAGATGCTTGGATAGGGTGTGGAACTGTTCCTGTTTTTTCACTTTTTACAAGCCAATTCCATCAAGTACATTTTTGGCTATCAATACTACTCTGGTTGACTTGTCATTTATTATTCTTATATCATACCCCGTACTGCCAAAAGAGTCGCACCCAAATTAATCTTAGTATGGATGGGCATGTAGCTTCTTCTCATCTCTATCATGCATACCAAGATACCTTAGTATGTTTACCCTATTTAGCCTAGTATTGCTCTAGGCATTGGCCTATTTTTTGGCAAAGTTGAGGAATTACCTCCACTCTCTTCATATCTCCGCTTTTGGGTTGGGGGTTTAATCCTTATTGCACTCGCAACTTCTGGTACTAATATTTATCACTTGTATTATCCAGGAGCTAATAACCATCAAATTGAATTACACTTAATTCTGACTGCGGCTACCATTACCATGAGACTAGATGCTATTTTGGCACATCGAAGAGACAGACAGTTTCTCAAAGTCTTAATTTGGGTAACTTATCTATCTCTATTACTACTTATGCAGTCAAACCATTGGATATGAAGTCAAGACCATGATATGTACTTACTAAGTACTATATGGTGCCATTATTTTTAATAAATCGTCCAATAAACTTTTGCTTGTAGGATCAACTATTTGAATGCAAGTTGAATCAGGATAGATCTAACTTCCCTGTTTGAGGTATTTCTGGAACTTCTTTAACACTCCTGTGTTCGTTAGCAAATATCATTCCCGTTACAAGTGATATAACCAATATTAAAGAGACTAAAGAACATTTTAATAATGGGGAATTCTTTAAAGTTTTAGAAGTTTCTCCACCTTGACTACAGGATGATTCACAGAAGATTATTTGCTTCCATACAAATGGATCTTTGACATAATGACCACTATAACTCACAACTAGCCTTTCCTGACAAGAAGGGCAGGTAAATAATCCCGAACCACTCTTGATTAATCGAGGTTTATCACTATTTTGGCAAATAGGACAAGTCAGATCATTCTTATTAATATTATTGTGTGTATTCATGAAATTTGTCTGCTTAATGCATTTAGTTGTTCTGTATAAATGTGTGCTACCAGATTTGATCCACGAGCTATCTTAGAATTAAGAGGATGTTTTAAAAGTCGAAGTGAGTTACAAATGATGCAAGTCCCCTGAACATGATACGTATCATTGCAAT
>CBZS010000012.1 GCA_000613065.1 Richelia intracellularis | reverse complement strand
CGAGTTAGTCAACAACAGCCCCAAGAGGTAATTCTCGCCATAAGTCCCAGTGTGGAAGGGGAAACCACTACCCTATATCTTGGTCAATTACTCAAGCCATTTACCAAAGTGACCCGGATTGCTTTTGGTTTACCGGTGGGTGGTGATTTGGAATATGCAGATGAGGTCACTTTGGCAAGAGCATTGGAAGGTAGACGAGAGTTAGATTAGTTCAATACTTAAGGATAATTAACCTTAGAGCGGTGACTAGTCATGGTTTCCAGCCGCTTTAAATCTCGCTGTACCTGATTCCATAAAGATTTATTGCTTGGATCTGTCTTTATGGCTTTTTGGAGATAAATCCGGGCTTTTAGCATTTGTTTTTGGGTAATTAGCGATCGCCCCCATAAGTGATACGATACAGCTAACCATTGGCGGGCTTCCGTATCATCAGATAATCGTTGTGTTAAAGCTTCAGCCAGAGATATCGCCTGGGGAAATTGTTGACCTTGTAAAAATAGCTGTAGCTGCTCGTAAGTCTTCCACTTGAGTTGATCTTCCATTTCCGAAAGATGGGGAGATTTCGGTCTAAATGGGTTTGTCACCTCTGGATGGGGAAATTGAATTTTGATTTCCTCATTCTCAAATGGTGTTTGACTAGATTTAGATCTTACTTCTGGGGGAGGTATAACATTTAAGAGTATTTTGTATGCCTCTGTTAAGGCGATAAATTTTTCTTTTGCTTTTTGATCGTCTGGGTTCATGTCGGGATGATATTGCTGTGCCAATCGCCGGTAGGAGGCTTTGACATCCGTAAATGAAGCTCCCGTCCTCAAACCCAATAAACGGTAACAATCTCCAAGATCCATCTTGAGCTATTAGCCATTAAATATGAGACATTAACTTACTTAAGGGTAAGTAAGCAAAGCATAACACTACTTAACGAAAATTGACTCCGTTTTACTTCGTGTTACATGTTTGACTGCAATGAATATATCCAGTCTGAGTTACTAATCGTAAAGACCGCAATGTAGATTTAAAGTTCATTCTTGACAATTTAGGTATTTCCTTAGATGTAACTCAAAAATAGATGAAGTTGTCATCTCCCCAGAATATATAAACCGATGATTTTTGTGTGTAATCAGGGTTGTACATTAAGAAGGAGAATGACCCACTCTATTACAAAACACTATGTAGTTATAACTTATACTATAAGTTTATTTTAGCAACTGCAACCAGAACAAAAGATATTTCATTGGTTGTTGCGGAAGTATTACTGAGTTGAGTCGTTATTTATTTAGCTAGTAAGTTTGGAGGGGAGTTATCCACTCGTTTGGGTTTACCGCCAGTACTAGGTGAATTAGTGGCTGGCGTTTTTGTGGGTATTTCTTGTCTACATCTGATAGTGTTTCCAGAAGGGGGAGCAGATGCTTCCAGTTCTTTGATTATCGATGTATTAGAAAGTACTGCCGGGTTAAGCTCAGATGGAGCCAATGGCATATTTGCCTCTCAGTTGGAAGTAATTTCGGTGCTTGCAGAATTGGGGGTGATTATCCTCCTATTTTAAATTGGTTTGAAGTCTAACTTCAAAGACTTGATAGCTGTCGGGTTACAAGCCGCTGTAGTGGCAGTAATTGTGGTTGTTGTTCCCTTCACTGCCATTACAGCAGGTTTAATGTTATTATTTGGCCTATCTGCGGCTCCTGCTATTTTTGGGGCAGCAGGTTTAACTGCTACGAGTATTGGTATTAACTCCAAAGTTTTATCTGAGTTAGGCTCTCTCAGTAGCAAGGAAGGGCAAATTATTCTTGGTGCTGCCGTAATTGATGATGTTTTAGGTATTATCGTCTTACCAGTGATGGCGAGCCTTGCCAAAGATCGGGCTGTAGATCTGGGTAACGTCGTTTATTTAATTCTGGTGCGAATCTTGTGGTAGTACAGAATATAGTATAAGAATAAGAAATGACAAGTCAACCACAGTAGTCTTGACAGCCAAAAATGTACTTGATGGAATTGGATTGTAAAAAGTGAAAAAACAGGAACAGTTCCACACCCTATGCAAGGATCTACATCAAATCAAGGTATGTTTTGGTCACAAGCACGAGAACTATTTGAAGAGATAGTTAGTCTGTTATACCATTTTTTATGAATTCGCACAGAAGTAGTACCTATATATAAGGATTTTACCCCATTAATTATGTGCAGCTTAACATAATAATGGTATTAGATTCAGACAGCATTTGTGGGTTACAACACTCCCAGATAGAGAGTAAGTGACTTGAGAATGGATAGGAACTATTGAGACGGTTGTTACAAGGATATTTTGATAAACCCAGTCAAGATAAAATAGAGGGAGAGTCTGCAGGCACCTCGGTACAGGACAAAAAAGGTGTAAACAAGCTAGGAAAAGGGTTTCAGATTAAATTGGTATAAAAATAAAAACGAAACTCTATGTCCGAGTTTAATAGATTACGCCTAATTCTAAGAAAGCACTTTCAGTGGCATGGTGCACGATTAACACTTTTGGCACAATTTTTAGTAGCAGTGATAAAAGTACCCAGTGTTAATTAATCTCAACTGTCAACAGCCTTCGTGGGTAAGACACTTGTGGCATAAAATTAGAAGCCGTTACAAAGGTTTTTTAGGGAGTTTCGTCTTGATCTGGATATAACTGGGGCTAGATGGACCATGAGGGGTGCTGAGGCTGTTTTACCCCTGGGTTCTTTATACATCAGTGGCGATTGGGATGAGTATTGGCAGTTTCATCTACAACAAGAACATAAAAGCAATCACCTGGCTTTGTACTCTAGTGGTATTCCTTTGATCAAGCAAGTTCTCAAAGCTCGTTGTTATTCTAGTACCCCTCCACCTCTTCCAATACCTGTTTAAGTTGCACTGCCTGTTTTACTAAAAGAGT
>CBZS010000011.1 GCA_000613065.1 Richelia intracellularis | reverse complement strand
CTTTACAACAAGGCGTAGATAAAATACGCTCCATGATTGAGGGCTTTGATGATATTAGTCATGGGGGACTGCCTGTTAGTAGATCGACCTTAGTGAGTGGCACATCAGGTACAGGAAAAACTTTATTTTCGCTCCAGTTTCTTTACAATGGAATTAGCTATTTTGATGAACCAGGGGTATTTGTTACCTTTGAGGAATCTCCTAGCGATATTATCAAAAATGCTCACATTTTCGGTTGGGATTTACAACAACTCATTGAGCAAGGTAAACTGTTTATTCTTGATGCTTCCCCCGATCCAGAAGGTCAAGATATTGTAGGAAACTTCGATTTATCCGCCCTAATAGAGCGTCTACAATATGCAATTCGTAAATATAAAGCCAAGCGAGTCTCTATAGATTCAGTCACTGCTGTTTTTCAGCAATATGAAGCAGTAGGTGTAGTACGTCGAGAGATATTTCGTTTAGTAGCTCGGTTAAAACAGTTGGGTGTCACCACTATTATGACAACCGAGCGGAGTGAAGAGTACGGAGCGATCGCAGCTTTTGGTGTAGAGGAATTTGTCTCAGATAATGTGGTGATTGTTCGCAACGTCCTGGAAGGAGAACGTCGTCGCCGAACCGTAGAAATTCTTAAGTTACGGGGGACTACCCACATGAAAGGGGAATATCCTTTCACAATTACTAACGATGGGATAAATATATTCCCTCTGGGAGCAATGAGATTAACTCAACGTTCTTCCAACGTCAGGGTATCTTCTGGAGTTACTACTCTAGATAATATGTGTGGAGGTGGTTTCTTTAAAGATTCCATTATCTTGGCGACAGGAGCCACGGGAACGGGCAAAACTTTACTGGTCAGCAAATTTATCCAAGATGGTTGTGTAAGTGGAGAAAGGGCAATATTATTTGCTTATGAAGAGTCACGGGCACAGTTGTCTAGAAATGCTTACTCTTGGGGGATTGATTTTGAGGACTTGGAACACCAAGGCTTACTGAAGATAATTTGTACTTATCCAGAGTCTACAGGGGTAGAAGACCACTTGCAAATTATTAAGTCAGAGATTGCTGATTTTAAACCAGCCCGAATTGCCATTGATTCGCTTTCTGCTTTGGCTAGAGGTGTAAGCAATAATGCATTTAGGCAATTTGTGATTGGTGTCACAGGTTACGCTAAACAGGAAGAAATAACAGGGTTTTTCACCAATACGACAGACCAATTTATGGGGTCTCACTCTATCACTGATTCTCACATTTCTACAATTACAGACACCATTCTCATGTTGCAGTATGTAGAGATCCGTGGAGAAATGTCCAGGGCAATTAATGTATTTAAAATGCGCGGTTCTTGGCATGACAAAGGTATCCGCGAATACAACATTACTGCTGATGGTCCGGAAATTAAAGATTCCTTCAGTAACTATGAAAGAATTGTTAGTGGTGCCCCAACCCGCGTTAGTATCAATGAAAAGGCAGAGTTATCTCGTATTGTCAAAGGATTTGAAGGCAAGCAGGTCTCTGACACTTCTAGTTAGCATCATGCTATATATATTCTGTGGTGAAAACGGTTTCTACCGCTTAATTTTTGTGTAAGGGGATGCGGTGAAAGGACAACAATTATTCCATAGCTTCTTACCTGGCGTGACTGTAGCGGTATTAACAACTCAGCCTGCCTGGGCTGAGACTGTACAAATAAATAGCCTACAAATAAACGCCACGCCTAATGTTTTAACTGCTACCAGTGGTAGTAAATTAATTAACAATAAGCCCGAAAAATTAATCCTGATTAGCGATCGCTCTGAGTCTACTCAAGGGATTGCAGGTGGAGCCAATCTAGTTAGGACTAAACCTATTCTTATTAGAGGTTTTCAAACTCAAGTGACCGGAAAAACTAATTTTCCTGTCAAGAAGACCTTAAAGAGAGAGAATAATAAGGTGTCTAAATTAACATCTAAATTATTATTTCTACAGCATTTACTAGCAAATGACTTAGCTCAAAGTAATACAAAACTGGGATTATCATTGCTGGAACAGGAGAAACCACAAAACCTTGTCTTAAGTCAAGCAAAAAGCGTTTCTTTAGTTCGTCATCGCCAACGCTTGCTTTCCCAGAGATTAAAAACTCACAAACTTAGTTCTAGCGTTCGCCTTAAGGCTGCTTTAAAAAAAACAAACAAAAGTACTGGAATTCAAAAAGTTGTAGAATTCAATAGTTGTACGGAGTCTGGGAGTGATAAAAACAATTTTCCTGTGGCTCTAGTTAAGGATGTTCACAGATGCGCTAATCCAGTTAAATCGAGCCATCTGAAACAAAAATTAGCTCAAGAAGAATCAGTAGAAATAAATACCGTAGAACAACCTGCGGTTATAAAAACGACTCCTGTTCCCAATTATCTCAATCCCAACCCAAACCCTCTACAATTTCCTACCAAGCCAGAGGAAGTGAGGGTTAAGGGTACACAACCAATTACTTTAGAGCAAGCATTGGAGCTAGCAAGACGTAATAATCGGGATTTGGAAGTGGCATTATTGCAACTACAACGCTTTACAGGAGGATTGAGAGAAGCAAAAGCTTTACTGTATCCCAATATTGGCGTACAGACACAGGTAAACGGCCAGCAGTCCTCTAGCAGCCAATTGAGTGATGAGGTGCAATCAAGGGCTGAGGAAGGTTTGTCACCTCAATTGCGTAGCCCGTCACGGGATCCGGTAAATACCAACTTTACAGCACAGGTACAATTGACCTATAACCTCTATACTTCTGGTAGAAGGTCATCAATAATCAAAATTGCTGAGGAGCGGGTGAAATCCTCCCAGTTAGATGTAGAAAGAATCTCAGAAGAAATTCGTCTGAGTGTTGCGACAGAATACTACAACTTACAACAACGGGAGGAAGAAGTCAGAATTGCTGAATCAGCAGTTAAGAATGCAGAAGCAAGTTTAAAAGATGCTCAAGCTCTAGAAGAAGCTGGTGTAGGAACTCGCTTTGACGTTTTGCGTTCTCAGGTAAACCTGGCTAATGCTCAACAGGATTTAACTAGTGCCATATCTAACCAAAAAATTGCTCGCAGTACTTTGGTTAATCGCTTGAGCTTACCACTAACGGTAGCAATTAGTGCTGCGGATCAGGTGAAATTGGCAGGTTTGTGGAATTCATCTTTAGAAGAGAGTATAGTTAAGGCTTTTGCTAATCGTCCGGAATTACAACAGAACTTGATTCAGCGTAATATTAGCAAACAAGAACGGCGACAAGCATTATCAGCGTTGAGACCGCAAATTAGTTTAGTCGCTAACTATGACTTATTAGATCAGTTTGAGGATCGCATTGGAGTAACTGATGGTTATTCCATTGGTTTGAGAGCTACCATGATTCTATTTGATGGAGGAGCAGCTAAAGCTCAAGCGTTTCAGGCAAAAACCAATATGGCGTTCGCAGAAACTCAATTTGCCCAACAGCGCAATCAAATCCGCTTTGAGGTCGAGCAGGCTTACTCTAATTTAAAGTCAAGTTTAGACAATGTACAAACTGCAAATGCGGCTCTAGATCAAGCTAAGGAAGCCCTACGTTTAGCTCGGTTAAGATTTCAAGCTGGTGTAGGTACACAAACTGACGTAATTGCGGCAGAAAGTGATTTAACCAGATCTGAGGGTAATAGAGTTAGAGCTATTCTTGATTACAATCGTTCTTTAGCTAACTTACAGCGATTTGTAACTTCCAGAGCATCCCGTTAAACTTACTTGACCATTTTATGGTTAACAAATTGAGTTATATCAGGGCTTTCACCAATCCTAGACCCCTTTTCATCCATGAAAGGGGTTGTTTCTTAAAAGTTCACATCCATAACTACGAATATTTTTATTATTATTTTTTACTTCCTATGGTGATCTAAAATAAACCCCTATGGTTTGATTAAATGACTGAATAATTTGGATTATTCTTCCTGCTTTCTCATCAGCAAATACCCCATTAAAACCCTCGTTCTGTCAATCAGTAAAGGGGAATTTATACAACATGGCTATATCCATGCCCCCGTTTAGGATTAGGTGACCAAGAATACATCGTTTTTTTCGGTATTTGAAGTACAACTCATACTTTTTTGAGGCAGGAGAAAATGTACCTCATAAACTTGCAATCTGCGATAAAGACCAGCGACAACACTGTTGTCTCGTATACAATTTGTATTCTCAATTGGTTTAGCCAATATTTGCGTTTTTTTCACCTTTCCTAGCTCCAGGTCATCCAGACACTTAAGAAACAACAGGTATAAAATTTACTCGATTCACGAAAGGGGTTACTAATACCATTAATGCAAAAGTCGTCCAAAGCTGATCCACTCTAGGCTTCTCTCACCTGTTATTATCCAACTTTACCCCTGACATCACCACCACCTTAAGAGTACAATAGCAAACTCCACTACACCCATCCTCAAGGCTGTGTCCTCCTTCCAATATTGAGTGTTAATCCAAGACCGAAAATCCTATATAATATGATATTAGTCAAGCGAATGTCTGTAAAAAGCTTAATACTCGATTGGCGATCGCATTTTCGATTGCGGGAGTTGCGAAGGTTAAAGCCTCGGAGAAAACGTTATTTTCTCACCACTTGCCTGATATAATGGGCATTAAGCCTATGAAAATATAATTTTTTGTGGAGATTGGGCAATTATAGATGAATGTTTGGAGAATATTGAAATAATATAATCAACAAGAGCACAAGGGTTCGGAGGACAGCAGCATGCATAAATGCAGAAACTTCTATTCCTCTTGTAGGGGAAATCTTAGAATATTTCTCCTGCACTCCCCGCTTCTTCGGTAAACAGTCTGGTTACAATTGTGATTGAGTGAATTATTCTGCCCTGTCTCCAGAACTTAACCCCAGTTCCATCTTTCCCTTTGAACTGGATAAATTTCAACTAAAAGCGATCGCTTCTCTCAACGTTGGGCGTTCAGTAGTTGTATGTGCACCCACCGGTTCGGGTAAAACGTTAATCGGTGAATATGCCATCTATCGTGCTTTGGTTAGGGGTAAGCGAGTTTTCTACACAACGCCCCTAAAAGCTCTGTCGAATCAGAAACTAAGGGACTTTCGGGAGCAATTTGGCTTTGACTCTGTAGGACTACTCACTGGGGATGCCAGCATCAATAGGGATGCTCCCATTTTAGTTATGACTACAGAGATATTTCGTAATATGCTCTATGGTACACCTATCGGTGAGGTGGGAACTTCTCTGATAGATGTGGAAGCTGTGGTACTAGATGAATGCCACTATATGAATGATCGCCAACGGGGTACTGTGTGGGAAGAGTCGATTATTTATTGTCCCCACAAAATTCAATTGGTAGCTCTATCTGCGACTGTTGCCAATAGTCAAGAACTAACAAACTGGTTAATTCAAGTCCATGGTCCCACTGACTTGATTTACTCCAATTTCCGTCCCGTTCCCTTACAGTTTTACTTTGGTAATACTAAGGGGGTATTTCCCTTATTAGACGATAGCCTCAGGAAAATAAATCCCCGCTTGATTCAACGACGGAAAAAGAGGCAAAATGGTGAGAAAAAAGGTAGAAGTGGTAGGCCAGAAGCTCCCAGTTTAGTTTTTATCCTGAATCAGCTACAGCAAAGGGATATGCTGCCAGCAATTTACTTCATTTTTAGCCGCCGGGGATGCGATAAAGCAGTAGAGGAAGTTGCAGATTTATCCCTAGTAAATGCACAAGAGGCACAGGAATTAAGGCGACAAATCGACGACTTTCTCACCCGCAACCCCGATGCTGGGCGTTCAGGGCAAATTACACCCCTATACAGGGGTATAGCTGCACACCATGCAGGTATTTTGCCCGCCTGGAAGGGTTTAGTAGAAGAGTTATTTCAGCAGGGATTAATCAAGGTTGTATTTGCTACCGAAACATTGGCAGCGGGAATTAACATGCCAGCCCGGACAACGATGATTTCTAGCCTTTCCAAACGTACTGACACGGGACATCGATTGCTAAATGCTTCTGAATTCTTACAGATGGCGGGTAGAGCAGGTCGCCGGGGTATGGATGAACAGGGGTATGTTGTTACCCTACAAACCCCCTTTGAAGGGGCAAAAGAAGCCGCATATTTAGCCACTTCCAAGCCAGACCCCTTAGTGAGTCAGTTTACTTCCAGTTATGGCATGGTACTTAACTTGCTGCAAACTCACACTGTAGAAGAAGCCAAGGAGCTAGTAGAGCGTAGTTTTGGTCAGTATTTGGCTACTTTACACCTGCAGCCCCACTACGACTACATTGCTGACTTACAACAACAATTGGTGCATTTGCAAGAACAGGTAGCAGCCGTAGATGAGTCAGAAGTTGCTCGGTATGAAAAATTACGACAACGGTTAAAGGTAGAGCAGAAATTACTCAAAACCTTACATGAGCAAGCATATCAAGCCCGACACGACGAAATATCAATGATGTTAAGTTTCGCTGTCTCTGGGACATTACTGAGTTTAAAAGGTAGACATATAGCTGTTTCAACACCAGTAACAGCTATACTAATGGCCAAAACCCATGGTTCTGGTCAGTCGCCTTATTTAGTATGCTTGGGTAAAGATAATCGTTGGTATGTAGCCACAACTGCTGATGTAGTGGATTTGTATGCAGAAATGCCCAAGGTTGAGATTCCAGAAGACTTATTACCACCAACAGAAATGCCTCTGAAACCAGGACAATGTCGTCGGGGAAATCAAGAGGCAGCAACAATTGCCAAAAAGATTCCTGCGGTTGATAGTTCTTTACATAGAGCTCCAGAAGTTACTGAACAACTACAGCGTGTTGCAAGTATTCAAGAGCGACTGCAAGCCCATCCCCTATTTAAAACAGGTAATGTGGCGACTATTTTCCGCCGCAAAGCTAGGGTAGAAGAACTAGAAGGAGAAATTAAACATTTACAGGAGCAAGTCGCAGTTCAATCCCAACGACACTGGGAAGAATTTTTGAATTTAATTACCATATTGCAGCAGTTTAGTTGTTTAGACCAGCTAGTTCCCACCAACATAGGGCAAGTTGCTGCTGCCATTCGAGGAGAAAATGAGTTATGGTTGGGTTTGGTATTAGCTAGTGGGGAAATAGATAACTTGGGTCCTCATAATTTAGCTGCCATAGTCGCTGCTTTAGTAACAGAAAGTCCCCGCCCTGACAGTTTTGTACGGTTTGAATTATCAAAAGAAGCAGACCGGATTTGGTCAAAGTTGCAAAAAATTCGCCGTGCGGTATTGAAAGTGCAATATAGGCATGGAGTAGCTTTACCTGTAGGTTTGGAAAATAGGTATATTAATCTGATTTCCTTAGTAGAACAATGGGCTTTGGGTATAGAATGGACGGAAATTTGTCATAATACCAGCTTGGATGAGGGTGATGTGGTGCGAATTTTACGCCGCACCTTGGATTTACTATCCCAAATCCCCCATGTTCCCCATTTATCAGAATCTTTGCGTCGCAATGCATACCGAGCAATTCAGTTAATAGATCGGTTCCCAGTGAATGAAGTCGTGGAGTAAGGTGAAGTACTAGTTTCACAAAGTTGCACCCCTAAACACCAACATTGGTGGTTTTCCCAAGGAGGAACTCCTGCTCGCGTAGCGTGCGCTAAGGGCCTAACCTCTTTGGGAGGTTTCTCTTCTGCTACTTATTTACATAACTTAGAATTGGAGAGATAAACTTATCAAACGTTATTAATTATTTACATCCAGCATGGAATTATTTATAAGATTGTAAAGATTTTCTGACTACTATAGATTCTTGTCCTAGCCTGAATAAACAAAGGAGGAAGTTGTTTTTTAGTACAAACTAAATTACCATGCATTTATTTAATCTCATTAGTCATAATTCCGCAGTTACAGTCTGATTTATTGCTTGTATCGTAGGCTTAAGGTGATTTATAAGAAAGAATTTACCAATGAAAGTAAGATGTAATGTTCATGAGTAAAAAAACAGGGGCAAGTATTTTGGAGTATGCTAGACCCAGCAGAGGAACCCAAATCATTAACAAGATCACAAACAAATAGAATACTTGCGGTTGGCAGCATGGAAAATGAATGGAGTAGAACGTCGGGGCTTTCAAGCTCAGATGACGTTGAAATATTGCCAAGGTAGAGCAAGGTTAGCACAAACAGTATTCGGTTGGGGTAGAGAACATATAGAGTTAGGGTTAGCGCAAAAAAGAACAGGGATAATCTGTGTGGGATTACAATCAGCCTTTAGCACAGCAAAGCGTTGGCAGGAGAAACAACCTCTTCTCTTGTGCCATTATCGCTACGACAAATTGCAGAATCTGATTCTCAACAAGACCCAACATTTTAAACTTCCTTAGCCTATACCCGGTTAACAGCAACATCCGCACTAGAAAAACTCAAAGAACAGGGATTTAGGCAAGAGCAATTGCCTTGCCCTTGCGCCAGTACAATGGCACAAGTATTGAATCGAATGAGCTATGGTCTTCGTAAAGTAGTAAAAGCCAAACCTGAAAAAAATTGCACAAACGGATGATATCTTCAACAACATCAAAGAATTTGAGCCGCAATCAACAAACAAGCCTCAAAGTCAAACCACTAAGCATGGATTGTAAACCTACCGTTAATATCGGGGGTTATTCTCGTGGTGGAAAAACCAGAGGAGACAATCAAGCTGAGGATCATGATATGGGATGCACGGAAAAATATACTCCCTGTGGGATTCTTGATGAAGATAGTGGGCAATTATTTTATATTAACTTTGGTAGTTCTTATAAAACCAGAGATTTTATTGTTGATACTCTAATTCAATGGTGGAAGACAATGACACCAGAACAAAAGCAGGATACCTAACTGATACAAATTAAAGTTGATAATGGTCCGGAAAGTAGTGGAGTAAGAACTCAATAAAAAAAAAGGATGGTTGAGTTTGTTGATCTCCTAAATATACCAATTCAATTGCTTTACTATCCTCCTTACCATAGTAAATACAATCCCATAGAGGGTTGTTGGGGTATTCTTGACCAGCATTGGAATGGGGGGGGGCGAACCTTGTTGATGTTGAAGTCATGCTTTCCTGGCCTTCGAGTATGACTTGGAAAGGCTTATATCCTATCTTGAGTTTAAGTAAAACTGTTTACCAAAAAGGGATTTCTCTAACAAAGAAAGCTATGAAACAAGTCGAGTCTAGATTACAGCTAAATCCACTGTTGCCCAAATGGGATATCTTGATTCAACCGCTTTTGCTGGTAATTTATTATTAAATAATAACCTAATTTTACTGCGCGTTCGCAATCAGCAGTAAGATAATTTAGAAGTCACAGAAAATATTTTGCTGAGGATGAGTTTTTCCTACTGGTTAGTTTACTGTTTCGCTTTCGCTACTCAAACAATTATTTCGCCATACATAGAAATTGTATTAATATCTTTAAAAAATAACTGCGATATTTTATTCTTTTTTAACTTTTTCTTGCATTGTCAGTTTGCCACTACATCGATTCGCAAATCATGATATTGAAGATTGATTTCAAGGAAACTGTCTATGATTGATATAATTAGAAAATAGGGCGTTGCTGAATCAGGGGATGATTTCACTAAATTTTCAACTATTTCTCAATGGTTTCAAACGCTAATTCATCCCGCACTTATGCAACGCCGAAAATAGCAATGTATTTACTATATCAACATATTAATAGAGATTACCTTTATTTGAATGCCTCCTGCTGTAAAGTATACAAAAAGCCCTTGGAATACAAACTACACAGAAATAATTGATGTTCGTTCTCCAAGTGAATTTGTCCAAGATCACATCCCTGGTTCAATAAATTTACCAGTACTAAATGATATTGAACGTGCCCAGGTGGGAACTATTTACAAACAAGTCTCACCATTTCAAGCTCGTAAGATGGGTGCAGCTTTAGTTACAAAAAATCTTTCTCAATATTTAAACCAACACTTCATTAACAAGGATAAAGATTACTCACCATTAGTATATTGTTGGCGTGGTGGTCAACGCTCTGCTAGTATGGCTGCAATATTAGCTCAAATTGGTTGGAAAGCAACGATTTTAATTGGTGGATATAAGACTTATCGAACCTATGTTCGTCAAGTACTTGAAGATTTACCCAATCGATTTAACTATCGTGTTTTATCTGGTTTGACAGGTAGTGGCAAGACTTTAATTTTACATAAATTATCCCAAAGAGGAGCCCAAGTTTTAGATTTAGAAAATTTAGCAAACCATCGTGGTTCCCTACTTGGAGAAACATGGGTCAATAAATCTTTACCCCAACCATCACAAAAGTACTTTGATACTCTAATTGTACATCAACTGAAACAATTTAATCCCAATAAAATAGTATGGTTAGAGTCAGAAAGTAATAAAATTGGTAGGGTTTACTTACCAAGTAGTTTATGGAGAAAAATGCATCTATCCAGTTGTGTACAGATTCAAGTGCCACTTCATGTGAGAGTTAATTATATTATCCAAGATTATCCCTATTTTGTGGATAACCCTGATATTTTAAAGGTGAAAATAGCCAGACTAAAATCTAGATATGGCACTGATAAAATCAACGAATGGAATCAATTAATTACGTCCAAAAATGCAAAACAATTCGTTGAAAGTCTTCTGCAATATCATTACGATCCCACATATATAAAATCCCTAGGTAATCATTATTTACGAACCCAAAAAAAACTTGATTTAGAGGATTTATTGCCATCGACAGTTGATAATTTGGTCAATATATTAATTCAAGATAATGACAACTTTTCCTCTTTATGAAAAAGGAGAAAATTTGCTTTATCAATTAAATTATAAGTGGGATGAATTCGTTTATAATTGCTGCGATTTTTATTCGATACAGAGGCGGGGTTAATATTAATAAAAGGTAGGGTATTATTACCACCCATAACAGTGGGAAAACCTCCATCCCATTTCTCGAGCGCTTGTTTTTATAATAGTTCTGGTGTTAAGCTGAAGTTCCCCCGGAAGATATATACTAAACAGACCTTTAAGCTTTAACATTCCAAAGTTTGAGGGTTTTTACACAAAATATCTGTACCCATGCGATTAAATATTTACTTAATATTATGAGGCGATAAATATGAGATGATTGTAGTCATGTATATAGAAGGTATTCCTAACAGAAACTCTCCCCCAGCCGTTTTCCTTCGGGAGTCATACCGTGAGGACGGAAAAGTTCGTAAACGTACCCTTGCGAATGTTTCAAAACTGCCTTCGGAAACGGTAGATGATTTAAAAATTCTGCTTAAAGGAGGTAAAGCAGTAGAAGATTTAGAATAAATATTTAAAATCATTCGTAGCCGTCCTCATGGTCATGTGGCGGTAACACTATCAAGCTTAATAAAATTAGGATTACAGACCTTAATTGAGAGTTAAAACAGCAGAATAAGAAGAATAATTGAGCCTATGATAGTGGCGCGTATTGTCAAACCAGCTTATAAATTAGCAACGGCAAGAGGGCTAGATGGAGAAATTTTTTTCTCCAGTTTAGGGGAAGTTTTAGGATCAGAAGGAGCGGATGAGGATGAATTATATTTGGCAATGGATTTTTTATTCTAACGCCAAGGATAAATTGAAAATCATCTTGCCAAACTTCATCTGAAGGAAGAATCTTTGGTTCTATATGACGTTAGTTCTACATCTTTAGAAGGAAAAGCTTGTCCGTTAGCAAAATATGGTTATAAGCGTGAGAAAAAACGTGGTACATTACAAATATTATTTGGGCTATTATGTAATGAGGAAAGTTGTCCAATAGCAGTAGAAGTATTTGAGGGAAATACATCCGACCCAAAGACATTTACTAATCAAATAGATAAACTTAGCTCCATATTTGGTATTAAGAGAGTAGTCTGGGTCGGAGAGCGTGGAATGATTACTCGGCGTTGCATAAGTGCGAGATGATTTCACTAAATTTTCAACGATTTCTCAATGGTTTCAAAGGCTAATTCATCCCGCACTTATGCAACGCCGTATTTATCTATACTTAAAGAAATGAAGTAACAATAGAATAGAGGACTTAAGCATATCTACGGATTTAGAGTAGCATAATGTTTTTTGAGCTAGACGTGGGAGATAATGACGTAAACGTGTGTTTTCCCCTTCTAATCTGGTCATATATGTTTTGCTAATAATATGGTCTCCTGGTTCAACAAAACTTGCGTAAACTTTCCATCCATCTGTGACATAAAAATAGCACTTCCAGAGGTACACAATATCCCACAAAGCTTGAAAGGTTTCTGCACTATGGTCTCCCAGTACCCAAGCTAAAATTCCTTGGCGGAAATGGTCTACTCCTGTCCACAACAAAATTTTGTTTTTTTTAACCGACGAAAGTTTCTAATTCGTCCAGTTCTCCAACTTATGGGATATCCTCTATTGATGGTGCATCTGGGAATTTTTCACCAACTTGTTTTACCCAACTAATTATGGTTGTGTGATGAACTCCTTTTTGCCGTTCAATAGCCCTAAATCCCGAGCCATTAACCTATGCTTTTTTTTAAGCATTCTTGTTTGATCTCATTTGAGTATGCTTTTGGTGGATTATAGATATCTATAAATTGGCGTTCGCAATTTACACAAATGTGATTTTGTTTACCTCGAAGTTTTCCATTTTTTCTAATCCTCGTAGACTTGCAGTATGGACAATGCACAGTATAAACCTCAATTCATGCCTGTATTATGCAACGCCCAAAATCCTAAAGCTGTGGGATAATTGCGTCTAAATTGGCTCTGTTAAGCCAGATTTCAATTAGAAATCGTTCCGGTTGAGCTATTTTTTTCCCAACTTCACTTTCTTGTAGTTTTTCTATCCCCCTCAGATTACCTAAGACTTGATTAATCGAGCTGCCCAGAAGTTTTCATCTATTGTATTAGCCAAATCTTTGTAGGGGTTTAGGTTATTTATAAGAAAGAATTTACCAATAAAAGTAAGATGTAATGTTGATGAGTAAAAAAACAGGGACAATTGTTTTAGAGTATGCTAGACCCAGCAGAGGAACCCAAATCATTAACAAGATCAGAAACAAATAGAAGACTTGCGGTTGGCAGCATGAAAAATGAATGGAGTAGAACCTCGGGGCTTTCAAGCTCAGATGAAGTTGAAATATTGCCAAGGTAGAGCAAGGTTAGCACAAACAGTATACCCTTGGGGTAGAGAAAATATAGAGTTAGGGTTAGGGGAAAAAAGAACAGGGATAATCTGTGTGGGATTACAATCAGCCTTTAGCACAGCAAAGCGTTGCCAGGAGAAACAACCTCTTCTGTTGTGGCATTATCCCTGGGACAAATTGCACAATCTGATTCTCAACAAGACCCAAGATTTTAAACTTCCTTAGCCTATACCCGGTTAACAGCAACATCCGCACTAGAAAAACTCAAAGAACAGGGATTTACCCAGGAACAATTGCCTTGCCCCAGTACAATGGCACAAGTATTGAATATAATGGGCTATGGTCTTCGTAAAGTAGTAAAAGCCAAACCTCAAAAAAAATTCCACAAACGGATCATATCTTCAACAACATCAAAGAATTTCAGCCGCAATCAACAAACAAGCCTCAAAGTCAAACCACTAAGCATGGATTGCAAAGCTACGGTTAATATCGGGGGTTATTCTCGTGGTGGAAAAACCAGAGGAGAGAATCAACCTGAGGATCATGATATGGGATCCACAGAAAAATATACTCCCTGTGGGATTCTTGATGAAGATAGTGGGCAATTATTCTATATTAACTTTGGTAGTTGTTCTTATAAAACCAGGGATTTTATTGTTGATACTCTAATTCAATGGTGGAAGACAATGACACCAGAACAAAAGCAGGATACCGAACTGATACAAATAAAAGTTGATAATGGTCCGGAAAGTAGTGGAGTAAGAACTCAATTAAAAAAAAGGATGGTTGAGTTTGTTGATCTCCTAAATATACCAATTCAATTGGTTTACTATCCTCCTTACTATAGTAAATACAATCCCATAGAGGGTTGTTGGGGTATTCTTGACCAGCATTGGAATGGGGGGGGGGCGAAGCTTGTTGATGTTAAAGTCATGCTTTCCTAGGCTTCGAGTATGACTTGGAAAGGCTTATATCCTATGTTGAGTTTAAGTAAAACTGTTTACCAAAACTGTTTACCAAAAAGGAATTTCTCTAACAAAGAAAGCTATGAAACAAGTCGAGTCTAGATTATAGCGAAATCCACTGTTGCCCAAATGGGATATCTTGATTCAACCGCTTTTGCTGGTAATTTATTTTTGAAAAATCAGCTTAGTATTCGCTAAAACCTAACAGCTAGTTTACATCACAGCAATAAATCTTTGATAAACATCACTGTGGCATAAAATTGGAACTCAACATTTTTCTTCTTACTAAACCCGTGTCCTTCATATTTTGCCATTAAATACCAAACAGGTACATTCTTTTTACGCACTGTGGCAACTATTTGCTCTGCTTCATTGAGCGGTAAGCGGGGATCATTTTTACCATGAATAACAAATAATGGTTTTTTGATTTGACTTGCATTGGTCACAGGAGAAATTTTGAGCAAAAATTCACGTATCTTTGGATCTCGTTCATCTCCATATTCTACGCGTCGTAAATCTTGCCGATAACGTTCAGTATTTTCTAGGAAAGTTACAAAATTAGAAATACCAACAATATCGATCGCAGCCCGAATGCGATCGCTATATTTTGTGGCTACGGCTAGAGACATATAACCGCCATAACTACCCCTGTAACTAATATTCTGTCTTTATCTAAGTATGGTTGGGTGGCTATCCAGTCTAGCAGTGCCCCGATATCTTTGACGGAGTCTTCACGTTTATAGCTATTATCCAGGGTAAGAAATGTTTTTCCATACCCGGAAGAACCCCGAATATTAGGGAATAAGATGGCAACTCCCAATTCATTTAGGTAGTAATTATTACGTCCTAAAAATCCAGGGCGAAATTGCGCTTCTGGTCCACCGTGAATATTAATAATAACTGGACGCTTACCTTTAAATTTACTGGGAGGACGGTAAAGAAAACCAGAAATGGTTTTACCATCAAAGCTTTTCCATCTAACTATTTCAGTTTCAGAAAAATTGTTGGGATTTAAACCACCTGTTTCGCTAGCTGTCCACCTTTCTATTTTTTTGGTACGGATGTTTAAAGAGTAAACGTCGGCTGTGGCTTTGGCCGATATGAGGGTAAAGCCTAAATCTTCGTTATTGTTATGCCAATTAATTCCATATACCCGTCCTACTGGTAGCTTGGGTAATGGTTTTTCTTTGTTGCTGGCTGTATCCATGAGGTGTAATATACTCGCACCATCTTCGTTGGTGACGAAAGCCAGGTCTTTGCCATCATCAGATAAATCTAGAACTTCAACATCCCAAGGAATATTGGTCGTTAAATAAGTGTGTTTAAAAGTAGCTATATCTACATATGCTAGACGGGAAAACTCTGAGGCTTTGTCTGTAATTACGTATAAACCTTTGCCATCTTTAGTAAAAATTGCTGCTTGATAAGATACTTTTTCTTTGTCATCCTTGGGTGTGAGTAATTTCTTTTCCCCAGATTTGGTATCTACCAACCACAAATAACTTTCGTTGATAGAGATATATTCTATAATGACCACTTTCTGGTCATCTGGTGACCAATCTAAAGTACCCCAACCTCCACCTCTTACTTCCATTAATAAGCGATCGCTTTTAGGATTTTTGGGGTCAATAATTGGGGTCAATAATATATATAAAAATCAGCATCCTTGCCTCTGCGTCGAGTGGAAGTGTAAATCATGAGATCGCCTGTACTTGACCACAAACCCCGGCTATTTTTAGATTTGCCATCCGTAATTAAAGTTACATTGCCTGTAGATAAGTCATAACGATAATTTTGGTAAAATTCATTACCACCAGTATCTTGACTAAAAACGAAGTAATCGCCTTGGGTAGGCTGAAAAGTTGCCCCTCTTACCCGTTCTGGGAAAAACGTCATTTGCTGTCTCGCACCGAGAGGAGATTTAACTAGATGTGTTTGGCTAGTATCTCCAAATCTTGTTGATATAAGCATTTCTCGACGGGTAGGATGCCAACTAGAAAGCACCGCAGAACGAAAATTGGTGTAACGTTCGACTGTATCCGCTAAGATTCTAGGAATAGGAGGTATACCTTCAACAACTAGGTTATCCCCAGCAGTAATATTGGGGCTTTGTGCAGTCACCATAAATACAGGTAAAGATACAAGTAAAAACAGCGTAACTAGAAAAGTAGAAATGAATTTTATACTTTTGCCATGAAAAGTTTTATTAAAGTAACTCAATTTTGTAAGGTAGTATCACTGTGATAATTTAAGCCTCATCATTTTAAACAATGAACCTATCCCACTAATAACAGAAGGTGATAATATGCCTGTTGAGTAAGAGGTATTATATCATCTGATGGTTGGACGTTTTGAAGGACTGAGTAATTTGGAGTAGTGTTTGTTTGAGGATATTTTTCCGAAACCGCCAGAGAAACGCGAAGGAGGAATGCCACATTCTTCATTTCGTTATGTACTCAATACCTTACTGTATATATTGATAACAGGGTGTCGTTGGTGTGACGTTCCAAAAGGAGAAATATGGACATCAAACAGCTCTGCACATCGATGGCTCAAAGCTTCGCAGTTGGACGGGACGTTAGAGGCTTTACAAGCACGAATATTGGGAATTGGACAACAGAAAGGGTTAATCAACTGGAGTTATGGCGCGGTAGACGGGTCTTTTTACCCTTGGAAAGGGGGGTGGTGATGGTGTTGCTTACGGTGGAAAAGGAAAGGGTATTTTAATACACACTCTTACTGAAGGCTCAGGAATGCCTTTATCCAATCGCACCACACCTGCCAATGGGAGTAAAAGAGATCAGGTTATACCACTTATAGACAGTGTAAAGTTTAAGACCAACAAACCCGGTAGACCCCGTAAACCCCTGAAAGTGCTTGCTGCTGACAAAGGCTACGATTCTAAGGATAAGCACGCTCTTTTAGGTAGACGTGATATTAGGCCGCAATGGCCCAAGGGGGTTTGAAAGACAAAGAAGAACAAGGGCAGACCCCATAAAAATTTCCGTCCCAGGTTTTCAAGAAGAACCTTGTTTCCCATGGTTAAAAAAAATATCGTCGTCTTGTTTGTTGTCAGATGGGAAAGAATTTCAGCTTGTTTTGATGCTTTTTTGTCTCTTGCAACAATCCATATTTGGATTAACAAAAATATGTTATTGGGATATGCTCACTCAATCGAATGGATAATATCTAGGACAATTGTTAAGTTGAGATTGTGTTTTTTTGCAAATTTATTTAGCAAGGATAATTGTTTCTTTTTGCCATCAACTAAGGCACAGAAACCTTTGTGTTTGTTTTTGTCAGGAAAGATTGCCTCATCAAAGACTTCTGAAATAACCTTTTCGGGCTCTTTGGCTAAAAAAGCCCAAACACGCTTACCAATTGGTCGAGGTCGCTTAATTTGCCTATCTTTATCGGATGGGTTAAGGATTTGTTGGGGTGTACGTACAAAGGAATTAATTGTATAAACACTAGCTACTGTCGCCATTCGCTTTGCGTTGTGCTTTTCACCCTTTGTTAAGCGTTTGTTGAACTTTTTGCTTGAAGCTAAAGAGCGTTATTAAGTCTTGGCACGTAAGTCCGATGTTCCCACTACAACACCCTTCCCGTCCGCGCTAATCACGACTATTTCTCCTGTGTCTTGCAACTGTTTTGACTGAGCTTGTTGCTGGTGGTAGAAATCATCAAAATCTGAAGCACTATGGTAAGCCAGTTCTTCTGCTTGTCGCTTACCTATTTTGGCTGCTGCTGTTTTTTCTATGATTGCTGTTGTTTCTCTAAATCCCGAACGGGCTAATTCTATTGCTAGCTACTCGCTGTCTTAGTCTATGAGAATATTGCTGTGCTGCTAGATAAAACCCCCATCCAAAGGAAATAGGGTATTTCTCTTTCTTCCTCCATAACCGATTCTATTGGCGATTACTGTGCCAAATAATGTGGTCAATTTCCGCGACAATTTTTTCTTGTGTGTTCTGTTTACTGAGTCTGTGCCTGCACACTCTCACTCTATTTCATCTTGACTGCGTTTATCAAAATATCTTTGTTTGTAACAATTGTCTCAATAGTTCGTATCCATTCTCAAGTAACTTACTCTCTATCTGGGAGTGTTCTAACGCACAAATGCTGTCTGAGTCTAACCAATTAACTATCTGTTCAAATAGTTCTCGTGCTTGTGACCAAAACATACCTTGATTTTATGTAGATGCTTGCATAGGGTGTGGAACTGTTCCTGTTTTTTCACTTTTTACAAGCCAATTCCATCAAGTACATTTTTGGCTGTCAAGACTACTGTGGTTGACTTGTCATTTATTATTCTTATATCATACTGCGTACTACGAAAAGAGTCGGACCCAATTCATTTATTAAAGTTCGCTTCTTTGAAACAGATTTCCAACCTCAGTGAGGAGCAATGCTGCATTCTACAGTTTTTTGGTGCTCCCTGTCGTAAATATTATCTTCTTTGCTAACTAACCTCCGGAATGTGGGTTTTAAGCAACCGAACAATGTTTCAATCTGGCATCTTTGGGCATAGTCAACTAAAGTTTCTTTTGGTTGTCTGGAGGTTATTAGGACTAAAAGTTTACTATCAACAAGACGAGTGGCAACTACAAATGCCCAAATACCAGCGATACCCCGAGGTTTTGATACAATTTGAATCTCTCCCACTTGTAAATTGCTGAACACCACTTTAGGATAAAGTGAACGTTGACCATCATACAAATGGTCACACTCACGAATACGAATATAAAAAAGAATAGATTTCTGAACTAAGTAACTCAACCAGTCTTTCCCAATAAATTCTCTGTCTGCGGTTACATAAGCAATGTTCTGGTTTGGGAAGATACGTTGAAAGCGGTGTAACAATGCTTTGCGTTGATGGGCGTAAATATTTCAGCGATTTGCTAGAAATGTCCACAAGAATGGAACCGCAACTCCGTTATAGGCAATACTCAACATTAAAACGTTGTGCATTTGATTGCCAAATTCACACTGTGTTCTATCTAGTATCACTACCCAATCTTTCTCTACTCCTATCCAAGTGTAATGCTAGGTGCAAATTCGACATAAT
>CBZS010000010.1 GCA_000613065.1 Richelia intracellularis | reverse complement strand
CTAATAGGATAAGGTGATAATATGCCTGTTGAGTAAGAGGGGTTATATCATCTGATGGCTGGACCTTTTGAAGGACTGAGTCATTTGGAGTGGTCTTTGTTTGAGAATATTTTTCCGAAACCGCCAGAGAAACGCGAACGAGGAATGCCACATTCTTCATTTCCTTATGTACTCAATACCGTACTGTATATATTAATAATAGGGTGTGGTTGGTCTGACGTTCCACAAGGAGAAATATGGGCATCAAACAGCTCTGCACATCGATAGCTCAAACGTTGGCAGTTGGACGGGACCTTAGAGGCTTTACAAGCACGAATATTGGGGATTGGACAAGATAAAGGGTTAATCAACTGGAGTTATGGCGCAGTGAACGGGTCTTTTTCCCCCTGGAAAGGGGGGTGGTGATGGTGTTGCTTACGGTGGAAAAGGAAAGGGTACTTTAATAGACACTCTTACTGAAGGCTCAGGAATGCCTTTATCCAATCCCACCACACCTGCCAATGGTAGTGAAAAAGATCAGGTGATACCACTTCTAGACAGTGTAAAGGTTAAGACCAACAAATGCGGTAGACCCCGTAAACCCCTGAAAGTGCTTGCTGCTGAGAAAGGCTACGATTCTAAGGAGAAGAGCGCTGCTTTACCTAGACGTGGTATTCGGCCGCAATTACCCAAGGAGGTTTGGAAGACAAAGAAGAACAAGGGCTGACTCATTAAAATTTCCGTCCCATGTGACAACAATAACGTTGTTTCCTATGGGTTAAAAAAAAATATCGTCGTCTTGTTTGTTGTCACATGGGAAATAATTTCAGAGGATGTTTTAAAAGGTGGGAGGTATCATAAAAAAGCTCACAAGGCATATGCTGAGAATTATAGAAAACAGCACCCCGTGAGCAAATGACTAAGAATTATCCTAGCAATTTAACGTGGGAACAGTGGGAGTTAATTGCAGAGCTGTTTCCAGAGGCAAAACCAGGTGGTCGTCCACCTACAACAACATGTATGTATCGAGTAGTAAACGCGATTTTATACGTACTGTATCAAGGATCTACATGGCGGGCATTACCAGGAGAACCACCTTGGTCTACAGTCTATGGCTATTTCAAAAGATGGGGCAAAGACCGTACTTGGCTTCAGGTTCATGAGAAACTATATCAATGGGTTCGGGTCGCAGCCAGTCCAGAAGCAAGTCCATGGGAAGCAGCCTTTGATAGCCAATCAGTTGAAACCGCAAGCATTATTTGTACGGATGTTGGTTTCGACCCAGGAAAACAAATACATGGACGTAAGCGATTTATTACGGTTGACTTGTTAGGGGTCGTTTTGCTGGTCTTGGTTACTTCTGCAAGTGTGCCAGAACGTCTAGGGAATAAACGTACACGTTCTGGCAGGTTTATCAGATGAAAGATAAAGTTAAAAGACTGCAGACTATCTGGATGGATGGAGGATATCGGGGGGAACATTTTCCCCACTGGATAATCGATGTTTTTCGTTGGATTGTGGAAGTGGTTCTCAGACCCTTAGAAAAGAAGGGTTTTACCCTTTTACCAAAACCTTGGGTTGTAGAACGAACTTTCGGGTGCCTCAATTCGTTTATAAGATTAAATCAGGACTATGAAAGGCTACCTGAAACTTCTGATACTTTAATCTATATTGTAATGATACGTATCATGGTCAGGCGACTTGCATGATTTGTAACTTACTTCGACTTTTAAAACATCCTCTCAGTTTGTTTTTATGCTTTTTTGTCTCTTGCAACAATCCATATTTGGATTAACAAAATTATATTAGTGGGATATATTCATCCATCTTTGGCACATGCAAATTCTTGTTGACACAATTTTCGTAGTTGGGATTGTGGCTGGGTATATTTTTTCGTCAGACGTTTTTCCAGTTGTTTTAAGTAAGATTCTTTACAGGCTTCACTTTCTATCACTAGCCACCGTTGTCGCACACAACCAGAATCATTACAACAGGTGGCAATACGATATCTTGGGATTTAACTTGGTACAAATGCATCAATATTGTTCTTTTCTAATAGTTCTTTTCCGGCAGTTAGGGTTGCAGTAACTCGAGATACCCATCTTAATGAGACTATCATCTGCAAATTGTCTTCAGTGTAAAGGGCTGCATCCGCAACAAATAAAGCATCAATTTGCCATTGTTTGTGGAAATGTGCCATAAATGTTCCAAACATGGCAGAATCGACTTCATTACCATGTGCAACTCTTAAATATAAAGAAATCTCTCCATAACCACTCCACATCAAGTCAAGGATAAATTGTTTCAAATCTGGTCGGTGGTGTCTAGAATAACCAGCGTTGCATATTTGCGGGATGAATCAACCAAATACAGGTATTTTTCTATACTTAAAATAATGAGGTAACAATCGAATAGAGTGCTGAAGCATATCTACGGATTTAGAGTAGCATAATGTTTTACGATGTAGACGTGGGAGAGAATGACGTAAACGTGTGTTTTTCCCTTCGACTCTAGTCATATATGTTTTGCTAATAATATGGTTTCCTGGTTTAAGAAAACTGGCGTAAACTTTCCATCCATCTGTGACAGAAAAATAGCACTTCCAGAACTAGACAATATCCCACAAAGGTTGAAAGGTTTCTGCACTATGGTCTCCCAGTACCCAAGCTAAAATTCCTTGGGGGAAATGGTCTACTGCTGTCGACAACAAAATTTTGTTTTTTTTGAACCGATGAAAGTTTCTAATTCGTCCAGTTCTCGAACTTCTGGGATATCCTCTATTGATGGTGCATCTGGCAATGTTTCACAAACTTGTTTTACCCAAATAATTATGGTTGTGTGATGAACTCCTTTTTGCTGTTCAATAGCCCTAAATCCCAAGCCATTAAGCTATGCTTTTAAGCATTCTTGTTGGCTCTCATTTGAGTATCCTTTTGGTGGATTATAGATATTTATAAATTGGCGTTCGCAATTTACAGAAATGTGATTTTGTTTACCTCGACGTTTCCCATTTTTTCTAATCTTTGTAGACTTGCAGTATGAATAATGCACAGTAGAACACCTCAATTCATCCCTCTATTCTGCAACGCCGAAAAACCATATGTAATTGTAATTAATTCTGATTGTGCTGATGGTTCATCATCAGTACCACTTCCATAATCCCCATGTACATGAAATGAACTTTAATCCAAGTGAAAGCTGTCCATTTTCACTCCAAATCTATCTGCTGCTGATAGTGCGACTCGGATAAAAATTTCCGTTAATCCTGCATCATATAGTTTGTCTAACACTCTGGCCAAGGGTTCATCGTTCAAATGTTCTGGTTGTATTCCCTCTCCGAATAAATGTTCCGTTGCAATGCCTGAAAAGAACTTCTCAAATAAATATAGTGGTGGACTGATAAAGCCTAAGCCATTGAGAATCATTGCTTTGACCACTTGGCCTGCGCTGATTATTTCTTGGGGATGAGTTCCAAGCAGTTGGTTGAACAAATCAACCAAACTCATTTCATCAATAATCCCTGCCACTATGCCTAAGTGAGCGATATCTTTTACTTTTATTTGTGATTTTGAAAAACTCATATTAAAAAAATACACTATTTTGCGATCGCAGCTGCAGAATATGGGTTAAAAGGAACATGAACCTGTCCTGTAATCTAAGTTTTTAAAGCATATGGAAATCTTGCACTTGTAGAATGTGATCCCAGTCAGTTTAATCAGGTATTTATGAATCTTTTGGCAAATGCCATTGATGCTTTATAGGAAAGATTTACAACCTCAAGCAACGAATTACCAGCAATTCTTATTAATAGTGAAATAGCTGATGGTGAATGGGCTGTAATTCCTATTATTGACAATGGTTATGCTATTCCTAAAGAGATATATTCAAAGAGATTTGAACCTATATTTATGTTTGTAAATATAGGTAAAAAAACGGTAATATGACTATCAATTGGTTGCCAAATTGTTCTATAAAATCATGATGGTACTTTATCTTATCAATTGACTTTGGAAAATGGTACTGAGTTTATAATCAAAAGTCCAGTTTTACGTTTCCAAGCATATGTATAAATAACTGAAAATGTTTTGGTCTTCCCCAAAATTTTTCCTTTAGCTTTGCTATGATAATCAACTTTCTGGGTTGATAAAGCCAGGTCTATTTTTACCATAAACATCCACTTCTAATTCCTTTGTCTCTTCTATGTCGTTAACATAACCACACCTAATGTTAGGAAAAGCATCACAATAAGTCACATAGGGTTTGATATCTAAAATCGGAGTTTCATCTAATAAATCAATGCCTTCAATATACAAAACCAAACCTTCTATCTTCATTAGTTTCACAGCACTCAAACCTATGGGATTAGGACGATGGGGTGCGCGGGTAGCTAGAGTACCCCGACGAACGCGAGGACCACGCGGGGGAATCACTGTAGGATTCCAATACTTGTTGAGATGTAGCCAGGAAATCACCCAAATACGTTCAAAACCCTCCATATCCTTTAGTGCTTCTTGCGGAACAATCTCAGGGAAAAGTTCGATTGTAGCGATCGCAGGCTGATAATCTGATGGTACTGTACGCAGGTGAGACTGTCGCGGTGTCCCATGACGTTCTTTATAGGGAGAACGTATTGCACCAATGGGATGCAAACTAATTTCATCAGGAAAAGAAACTGCTTGAATATAGTCTTTGGGTGGTAACTGTGGCATTTGATATGATATTGGCAATCATATTGATATTCTCATGTTTCGCAAACTGGCAAGTTAGAGTAAGCGATCGCAAGTTTTAAATCCTAGCTCATGATTGTCTGCAAAGAATTACTTTTATTGGCTAAACCCCTTGCTATTTAAAATATTTATGTTATTATTAGTAACTGTGGATGCCACGGGTCGGTGTCCGAGTGGTTAATGGAGACGGACTGTAAATCCGTTGGCTAGCGCCTACACTGGTTCAAATCCAGTCCGGCCCACCTTCACAAGTTAGGAGCTATGAATAATAAATTCTGCTGAGAATTTTCCTCTCTCCTAACTAATAAAAGAGTAACCATTTGCCCATGTAGCTCAGGGGTAGAGCACACCCTTGGTAAGGGTGAGGTCATGAGTTCAAATCTCATCATGGGCTTACAACAGAACATACGTAAAAACCTACTACTAAATTAATATGGTAGTGGTTATTTATTACTTTATTTCTATATACGCTAATGATACAGTCTGCTATAGGTTATTTCCTATAATTGTATTTTTGCATAAATTTTTACCAGGTGACAACAAGGCTAAACAGCTTGTTTAATAAGAGATAGAGCATGAAATCCACGCTGAGAATGGAGTCCTTTATAGGGTTTGAGGGTAATCAAGGCTAGAGCTAAATCAGCCCATAATTCCATAGCATATATCCATCTTTGCCCTTAAAGGGCGAAGCTAAGATCACTCTGGCGTGGATATTTGTCCTTATGCAGTTTAATATGTCCAGCATAAGTTTCAATACTTAATATTTGCATCTGTTGACCCTGAGTTGACCCTGAATTGTCCCTAAACTATACGCAATTACAATCAGTAATACTAAGGCTAAAAAACGAGTTTCATTGACTTTGGCATCTTCCAGGTTATAGTCAGATGTTTTGCAATTTTTAAATAATTGCTCAATTCCCCAACAACAACGAT
>CBZS010000009.1 GCA_000613065.1 Richelia intracellularis | reverse complement strand
AAGCAACTCCGCAACAGGTAAAACAAGTAATTACAACAGTGCGGAATAATCAAGTCCCCGTAGTCTTTTGTGAAAGTACCGTCAGTGCAGATGCTCAAAAGCAAGTAGCAAAGGAAAGCAATGCTAAATTCGGCGGAGTTTTTTATGTTGATTCTCTGACTGATGTGAATGGTGTTGCACCGACTTATTTTAAGTTATTAAAATACAACATTAATATTTTAGTTAATGGTTTGAGAAAGTCAAAATATTAATGATTACATACTAGATTTATCTGTAAATAGAGTAAGTTTGATTCTGTTATTATTTATTAATATAAAGTCTATAAATAATGACCGTATTCAAGAAAATTTAATGGGTCATAAAATATTATGTCTAGAACTACAGTTAAAGTTGAAAAGCTTACAGTTACTTATAATGGTAAAGTTGCTTTGCATGAGGCTCATCTAGAGTTAAAAGCTGGTTCTATAATTGGTTTGGTGGGTATGAATGGCTCTGGAAAGTCAACCTTATTTAAAGCAATTATGGGATTTGTGCCTCCAATAGGTGGGCGTGTATTGATTAAAGGAATGCCCATAAAACAGGCGCAAAAGCAAAACTTAGTTGCTTATATTCCCCAATCTGAAGATGTGGACTGGAATTTTCCTATCAACGTACAAGATGTAGTCATGATGGGACGTTATGGCTACATGAACTTACTGAGAATCCCTAGTATAAAGGATAGGCAAGCCGTAGCAGAAAGTTTAGCTATAACCAATATGAATCCATTCAAATATCTACAAATTGGAGAGCTTTCAGGGGGGCAAAAGAAGAGAGCTTTTGTAGCCCGTGCATTGGCACAAAAAGCAGAAATAATTCTCTTAGATGAGCCCTTTGCGGGAGTAGATATTAAAACAGAAAAAGCTATTATTGAACTTTTACTAGAATTACGAGAGAAGGGTCATACAATTCTAATTTCAATTCACGATCTATCTTCAATTTCTACATTTTGTGATGATGTAGTTTTAATTAATCGTACCGTTTTGGCATATGGTCCTACCAGGGAAGTTTTTACGGAAGAGAATATCGCCTTAACTTTTGAAGGAATGATGCCAGCTAAGGGTGTATTGAATGGGAGATAGTTAGTATGTTTTCCTCTTGACATTTCTCTAAGCAAAAAAGACTGTCCTAACTAATATATCAATTGCTATAAAAGTTATAACTTATCAGGTCTATTACGAATTATATAACTCTGAATTTAACCTCATTGATTTTTTAATGACCAATGTCATCTGAATCAGACTAAAAGAAAGTTTCTGGAGCAAGATATTGTGAGTGTCGAAATAGTTTGGCAATGGTTTGTTGCACCTTTGCAGTTTGAATTTATGCTTAAGGCAATATTTGTAAGTGCCCTAGTAGGATTTGTGTGTTCCGTTCTTTCATGTTATTTGACTCTTAAAGGGTGGGCTTTGATGGGAGATGCTGTATCCCATGCAGTCCTTCCAGGAGTTGTAATTGCTTATATTTTAAATGTGCCCCTCGCTATTGGAGCATTTGTATTTGGTGTAGGTTCTGTCATTTCTATTGGATTTATTAAAGCCAGAACCAGAGTCAAAGAAGATACAGTAATGGGGTTAGTTTTTACTGGTTTTTTTGCCTTTGGTTTAGTGCTAATTTCTAAAACACGAATTAGTGTCGATTTAATGCATATTCTATTTGGCAATGTCTTGGGAATCTCAGACCAAAATTTAATGCAAACAATCATTATTAGTGCTGTTACGATAGTATTTTTGATGATATTGCGGAAAGATCTACTCCTATTCTGTTTCGACGCAACCCATGCCCACAGTATTGGATTAAATACCACTGCTTTATACTATATTTTATTAACATTATTAGCTTTAATTATTGTCGCAGCGCAACAAACTGTGGGAATTATTTTAGTCATTGCGATGCTACTCACTCCAGGAGCAACTGCTTATATGTTGAGCGATGACTTTGGCAAAATGACATTAATTGCTGCTATTTCTGGAGTCTTTTCCGGTGTTATGGGAACTTATATTAGTTATTATCTTGATGCTGCAACAGGTGGATGTATTGTAGTGTTGCAGACTCTATTATTTGTGATTGCAATGATTTTTGCACCCAAGCATGGACTTTTAGTGAAAACATTACAAACACACAGTTAGTCAAATATAACTAGAATACTTTATTTATCTGCTCAGATAGTTTTGAACCCACATTCCGCACGTAAAGGAAAAAATTTCTATATTTTCAAAACACTTGTATGGTAAGGGTTTTCGGAAATTAAGTTTTATCGCGATAAGCCTAACGGCATAGCTTCGCTTACTGCTAATTTGATAATTAGCGGGAATCGCCAAATCATACCCAATTGATATCATTCTCAACTAATGCTTCCGTTCTTATCTAAGGTGCAGTTACCTTTGGGAGTCTCGCTGAATGCACTCATATTCACTGAATCTCTGAAAGCGTCGTTTTAACTGAATTATAAAAAGACCAAGCTTGTTGATTGAACCTGCGGAATGTGGGTTGATAGCATTATGTGAGTGCTATTGTGATTTTAGTGAAAATGTTCACCTCAATTTTCCCATAAATATTATTACTGATTTGTATAAATCTGATTTTCATTCCCTTTGAGTGAAACTATCGGATTAAATGTTAAAGGAAAATCTAAGTGCCATTGTTTTCCTTTATGAAATAATTTTTGATAAACCTGTAGGCTACCATATCTAAAGGAAGCTTCAAAAGATTGCAAATAAAGATACCACATACGTAATAAACGCTGATCTTAAGTAGCTCCCAATGATGCAATTTTATCTTGGTTATTTGTAAAATTAATTGCTCACCGCTTCATAGTTTCCGCATAGTGAGGCTTTAGATTCTCACAATGGGCAACTGGTAGTTTTGCTGTCCAAAGCTCCTGAATCACTTCATGAAGTGGTGGTGCATAACCACCAGGAAAAATATATTTAGCACTCCAACCACCGTTTCTTTCATTACTTTGAGTGACAATTGTGTGTAACATTCCCACCCCATTGGGGGTTATACTAAGAACGGTTAAAAGCTGGACTTTTCTATAGCGGGAATAACAAGTATTATAAATTAATAAACAATATTACTTGAGAAACCAGGTAAAGTCTGATGTAAAAAATAGATTTTACGCAAGAATACATTGATAAACTTCATTCTGAATGATATCATTATCATCATCCATTAGTACAGAAAAATATGTAATTTATGTATATAAAAAGTCAGGGTATAAAGCATAAAGATATTTGTCGTTTGTGTAAAATATAAAAAACAACATTAATTCATAGTTTACATTAAACAATATCAATGAGGAGGAGTAGAAGAACTAAAAAAAATACACCACAAAGGAGAGCCAAGTGAATTAAATCAGTATAGTGATATTTTGAAAGAATATTTTGAGAAACATCCAGCTACAAGTATTGCAGAAGGGAGTGATGCCATTGAAAAAATAACTGGTATTAAGCGCAGTCCAACTCAGGTAAGAGAATTTCTGCTCAGAACAGGTTTGCGTTGCTTAAAAGTGGGGTATGTGCCGGGAAAGTCAGTAGACCCAGAAAAGATTGAAGAGGTATAAAAATATAGACAAAAAAAGCTATTAGCATTACTGGAAGAAGCTATTAGCGGAAAGTAAGTAGTTTTTTTTGTTGACGCAGCCCACTTTGTACATCGAGCATACTTAGGATTTTTATGGTGTTTTACAAGAACATTTATCTGTTCACCTTCCGGTGGAAAACGATTTAATGTTTTAGGAGCAGTTAATGCAGTTACTAAGGAAATAATTACAATTAGAAATGAAACTTAAATTAATTCAGAAAGTCTGTGCCAGTTGTTATTTCAATTAGCTAATCTGGGGCTAAATAAACCAATTGTTATTGTACGAGATAATGCCAGATATCAGAAGTGTAAATTAGTACATAAATATGCGATATCAGTAGGTATACAACTATGTTATTTACCTTGCGATTCTCCACAATTAAATTTGATTGAAAGATTTTGTAAATTTCTTATAAATGAATGTTTATACTCTAAGTAATATGCTAATTTTGCAGATTTTAAGGCAGCAATCTCTAACTGCATTGCTACCGCTCATACTGATAAGCAGAAGAAGTTAAACAGCTTATTGACTCTCGAGTTTCAGATATTTGAAAAAGTCCAATTTGTAGCCGTCTCAAGTACATTTTTTTTCTGTCATTCTCCGAAATAAGCAAATAGTTCAGGAGCTAAATCATCCAGAAACATAACAGGATTTGAATTGATTCATAGCAGCAATTAAATGATTGAATCCCAGTAAGAACTGTGAATTAGGAAAAATATCAATCGAGGGATAAATCAACCAAAATAGTAAAAGTGGTTGGACGATTAGACGCAGATTATTTAAAACATTCTTCCATCCACATTCATTATTCCATTGTTGATGATAAGAAAAATCAATATGACTATTTATTTGCCGCTCAGTCTTAACTTGACAAGATTGATTTAAGGCTAATAATGCTGGAGAATTCAAACTAATCATCGTGTAAACACAAAAAATAATCTCCCACCACCTCTCAATATGTTGAAAGTGTGTAAACGGATAATCTGTCCAACCTAATTCTTGTTTACACTGACGAAACCCATATTCGACCCAGGTTATGAATCCATATAAGTTGCCTAAAGTCTTTTTCAAACTACCTTGAAGATTCGTCATTACGAAGGAGGTAGAATTTTCTGGCATCGTTTCTGGGTCATTAGTTATTTCCCAGTAAGTTATGACTCTTTTTTTACCATCAATTATTTCTCTAATGTATCTAGTTTATGATTTTTTATTACTAAATGTTCTCTCAAATTTACACCACTTGTTTTCTCTAACACTTTGCCCTAATGGCAACCAGACTCCGTGATTACTTCTAATTGCAACTACATAAGCTAAGTTCGATTCATCTACTTTTCTCAGAAATTGACTACTTTCACCATATAAACTATCTACCAGTACTAATTCGATATTAAAGTTCTCTTCAATTAAATCTGTAATTATTTCTGACGCTAACTCTCTTTTAGTTTTATATTTATCTCCTTCTTTTAACGTCCCTTCTGGTTTAAACACTTTTACGATTAATGGAAATGTTATATTATGGTAGACTCCATAAGCATTGACTGAAACGATTCCATTATCAACTTTTCCCACACTTCCTAAGTATTGTCTCGCTACAGAATCAGTCTTTTTACCTTTTTTTATATCTCCGGTTTCATCTATTACTACTGTAATCGCCTGACCATTCAATACTTGCTTAAGTTTATTTAATCTTCGTTGTTTTAATTCATCTACTGACCAATCTGAATTAGCTAGGAAATGATGTAATGACTGGGCTGAGTTTATACTTACTACCTTCCCTATCTCTGGTAATGATTTCCTTTTTATCGTTGATATTATTTCTAAGTGTAAATATTTGAAACACTCATAATGTATTACTTCCTTACAGGATGTTTTAAAAGGTGGGAGGTATCATAAAAAAGCTGACAAGGCATATGCTGAGAATTATAGAAAACAGCACCCCGTGAGCAAATGACTAAGAATTATCCTAGCAATTTAACGTGGCAACAGTGGGAGTTAATCCCACAGCTGTTACCAGAGGCAAAACCAGGTGGTCGTCCAGGTACAACAACATGTATGTACCCAGTAGTAAACGCGATTTTATACCTACTGTGTCAAGGATGTACATGGCGGGCATTACCAGGAGATTACCACCTTGGTCTACAGTCTATGGCTATTTCAGAAGATGGCGCAAAGACCGTACTTGGCTTCAGGTTCATGACAAACTATATCAATGGGTTCGGGTAGCAGCCAGTCGAGAACCAAGTCCATCGGAAGCAGCCTTTGATAGCCAATGAGTTGAAACCGCAACCATGATTTGTACGGATGTTGGTTTCCACCCAGGAAAACAAATACATGGACGTAAGGGATTTATTACGGTTGACTTGTTAGGGCTAGTTTTGCGAGTCTTGGTTGCTTCTGCAAGTGTGCCAGAACGTGCAGGGGCTAAACTAAACGTTCTGGTAGGTTTCTCAGATGAAAGATAAAGTTAAAAGACTGCACACGATCTGGATGGATGGAGGATATCGGGGGGAAGATTTTGCCCACTGGATAATCGATGTTTTTCGTTGGATTGTGGAAGTGGTTCTCAGACCCTTAAAAAAGAAGGGTTTTACCCTTTTACCAAAACGTTGGGTTGTAGAACGAACTTTCGGGTGGCTCAATTGGTGTAGAAGATTAAGTAAGGACTATGAAAGGCTACCTGAAACTTCTGAGACTTTTATCTATATTCCAATGATACGTATCATGGTCAGGGGACTTGCATGATTTGTAACTCACTTCGACTTTTAAAACATCCTCTTAAATAAGTCCTTATACTCTGCACAATATTCATCTATGATGGCAATTGTTGGGTGAGCATCTCTTGCTAAATGTTTCAGGATTTGTAACTCTAGATCCATTGCCCCACTTTCCTTTCAGAGTTTTATTTTTTTATTCTTTTATTGATAATATCCGGATAGTGACAGAAGAGAGATGATTCGTGTTTCTGAAGTTGCATCTGTTCTAGGGAATCGGTTTATCGCATCTGATAACCACAGGAATAGGTCAAAGTTGGATCGAGAAAAAACTGATAGAAATTATTGCCTAAATCGTAGTGATACTGTATATTATTGCGGCTATTTTGAATTCGAGTCGGGACTGTTCTCAGCCGTTGAGTTATCACCTTAAACAGCAATGGAATTGTTACCCGTTTATTTGCTTTTGAATATACGTTACTACGATAAAACAACCCAATGAACTCAACAAGATTATTATTTTCCTCATCCCATCACTGATCCATGTAGGCTTCACAAAACCCAAGTGCGCCAAAAAATGCCAAAATACGGTCATAGGTATGGGGATTATGAATGCGTAACCGCAGAGCTGGTGACAATTCATCTCTACCAAAATGTAAAACCATACCTGCTGGGTTCATGACTGTTAAATTTCCCTCTTGAATATAGCTAAAAAGTTGGTAGAGATAGGGTTATCCACTAGGTAAACTAGAAATGCGAACGCTCCAATTCTGGCTTGATGGGGTAATGATTTCTCTATGTTGTTGATGGGGCTCTTGGGTTTGAGTCATATTTCTTTAATTCTTCTTGATCATTTCAGCAGGTTACCATGGATTATTTCTGGTCTATAGTCTTGACATTAGTGGCTAATCTGAGGAATTGCAGTAATCTAATTGTGATCCAAGTCATATCAATTTCCCACCATTGCAAACCATGACGGGCTGAATATTGAAAGGCATGATGATTATTATGCCAACCTTCTCCAAAAGTTAGCAAAGCAACCCACCAACAGTTAGTAGACTGGTCTTGTGAATCATGAGTACGATAGCCAAGCATATGACAAGCACTATTGACAAACATAGTAGAGTGAAGTCCTACAAATAAACGGACAAAGATTCCCCAAATTACAAAAGACCACCCACCGAGAAAATATAGGATTACGGCTAAGGCTATTTGTAGTTCAACATAATATCTATGACAAAAACGATAAAATGAGTCGTTGGCAATGTCTTTGGTGAAGCGGGAAAGTTCAGTTCTCATGGGAACCGAATGCATTAACCAATTGATATGACTCCACCAAAATCCTTGGTTGGAGTTATGAGGGTCTCCTTGTCTATCAGAATACAAATGATGTAGTCTGTGATATCCCACCCAGCCAAGTACTCCTCCTTGAAGAGCTAAAGTACCGCACAAAATCAAAAAATACTCTAACCATTTGGGAGTTTGTAAGCTTCGATGGGCAGCCAAACGATGAAAACCAAAAGAAATTCCCAGACCAATGGTTATCCAATGTAAAAATACCGCTACCCCCACAGCAGACCAACTAAAGGTGTGGGGTAGGAATACTAATAATACTGCCAGATGAAGTATAGAAGTAAAAATAATTACTTTTGGTCTAGGAGAAACTGACTTGAATTGAGATAAATTGCTATCCATAATTTTTTCGATCCTAAACCGGATTGGATTGTAGGTGATTTTTGAGATGACTAATTAATTGAACATCAATCATATTGTTTTTGTTTCAATAATTGAGTAGATTGTGGTTGAAATTCTGTCCACTCTTTGCAAACCTGTTCGTAACATTGGGGTGGGGTAAGGGGTAAATTTTTTTGGGTTGCTGAATCAGGGGATGATTTCACTACATTTTCAACGATTTATCAATGGTTTCAAACGCTAATTCATCCCCTGATTCAGCAACCCAAATTTTTTAAGTAGAAGAAGGTCGTTTGGTGGCAAGATTCCAGTAATAGTAAGGCTTGAGTTGCGGGATTATAGGTATTTGCGGCTTCCAAAATATGGGTATTCATAAAGTGATGACGTAAAATAACTGTGTCGGGAGTTGCTAACCAGACATTCAAAAATGGGGGTAAACGAGAACGGGGTACAAAATAGCTTTTGAAAGTTTCCCCTGCAATCCGCATTGCAGGGGAATCAGTACTGCAAATGGTCGCACCGCGTTCACCGCTTGAATACCCAACCCAGGCATTGTAACCGATCGCTAATAAATTTGTGGCTATAAAGTCTTGCTGCCAGTCCAGAGTATTAGGAGATTCACTCATAAGTCCCTCCTTGGTACAGTAGTTAGAGCAGGCTGAAATTCTACCCGACGTTGCTGTACCTGCTTGTAACATTCAGCAAGGGGAATACCTAGATTTTGTAGCAGGTTGATATCTACCGTACTGTTACCGACAATCAGAATAACTATTGCTTGGGTGGGATCATAAGTGGCGATCGCTTTATACAGTGCGCTTACCACATATTTCTTCACCTCCATTGCTTGCAGATACGAAACTACTTGCCCTTGAGGAACGAATGCTTGATTGAAGGTTACCGCATCAACACTCCAATCTATGAAGAGAGGGATTGCATCGACAACATCGCAAACTACCATTCCCTTACCTACATTCATGTAACCATCCCATCCCTTACCTACATTCATGTAACCATCCCAGGCGGTGTATCCAATAGTCAAAATATTATGGTGAATAAATCGGTTTTGCCAGTAACCAAAATATCCTTGCCAGAGTTCATTTCCTATTCGCATTAGACATTAATCCTATGAGTAATATTGTCCTGTCAGCAACGCCCCAATTCTGTTTGTGCAAGCAAAACCTCAAGGATATGCTCGTCAAGTTGTATTATCAATTCAAATTTGATCAATACCTTTATCTCATTGGGTTTTCCAGTTAGCTTCCTCGACTTCAAATTAAAACTCATCTAATCTGAAATCCATAGTTTTTGACAGGTTAGCCTGAATATCTGTTTATTTCCCTTTATGGGAGGAAGCGCCCTATTAAGCAGCACCTTATATTCCTTGACTGGCTCCAGATTTAGACAAGGATAAGGTTTAATCAGGACAAAATTTTGCTGCAATTAAATTCCCAAATTCTCAATTACACAGTTCCAATTCAGTATTTTTCTTTTCTCTGGGGATGGGAACTGCTGGAATTTTTGCTAAAAGTCCCTTTTTAAGTGGTTGGGGACGTTCTGACCAAGGTAAGGAACCTTCTGGATGTACGTAGTACTTACCGGCACAATAAAAAACACCATCAACTTCTGTGGGAGTTAAATCAGGTGAAATCTCTCCGAAAACATAAGTAGTTTTACCAGGTGAAGCGAAGGAAATTACGCAAGAACGACTGCAAGCACTCATGCATTCCACTGGTTGGATCACAAATTCTTGGTTTAATTCCCAGTTGGGATAATCTGACTGCAAGCGCTTGAGTAGCTTTTCACCACCACTTTCACCAACACGCTTACCATTCTCCCACCTGCTTGCACAGGTCGTACAAACGAATATTGTATTTGCTGCCATCTATACCTCGTAGATTTAGCTATGTTGTGTTGATTTTTTGGCGGGTATTCTGACTTACAAGGTAAGTTTTTTCCTTGCTTACAGCTGCGGGACAGTGCCGGATTTACACCAGACTTTCCCCGTTACCTCTAGTGGCTGCTTTTCACTAGAACCTTATTTGTTAGGAATCATACAGCAAAATACTATATGGAAGCAATGGACAACTTAAGTTTTAATTGTTTGTATAACTTAGCTTGTGGTGCAGCCAGTCTTGGACTGATTCTCAAGTTTAGCGGTAGATTTAAAACATTGCTCCCTACTTCAATTCCCTACTGACATAATTTTATTTATTAACTTAGAAGAAAAATAAAATAAGTAGAACAACTATAATTTATATCTTCTATCTCCCATTATTCAGTGACTGATAATTGTGAGAGTAAATCTGCAATTAAAGCCAGAATTGGACCCACAAATATGACGGCAGGGAGTAGTATGCGGTGATCTGAAGTTTTGAACAAACTGCGATACAAATGGAGTTATCCCATACAGAAAAAGAGGCACTGGTAACAATCCAAAATCTTGCTTGTTGGACCGATAAACCCAAACTGCGAATGTAATTTGCAACTAGCAGGATTGTATTTAAAGGTTTTTATAGCATTACTGACACTAACAAACCTAATACTACTATTGATGCTAAAACTAGCCACTGTCCATTGCAAGTATGATTAGATTTGTTGAGTTTCACTAAAGTTGAGTAAAATTAGGAATATGGTTACTTTATTTACGCCGTGCTGTACTAGACATGAGATTTGTCTAACAAGCGATCGCAAAGCAAAATAACAAGGTCAATCATCGCATCCCCTACTAAACCTATTCCAGGTGAAACAGATAAATCGGACAATAATAATCTTGTGTAATTATTTTATAAATATCACTACCTAGAAAATCTGCAAGATATCTTGCTTTTATTACAGCAGTTTATATTTTAATTTCTTGGTCATAACGGAGAGGGAGGGATTCGAACCCTCGTATACGTTGCCGCATAACAGCATTTCCAGTGCTGCGCCTTCAACCACTCGGCCACCTCTCCAGGTGCCACGATGTTCTATCGTACAATGAAATGTCAGAAACTGCAATCATTAAAGAATATTTCTCAAATTTGGTACTGAAAATGCCCCAAAATTACAAGATTCAGGTTAACGTTCGCACTAAAGATATTAAATATACTGTACAAGTTCCCGATGACCGTTATATCCTCCACTGTGCCGAACAACAGGGTATGGAGTTGCCATTTTCTTGTCGTAACGGTGCTTGTACGACTTGTGCTGTGAGGGTATTGCAGGGAGAGATTTATCAGCCAGAAGCAGTAGGCTTATCCCCAGTATTACGGAAAAAAGGCTATGCACTTTTGTGTGTTAGTTATGCTCGCTCTGACTTGGAAGTCGAAACCCAGGATGAAGATGAGGTATATGAGCTTCAGTTTGGCAGATTTTTTGGCAAGGGTAAAGTGAAAGCAGGTTTACCTTTGGATGAAGAATAGAGGAAGGGGTAACCCTTGTGGTTAACTTGTTTCATGTGTGATTACCATGAGTCGTGGAGTGGTATGTTGAATAGGATAATTTTTCCGCCTCATCTATTAGTTTCGGGTTTTTGTGTCGCTTTTCTGCTAGGGGGATGTCAATTTGGTAAAAAGTCACAACAACCGGTCAAAATACAGGTAAATGTAAGTCGGGTAGTTAGTGGGCAAACTTTGGAAGTCCTGGGTATGGGGAATCAACCTACATTGATTTCTCAAGTGAAGTTGATTGGTGTGGAAGCACCTGATTTACGTCAACGTCCTTGGGGAATTAGGGCAAGAAAAAGATTACAAGAACTGATTGGGAAAGAAGAACCAGTCACCCTAGAATTTGATATTCTTGCCCGAGACAAAATTGGTAGAACCCTGGCCTATGTGTGGAAAGATGGCACACTGTTAAATGAGCAATTAGTTGAAGAAGGTTATGTCTTATATGTAGCACATTCGCCTAATCAAAAATATAATCCCCGCTTAGAACGCGCCCAACAATGGGCAAGATTGATGGCTGAAGAAATTTGGAACCCAGCAAAGCCTATGCCCCTTACCCCTTATCAGTTTCGCCGTCAGTACCGTTGAAGGAGGGCAAAGGTAAAAGAGAAAGGCACGAATAAAAAATCCAAAACTTGTACTGAGCTTGTCGAAGTATCCAAAATTTATAATGTCTAACTTACAAATATTTCTCGATGTTGCCACGGAAGCGGCTTTAGCTGCTGGAGCAGTCTTACAAGACTATTTGGGTAAGGTAGAAGATGCAATTACAGAAAAAGGGCGACCGGGAGATTTAGTCACTGTAGCAGATAAAGCATCTGAAACAGTTGTGTTAGATTATTTACATCGTCATTTTCCCGAACACGCAATTTTGGCGGAAGAGTCCGGTAAATTAGGAAACCAGCAAAATGAATATCTCTGGGCAATTGACCCCTTAGATGGAACCACCAATTTCGCCCACCAATATCCTTGTTTTGCTGTCTCCATCGGTTTATTAATTAATGGCGTACCTCAACTGGGTGTAATTTACGATCCCTTCCACAAGGAACTTTTCCGGGCTGCTGCAGGCTTAGGAGCTACACTTAATCGTCGTTCCATTCAGGTGTCTAAAACTACTGAACTCAGTAAATCTTTGTTAGTTACGGGATTTGCTTACGATCGCCGAGAAACAACGGATAATAATTATGCAGAATTTTGTCATCTTACCCACCTAACCCAGGGAGTAAGGCGTAGTGGATCTGCGTCTATCGATCTAGCACACGTAGCCTGCGGACGTGTTGATGGATACTGGGAAAGAGGCTTGTCTCCCTGGGATATTAGTGCTGGAGTGATTTTAGTCCAAGAAGCTGGAGGGAAAGTTACCGCCTATGATGGCAGTCCACTAGAGTTATATTCTGGGAGAATTTTAGCTACTAATGGCTTAATTTACAGCAGTTTAAGTCAAGAATTACTACAAGTACCAGCACTGAGTACATGGGGTTAGAACCAATGTTAAATTTGTCGCTGTATACAATAAGTAAAGTAAACTAGAAAGCATCTGAAAGACTTAATTTACTAAGTAATTTTTCTATGTTCCTATGTTATCTTTTCAATTAGATCGTGGTTTGTTTAAATATGATTTCATTGATTACCATGCTATTTTGTGTATTCCCTTAGATGGCACAGTTAAGGATGTCCGTAAAAGATACCTAAAAATAGTACGTTGCTTACATCCTGATAGTTTGCGACAGGTGAGCGAAGATGAGAACAAATTGGCAAACCGGTTGCTATCAAAGTTAGTAAATCCAGCTTATGAAAAGCTGTCAGTAGAACAGGACTACGCTGAATATGTGTTAATTCTTTCTCAAACAGCTAAACGTTTACAAACAGACTCTATCTCGGTAGAGTTGAGCAGCGATATCGCAAAACAATTAGCAAAAACACCCAATGTAGAACAAGCTTACAAAGGTGCGATCGCTAAAATTGCCAGCGAACAGTATGACTCCTTAAAAGACGCGAACGCTAAAATTTCTATCATCAGCGAATTAAATTTAGTTTACTTAATTCGGACTGGGGGGAACAGCCTAGCCAAACAACCAGTACCCACCCCCGCACCATGGCCTCCTACTCCTCCAACTCAACCAGAGCAAACTACCACTGCTCCTCCTTCCAGTAAAACCAGCACACCCCCGAAAAAATCACCACCTGCGACTGAAGAGTCCCGTGTAGTTCAATACATCCGCCGCGCCCAAGATTTAGTGGCAAAAAATAAATTCGAGGCTGCAAGGGTGGAATTACAAGATGCATTGAAGATGGAGCCAAATAATAGTGCTTGTCATAGCTTGATTGGAGTGGTCTATTTAAGGCAAAATCAAACCACAATGGCAAAAGTGCATTTTGACCGTGCCCTACAACTAGACCCCAATGATGAACAAGCATCGGCGGGCAAGCGTGGAGTTGAACAGATTTTAGCAAAATCCAGTGCTAACAAGCCCAAAGCAAGTTCGGCTGGAGCTAAATCAGCAAATAAATCTGAGGGTGGCGGTTTGTTTGGTGGTTTGTTTGGTGGAAAGAAAAAATAATGGTGTATCAACCTCCGGCGGGAGCTAGAGATCTATTACCCTTAGATGTAGCTCAAAAACGCTGGATTGAAGATAAGTTACAACAAGTGTTTCACCGTTGGGGATATCACAGGATCATTACCTCAACCCTTGAGCGTATGGATACCTTAATGGCAGGGGGTGCAATTCAAAGCTCCACGGTGATTCAACTGCAAAATGTCGACAATGAGGAATTGGGGTTACGTCCAGAATTAACAGCCTCCATTGCCCGTACAGTGGTAACTCGCATGGCTGGTAATTCCTACCCCCAACGCCTTTATTACAACGGTAACGTTTTCCAACGCCCACCTAATTTACAGCACAATCAACCCCAGGAATTTTTTCAAGCTGGGGTGGAATTGCTTGGTGGTGGTGGATTGATTGCTGATGCTGAAGTGTTGATGATTATTGCCGATTGTTTGCAAGGTTTGGCAATTAGTCCCTGGCATTTAATTCTTGGGGAAGCGGGAATTACCCGAACGCTGTTGCAAGCTTTCCCCGAGCAGGTACGCCCTCGAGTACGTCAGGCAATCGCTCACCTAGATAGAATTACCATTGATCAATTACCCTTGAGCGATGAGTTGCGGTCGCGTGCAAAAATGATCCTGGATTTACGTGGAAATCCCCATGATGTATTACAAAAGGTTCTTAACCTTAGTTTAGAGCCATCACAACAGTCAGCAGTAAATAACCTGAAAGCATTAGTAGGTTTACTGGAATCCCAAGGTAATTTTCCTTTAATCCTGGATTTGAGCCTAATTCAAACCATTGATTATTACACAGGAATAGTATTTGAAGTAGTTAGCGATACAAGTACAGGAGCAAATATTCTAGCTAGAGGTGGTCGATACGATCAATTATTAGGGCTATACCATCCCCAAGGAGAAAATATACCTGGTATCGGTTTTGCTTTTTTCATAGAAGATTTATACCAAGCACTTGTACAAAACCAGCAATTACCACAGGCAACGCCCACTACTAACTGGTTAGTAATTCCGGAAACTCCCGATGCCTATGGTTCAGCCTTTGCCTATGCTCAAAAGCTCAGGGATTCTCACCATTTAGTCAGGGTCGAAATAGATTTGGGTGGAAAAACAGTCCCAGAGATTAAACAATATGCTAGCGATCGCGCTATTGTACAAATTGCTTGGGTTAAAACAGATGCTTCACCTGTCATTGAATTAGTACAAGATTCCCAGGGAAAATAGCAGTAATTAGATTATTCAATCCATAAACCAAGCAAACAATAGTTTTATCCTTTAGACTTGATATTTGATTAAAGTCATAGCTTACGGAGTATACCCATCATCCTTCGATAACACACCAACAAGGAAAACGGGGAAAATTTCAAATCCATAGACGCTAGCGGCTTTTCCATAAAGTAATCCAAAATTGACAACAGAGGGGAACATGCCACACACAATCGTAACAGAAGTCTGTGAAGGTGTTGCAGACTGCGTAGATGCCTGTCCAGTCGCTTGTATTCACCCAGGACCAGGGAAAAATGTAAAAGGTACTGATTGGTACTGGATTGACTTTGCCACTTGTATTGACTGTGGTATATGTTTTCAAGTATGTCCTGTTGAGAATGCCATCGTTCCTGAGGAAAGACCTGATTTGCAAAAAACTCCATAATTAATGGTATTTGCAAACAATAGATGACATAGTTCCACACTTACACCAAGCTGTAAGTGTGGGATTCCCAGTAACTCCCCTGATGCATAGGGTATCCCATATTAGTTACGTAGATAAAAACTTCTCAATACTATCATTACACCTTGGATGGTGAGAACTTCTTCATCACGACTGTCTTCCACGCCAATACCAGCGATACCAATATTTACCACTTAACACACCGAACCATAGCAAAATCAGTGCTATTAGTCCTCCTGATGAAGGAGCCGTAACAGCAAAACTTACCAACACAACGCACAAACTATTTTGGATAAATACAGCCCAACGGGGCAAACCGCGCAAACGATAAAACCAACCAACTTGGACTATTTGCAGGATAAAAGCTAAAGTTCCTCCAATGCAAGCAATTATCCACTGAGGCGTTGCCGTTGCAGAGGCTACACTTAATCCCATAATTGCCCCCACGATGGGAGATAGGAATAATTGCATCACCTGTAATATTCTTTGCCCAAGTAATTTATTAGCAGCAATTAACTCTATAAGAGAGCAAATACTAAGTAATACGACTAGAATTGGTGAGTAAATATGAGACAGGATTGGTATTTGTGACCAGAGTTTTTCACCTTGTAAAATACCAATAATAAGTAACGGTAAAGCAGTACGTATTCCTGCTGCTGCGGAAGCAGAAAGGGCAGCTAGAATATCCATCATAAAGGCACCGATGTAACTTAATACAGTAACTTTTTGTGTATATTTGTATAACTTATTGCTGATACAAACTGCTAACAAATTACATAAAATGGCACGATACTAAACCTGATACTTAATATTTAATATTTCCACCCTTGTTTGTAGGCTTAAATCAATAGTATTAATCTGTTACCAATTGGCTAATATTGGAGTATGCAAATTATCTACATTGGAAATATATAATCACACATACCAATTTTTACACCATAGTATCTATATTGCAGTCAGTAAAAATCCTTAATTAGTTCAAACTAAATACAGCGTTTATATATCGAGAAACAGCCATAGATAAAGAACCATGACTGCAATTTTATAGAAAGATGAATTATTGATTTCTATATATCGAGGCGTTGATATACACGATCTAAATGTTGAAGATGGTGCTGGGGATCAAAGCAAGCGGCAATCTCTTCAGGAGATAACTTGGCATTAACACGACTATCTTGACTAATTAAATTACGAAAATCTCCATCTGGTTTATTCCAAGCCTTGTGGGCTCTTTCTTGTACTAGTGCGTAAGCTTCTTCTCTGCTCATACCTTTTTCTACCAAAGTCAATAACAGTCGTTGACTAAAAACTACACCCCCATAGCAATTCATATTCCGTGCCATGTTCTCAGGGTATACGAGGAGATTAGTGACTAAATCAGTTGTTTCATTTAACATAAAATGGGTCAAAATACAAGCATCCGGCAACATTACCCTTTCCACAGAACTATGGGAAATATCTCTTTCATGCCACAATGCCACATTTTCTACCGCAGCCACGGCATAACCCCGAATCATCCTTGCCATTCCAGTAAGACGCTCTGAACGGATGGGATTGCGCTTGTGAGGCATAGCACTAGAACCTTTTTGACCTTTAGAAAAGTATTCCTCCACCTCCAAAACATCAGTTTTTTGCAGGTTGCGAATTTCCACAGCAAAACGCTCAATGGACGCGGCAACTAGTGCTAATAGTTGCACATAATCGGCATGGCGATCGCGAGAAATTACCTGAGTCGAAGCAGTATCTGGTTGTAGCCCTAACTTCTCACAAGCGATCGCTTCTACCCTAGGTTCTACATTGGCGTAAGTCCCCACAGCACCGGAAATTTTACCTACAGCAATAGTTTCCCGTAACTTAGTTAGACGTTCTTGATGGCGTAAAACTTCAGCCAACCAGCCAGCTAATTTAAAACCAAAAGAAATAGGTTCTGCATGAATACCATGGGAACGACCAATCATCACCGTATACTTATGTTCCCTGGCTTTGTTACGAATTGCCACGATTAAATCTTCCAAGCGTTGTAGCAATAAATCCAAACTAGCCACTAGTTGTAATGCCAAGGCCGTATCTAGCATATCCGAACTAGTCAAACCCACATGGATATAACGTCCTGCATCACCTACATATTCATTCACATTTGTCAAAAATGCAATTACATCATGGCGGACTTTAGCCTCAATTTCTAGTACCCGTTGGGGGTCAAAACAAGCCTTTGCCTTTATCTCTGCAACTGCCTCTTTGGGAATATACCCCAACTCAGCCTGTGCTTCACATACAGCAATTTCTACTTGTAGCCAAGTTTGAAGTTTATAGTTATCAGTCCAGAGATTGCCCATTTCCGGCAAAGTATAACGCTCAATCACAATCCGCCACAGAGTACATACAACAACCGTCATATTGTACAGGAGAAGGGTGCAGAGGAGAGGGAAGGAGGAAAGGAGATACAATTTTGACTATCAACTAACAACCATCAATTCTCAATACTCCCCATTCCCTTAAGTTCAAATCCAGCCAAGCCTTCTGAGGTTTCATACTCAACCACCACATATTCTAGAACAGCAGCCGGGGGACCTTGATGACACCAACGAATCATTTCTGTTACCGTGGTATGCCACCCTTCAAATACTGCCTCCACAGGTTTATCTGGTAGATTCCGTACCCAAGCACTTAATCCCATCTGAGTAGTATCAACAGTTGCGTAGCGATAACCTACCCCTTGCACATGTCCTGAAATCAAAAAATGAGCTCGGATGATATAAGAAAATTCGGCGTTGCATAAAGACAGATTATTAAATACCCTGGTCAATCAATCTTCTCAATTTTGGTGATGATTATTGAGGGTTAATTTTAAGAGTAGGGCTGGTATGATTTGTGAAAGTGATCGCTAATTACACTTACCCTGATCCCCATAAATCACAACAAGTATAGGAATTATACCATCATTTTCTGGTACCATGTCTAACCTGCCAACGCTAACAACAGAAACAATCTGGGCAATCTTAAACGAAACAATTGATGATAATACAGTTAACCAATTGGTGTGGCACTATTTGGGTTATCGCTACAAGACATCATCACAGCAGTGGGATATCAGTCAAGTATCTCCAGAATGGCAGAATGAATATCCCCAACCGCCAGACTTCATCGATAGCCGTCCTGCAACAGTTAAACTTACACGCTCCATCCCTAAAGAACACAAACAATTATTGAAAGAACAATTGGGCTTTCAAGGATATAAAGTTGGTGAATTTGGTCCTAGGCAAACCCGTAGAGCAACTGCTGCCAACTGGTTATTACATTGTATGCAGCAAATTGAGTAATATCCTTGGTTGACAGTCAAAACTACTCTCCTTGTCTAGTCCACTTCGGCTCCTTTCGATATAAGTCCGGCGGACATACTATGGGTTGGCTAACCAAGGCAAACTTTTCAACACCTCATTCCTTCACTTATCCAGGAATTTTGGGATTCATTATTGAGTACTCTAGTACCCATTTACCCAAAACATAGCCACATATTCGAGTAGTTGTGATAATATGGAAGACTGCTGCATAAATTTAGATATTCATGTAATTATGGCTCTGACGCAACAGCAAAAGCAAGAAATTATTTCCCAATACCAAGTTCACGAGACTGATACTGGCTCCTCTGATGTGCAAGTTGCAATGTTGACGGAGCGGATTCAACGCCTCAGTAGTCACTTGCAAGCTAATAAAAAGGACTATTCTTCCCGTCGCGGTCTATTGAAAATTATTGGTCAACGCAAGCGCCTTCTGGGATATATAAAAAAGTACAATCCCGAGCATTATCAAGCTTTAATTCGTCGTTTAGGTATTCGTGGATAGGTTTTCGCCTATGTCTACAGAATCAGAAGAAAATCGGTTGCCTTTTGAACCCACTAAAAAACGCCAAAAGTCAACCAAGGCTAAGGCTAAAACAGTAAAAACTGTTGAGAAAGTCTCTGCTAAGCAAACAAAACAATCCAAAAAATCCACTGATACGAAAGAGCAACTGGCAATACCCAAGGTAGTTAGCCAGCGAATGATGAGGCGAGTTGCTGCATTCTGCGGTGTACCAACCCTACTAGGTATCTCAACTCTCATTGCCAGTTATTTTATTTTGACCTACACCGAGGTTAAATTGCCTCCAGTGGCCGTATTATTGTTAAATTTAGGCTTCTTTGGATTGGGAGTTCTTGGTATTACCTATGGTGTAATTTCTGCTTCCTGGGAAGAAGACAAGGCAGGAGGGATTATAGGTTGGCAAGAGTTCAATACCAATTCTGAACGAATGATGACTGCCTGGCGTGAGAGTAAGCAAAAAAAAGTATAATCAATAGCGTTCAGATACAAACTTATTGATATTGGGTAAATTATGTAATGAGAATGTTGAAGGTAATGTTTTTCTAATCCTAACTCATATTAGATTCTTCAACATCAGTTAATAAAAATAACTATAGTAATCTTATACCCAATACAACTAAGTATAATATTGTCTGAGCGCATTTTTAGTAACACACTCTACATCAATCATAAATTAAGAAAAAATATTTGATTTTTAACCACAACTGTCACGAGAAATGTTAGGAAAATAAATATACGGATATTTAGTTGATTAGTTGAGTCGAGATCAAATCATATCTTTGACTATCGTCAGCAAGTTATTTAAAAAGCAAATTTAACACAGTCAGGGAATTTAGCATGATTGTAGTAATGAAAATTGGCTCTCCGGAAGCAGAAATTAGCAGAGTGACTGATGAACTCAGCACCTGGGGTCTGACTCCGGAGAAAATTGTTGGTAAGCATAAAGTCGTTATCGGTCTAGTTGGTGAAACTGCTGATTTAGATCCACTACAAATTCAAGAATTTAGTCCTTGGATTGAGCAAGTATTACGGGTAGAACAACCCTATAAACGAGCTAGCCGTCAGTACCGTCATGGAGAAGCTTCTGAGGTAGTAGTAAATACCCCGGAAGGAGATGTGGTATTTGGGGAAAACCAACCTTTGGTAGTGGTTGCTGGTCCTTGTTCTGTGGAAAACGAGGAGATGATTATTGAAACAGCCAAGCGTGTGAGAGCTGCGGGTGCAAGATTTTTGCGCGGTGGTGCATATAAACCTCGTACTTCTCCCTATGCTTTCCAAGGACATGGTGAGAGTGCTTTGGAATTATTAGCAACAGCAAGTAAAGCCAGTGGCTTAGGTATTATCACGGAAGTTATGGATGCCGCCGATTTGGATATCATTGCGGAAGTTGCAGATGTAATCCAGGTGGGAGCAAGGAACATGCAGAATTTTTCCTTGTTGAAGAAGGTGGGAGCACAGCCAAAACCTGTTTTACTGAAGCGTGGGATGGCTGCAACTATAGAAGATTGGTTGATGGCTGCTGAGTATATTTTGGCATCAGGAAACTCCAATGTTATTTTATGTGAGCGGGGAATCCGTACCTTCGATCGCCAATATACTCGTAATACCCTAGATTTGTCAGCAATTCCGGTATTACGCAACTTAACTCACTTACCAATTATGATTGATCCTAGCCATGGTACAGGTTGGTCATCCTACGTACCTTCCATGGGAAAAGCCGCGATCGCAGCTGGTTGTGATTCATTAATGATTGAAGTCCATCCCACCCCCTCGAAGGCTTTATCTGATGGTCCTCAATCCATCACACCAGAAGCTTTTGACGAATTGATGCAAGAATTATCAGTGGTGGGTAAAGCCATGGGACGTTGGCAACAACCAGAAGTTGCTGTAGTATAAAATACCTTTACTAAGTATATAAAAAAGGGCGTTCAGGTATGGTGATCGCCCTTTTTTTAGTATTAGCTACTGAAATTTATGTCATTTTAAAGTTTGAAGAAAGGATACACACATGGGTAGGGGTTTACTATTGCTAAACCCCTAGGAATAACTATCTTATCGTCAACATTATTTGAAATGGTACAAGGGTTGATTCGCCTAGAAAAGTATTGTTGATTAAGAGAATCATCAACAAGCACCTTTCTTAACGTCTTCCTCTCCTACTACCAAAACTCCTAGTAGGACGGCGAGTATTAGAACGATGATTGCTACCAAAATTACTATTGGAATTACGTCTTTTTACAGAACTAGATTTACCAGTATTTTTCAACTTACTACTACCAAATCCAGAACCAGTACTGCGGCTACCTGCTTTTTGTTTAGTAGGTGTGCGTACATTTGTGTTGCTAGTAGAGCGTCGTAGGGAGCCAGTTTTACGGAACACTGTGCGATTTCTCACCGCAGCAGGTGGATTATTGTAGCGTTGACGATAACTATCTACTGCTGCATTATAGCTATTACCATAACCACCATAACCACTGAGGATAGTACCTGATTGATAAACAGGTGGTACATAGTATTGGGGTCTAAATAATAGACTACCCAAAGCTTGACCTGCTAATGCTCCAGCAAAAGGTGTCCAGAAGTTACTTTCCCGACGGACAATTACCGTTTCTTGTTGTCCTGTTTGGGGATTGGTTCTATTTTCGGTAACGTTGTGTACGTACTCAATTTTAAAATCTTCTGTGAGATACAGCACTGGTTGTCCACTGTCTACCTTAAGATAGGTTTTTTCACCTTGTTTAATCTGCTCATCCATCAGCCTTGCCATTTGTAGCTTATCGGTAGTATAAGTAGGCGTAGGACTGTTGAGTAAAAATAACGTATACTCACCGTCCTCATCATTGTAACTAGCTTGCTGTACAGGATATTGCCCGTCGCTAATTCGAGTTTGAGAGACTCTTGTTGTTTGATTATTTCTGCTAGTTTGACTAGTAGTTTGCTTAACATCACTACCACAGGCTACTGTGGTAATGCACAAAGTTAGCGTCAAAAAAACAACTGTAAATTTTCCTAAGATTTTCATCAGCATTTCACTATAATCCCTTTGTGAGCTTAACAATTTGTCTCGGTTGATGGTCAAGTAGGGACAACCTCACAGGGGGATTAAATGATTGTCAACTGACAACCATTTAATCCCCCTGATCCCCTGCCTTCATTTCTACAATGGGATCAATTCTGGGTAATACTGAATTAATTGGTCATTGGTAAGCTCATCTCCAAATTGAGCAGGAGAAAAGTGGATTTGAATTGCCTGGAGTTGTTCATTGTAATGTAAATTAATCATGGCTTTTAAGCCTGTTTTTAGGGCTGCCATATCAGCCAAGTTGGTTTCTAACTCTTCTACTTCTCCTTCATAAGCCACCGTAATCATAACCACAACATTGCGAGTTGCTGGGAGGGACAAGGGATCGTTATCGTCTACTTCAACGTCACTAGGTTCACTCAGATAACGTTCAGCAGAATCAGTAAATAGTTCATTGACAAAATCTCCAGCTTCACCTTCATCCCAAAAGACATCTCCCTCATTGGCAGCAGATAACCAGTTTTCATCATACTGCAATAGAGTTTGGCAAACTTCTACTAACTTTTCCCCCAAAACTTCTAAATCACCATCTGCATCGATCGCTTCACGGGCTGCATCATTTAATACTCCCAAAATGGGGGCAACATCAGAGCCACTTAAATGGACAAATAATCTACAGACTACGTAGCGAGTCCGACCCATCATTTTATTAAATGCATTCCGCATACTTTACTCCTAAGCGATTGTGTAAACTCTAGTATGACTAATACACATTTCTCCTAAATATGCGCAAGTAATAAGTAGTAAAGATTATTAATATAGAAATATTAGCTTTCAATAGTGTTATGACTTAATTGATTAGGGTGCGACTCTTGTAGTAAGACGGGGAGTGGAACTTAGACAGGTATTGGAACAGGTGGAGGGGTAGTAGAACAACGAGCTTTGCTTTGAGAACTTGCTTGATCAAAGGAATACCACTAGAGTACAAAGCCAGGTGATTGCGTTTATGTTCTTGTTGTAGATGAAACTGCCAAGACTCATCCCAATCGCCACTGATGTATAAAGAACCCAGGGTTAAAACAGCCTCACCACCCCTCATGGTCCATCTAGCCCCAGTGATATCCATCCTGTCTTTTATCAGGTGGGGACAAGCACCCTCAATCACCCCCGTGGCCATGGGAAATCCAGCTTTTAAGTAATCGTCATATTTGAGGGATTTGGCATTGTTAAGTAAATATCTAGCACAGGTATCCACGGGTTTACGTTATTGGGGGGGTGAGTTTGGGTAAAGTCGCACTCCGGCCCATACCTGGGGCAACTGAACTTGATTTACCTTCAAGGATAAGCTGTAAACGTTTGCTCTCCCAAGCTTCTGCCTGTGTTGAAGTCTGAGAATAAAAGACAAATGCAGCTTTCCACAAAAACTCAATCACATGGATAATATCCCTGTCTTAGTCCATGAGAATATTGCTGTGCTGGTAGATAAAACTCCCCATCCAAAGGAAATAGGGTATTTATCTTTCTTCCTCCATAACCGATTATATTGGCGATTACTGTGCTAAATAATGTGGTCAATTTCCGCGAACGCTATTATTATCTGTTACAGTTACGGGATTATTATCTGTTGCAATTACAGAGGAATCTTCTTCTGATTCATCTTTTTCACCATCAAGTTCTTCAGAGTCAGGTCTTTTTTTCCCATCAGTAAGTGCCACAAAAGATGGATTTTCTACTACATCTTTACCTTGTAGGGGTGTTTGTTCCTTGATTGCCGATGTAGTTTCTGCCCGTACAGTAGCAAGGGCTGGATCTGGTATCACCACACTATTTGGGTTGTCTAACTCCAAATCCTTGACTAAATCGCTGGTACGGTAAAAATTTCTCAAATCAAATTCATATAAGCGCCACAACCTACCGTTGCGTACCACCATCATTTGTCCAGCTTTGAGGACTTTACTTCGGGAACCCTTTTGATTAAATACTTCAATTCCACTATTGGTTAATGCTCCCACAATGGTTGTATTTGAGGCTGTATCATGCCGTACAAACAATGCTGATCCACGAATAGCTGCAGCTGCGTTAGGAGTACGAATTTTAGTTCGCCCCCTTCCTGGTGGGATTAATAGCAATACAGTTCCATTATTTAATCTAAAGTTACGGGCTCTTGCTAAAAAGTTAAATACAGCCCTTTCACCCACCCGTGCCAGGGAACCATCATTAAATAATAATTCTGCTAAGGAATACCTACCCGTAGATAGCCCATCTCCTGGAGACATGGCATCAGATCGCCTAGCATTGCGTTTCGGTCTATTTTTGGGCATCAACTGTACCCAGTTACGTAGATCCTTAATCACCGCCCTGACAAGGGGTGTAGTAGCATCAGCCTGATGAGGTAGGGGTAGGGCGATCGCTCCCCATACTGCTGTTATTAATAATGGTAGTAATTTGTAAGACATACCTGGTGATTGGGGATAATTTGTAACTGCGATATCAATCCAGATGCACCAATAACCATAACCTCAACAGAATATCTTTTACCAGAGTATATTGACTCAGACAATATAAATAACGTTGTTGAGTTTTCACATCCTCAGAGTATGTAAATTCACGTAATAATTTTCCTTCGGACTGTTTATTTAAGTTTCATTGTCAGTGATAATCTGTAAAATAAAAATTTTCTTTGTTCAGGATAGCAAATATTTTTACGTAATTATGCTTATAGTTTATCAAAAGTTAAGATAAATTGGTCTATCGTATCTCGAAACTTACTGTGAGCAGCATGCTTCGTGTTTAATTTTGGTTAGAGTATTATCAGGGGCTTGATCTATAAAATCTTTAAATAATAGCTTTACGACTTTTTTTAGTAAAATTATCCAAAATCATGTCCAGTGGCTCAGATAAATCAAAAACCAATAAATAGTTATCCTCAGGTACTAAAGTATATCGGATATTTGGGGTTAACGAGAATAGGAAAAGGGCAGAGGAAAAGTCTGCCACAGAAGGAAGCAGAAACTTCCTCTCAACCCTTATTAGAGAAAAGTTGCCTTTTCTTTTTTTCTCCTTTTCATACTCAACTGAAAGGACAGCAATCGTTTCCCAAATTAATTGAACAGCAAACCATAGTTATCAAGAAGCCAGGCTTCTATCATCAGAAACTGTACTCTCATATCTCAATTGCATTAACTACATTTGCCGCCATTTTTTCTTGCATTATTACCGATACTAAGATGTCTGTGGGTGTCGAAACAATTTGTAATCCAGAGGATACAGTTAGCAATTTCCAAAGCTTATGTTATTTATCTTCTCCCCAACTTGCTAGTACTCAGCTGAAAAAAAATAATGAATTGGCCAACAATATGTTTGTCTATTTTGGTCAAGAAAATATTTCTTTTGATAGGTATACAAATAAAATTAGTTTTGATGTTTGGTCAGATTTTTTTTCTGTCCATTCTTTCTCAGATTTACAAAAAATAAATTTCCTATCTTGTGAAGATGAAAAAGTCAGTTGTGTCAGGAACTATACATATTTACCTCTGAAAATTTCCCAAGCTAATCCCCAACAAAACATTACCCGTACCACATCTCAAGCAAACAATCCCCCACCTTTAGAAGGACAACCGAATTTACCTACATCTTCTCCCAGAGAAAACTCTCCATTGACACCCCCCTTAAATACTAGAGAGGATAAGATAGAAAGACTACGCAGAAGTTTGCCAAAACAAAAACAGTCCCCCAATCTAGAAGAGAGTCAGCCAGAAGAAAGTCAGGGGGAATTAGGAATACTAAAAGTAAGGCAAATTAACGATGGAAGTTTGACAACATCCCCACCACCCCTAGAGCAGCCTTCCTTACCGAAAACCCCAAAGCCCGAACGTCAGGCCATTCCTGCGGGTTATTTTTTGAGCAATGTGGGCTATTTTGCCATAAGCAACATATTTTCTGCGGAAGTAGATCCCCTAGAGGACAGTTTATTTTATGCTGGATTAACCTTGGCTTCTGCTCCTATACGTCTGGGCAAAAATACCATTTTGAATGGATCTATTGATGGCTATCTGATTCGCTATATTAATCAGTCAGAGTTTAGTTATAATCAAATCCGACTTAATCTCAAGCTGTACCAACAGCTAACATCTCAAATGTATGGGGGGATAGGTTGGAGTCATCAAAATTTATTTTATGCTGGGGATGGTCCTTCCTTTTCTTCTGGTGATCGCTTTTTAAAGGAAAACTCTTTCACACTATCTTTATCTAGAAGAGACTCAATTGCTCCTAAGCTAGTACTGGATAGCTTTTACGAGTTTCGTTATAGTATTGCCGATCCTGAGAACCGCAATCGGGCAATTAATTCTTTATGGCTATCTCTCAAATATTTTTGCCAAAAACCACTCCAGGTCGGATTAAATTACCAATTTAATTTTTCTGATTTTACTAAACGCTATCGCGAAGATAGTTATCATCGGCTATATGGCAATTTGACCTATGCCCTCTCTAAAACTAGTAATATTAATCTTCAAGGTGGTGTAGCTTTGGGTGATTCTACTGATAATAGAATTGATTTCGATGGTTGGTTCTTTAGTATTAACTACGATTGGGAGCTAGGGAGATTCTAAAATTAGTTAGCTAATAATCCCTAACCCCATTTTGTATTCTAGGGATTGGTGGTGTGATCGCTATTTGTGGGTATTGAATTTTGACTAACATTTCCCAACTGCTGTCTGACTTCATCAATTGTGGCATTTAACTGGGCAATTTTATCTTCTAGCGTTCGCCGAGTCATTTCCATATCAATCTCGCTGCTACTAGCTTTCATCTGTTTCCGTTTTCCAGAACCTTGGCGATCTTCCCCAGAACTATTATTGAGTTGTGCTTCTTCTGGAGATGATTCCATATCCCGACGATTAGCAAGGACAGTACCAAGAATACCCCCCACTACACCACCAAGAATCGTCCCGGCTAAAAACCCACTTGCAAAACCTTCTCGCTGAGTCATAATCTTTACCACTACCAATAAATTTTGCGAATGTAGGGGTGTTGATCTACTACCCCACCTTAGCTGGATCCTAGCTTAAGTACCAAAGATGCGATCGCCAGCATCTCCCAACCCAGGTACAATAAAACCCTGGTCATTTATGGTCTCATCAATTGTTGCTGTGTAAATAATAAGACCAGGATAATCTGCACCCAACTTTTGTAAAGCCAGGGGAGACGAAACAACACAAACAATTCGAGTTAAAGATGGATCTATACCCCGTTGTACTAATTCAGACATGCCTGCCATAATTGATCCCCCCGTCGCTAACATGGGATCGGTAATTAAAACCCGTGTTTGGGGGTCAAATTTTTCTGGCATGGAGTTTAAATAACAACTGGGTTGCAATGTTTCTTCATTGCGCTGCAAACCCAAATGATAAATGGAAGCTAAAGGTAATAGTGTTTGTGCCCCCTCCAGTAGCCCTAATCCTGCCCGCAAAATGGGTATAACTGCCACTGGCACTTCTGCATCAACAAAGGTAGCATTACAGGTATCTAGGGGAGTTTGTACCGCCATATCTCTAGTCGGTAGCCATTCCCTAGCTGCTTCATAGGTTAACCAACGACCTAATTCTGTAATGGCACTCCGGAATAATACGGAGGGTGTATTTACATCACGAGCAACTGCTAACCAGTGCTTAATTAAGGGATGGGGGGGGACATAAACCCGCAATTGTTGAGACATAGGAGGTGGGAAGAAGTTTCAATCCATAATAATAACTGAAACAACATCATAACTCTTTCCTGTATGCCACTGGCATGTAATATTAAGCTCGAAAGTTGGGAAATGGTTAAGGGTGACGAGATGAAGATATGAGAAAGCCTGCAAAATACTTAATTACCGAAAAATTTTTCTACACAACGGACAAACATTTCCACCCCCATTTGTAAAACTGTTTCATCAAAATCAAACCGGGGATGATGGTGGGGATAAGCGAGATTTTTCTCTGGGTTAGCAGAACCTAAAAAGAAGTAACAACCAGGGACTTCTTGTAAAAATAAAGACATATCTTCGCCCCCCATTGTTTGGCATTCTGGTACTATTCCCATGGGAGTTTCGACCACTTTCTCGGCAACAGACTCGACTAATTCTGCCATATTGCGATCGTTAATGACTGGTGGATATAGACTCCAGTAATCTAAGTGATAATTTGCCCCGTGACTTTGGCAAATCCCAGCAATAATTTGTTCTATACGCTGGTGGAAAAATCCAGCAAAATCAGGGTTAAAATACCTGACAGTTCCACTCATATTAGCAGTATTAGCAATTACATTATTGGCAGTGCCCGCATGAAGTTCCCCCACCGTTACCACCGCCGAATCAATGGGATTGACATTACGAGCAACAATGGTTTGTAAAGCGGTAACAATTTGGGCTGCTATCACTACAGAATCAATTGTTTGGTGAGGAATTGCCCCATGTCCCCCCTTACCAAAGATTTGACAGCGAAATAGTTCAACCGCCGCCATTAATGCACCCGGACGCACACCAATGGTTCCCAAGGGTAGATTATTCCACAGATGTAAACCAAGAATTGCATCTACGTCAGGATTTTTCAGTACTCCCGCTTCAATCATCGGTTTAGCACCTCCTGGACTTTCTTCTGCTGGTTGAAAGATAATTTTGACAGTGCCAGTGAAAGATTCTCGATGTTGATGCAGATAGTAAGCTGTACCTAGAGCGATCGCAGTATGTCCGTCATGTCCACAAGCATGCATAATTCCATCATGCTGCGAACAGTAAGGTACTTGGTTCTGTTCTTGGATGGGTAGAGCATCCATATCTGCCCGAATCGCCAATACTTTTGAGGCAGGTTTACCCTGAATAATAGCTGCAATACCTGTTTCTGCAATTTCTGTTCCATGCTCAATCCCCCATTCCCCCAATTTATGGGATACTAAACTGGCGGTTAACTTTTCTTGGAAAGCTAATTCTGGATGTTGGTGAATTTGCCGTCGCCACTCTACCAACTGTGGTTGTAATGCCTGAATTTCCAACCTTATAGGAGATAAATTAACAGAAGAGTTGGAGAAGGTGGAGACCATAATTGATGTAAGGTAAGTTTTAACTTGTCTGGGAGTACCCCTTATTCAATATTGTGACTAAATTTTGAACAAGGGCGCAATAATTGCGCCCCTATGTTGGTCTTGATATTTTTTTGGGCGTTGCATAAGTGCGGGATGAATTAGCCTTTGACACTATTGATCAATCGTTGAAAATTTAGTGAAATCATCCCCTGATTCAGCAACGCCTTTTTTTTTATTGGTATAAATTCTGTTTTTAATGCTCAAATATATTTTGATATTGCAATAAATCTAACTTAATCATTGTTGGTAAACACTGAAAACACTCCTGGGCAATGTCCCACCTTTCTTCTCTTTGCAGCATTGCTTGCAATTTTTGCTGTACACCAATTAAGTAACGAACATCATTGGCTGCATAACTTAATTGTGCTTTTGTTAAATTAGCTGCATTACCCCAGTCAGAACTTTGAGCACTTTTATCCAGTTCTACACCTTCCAATTCTTTCACCACATCTTTTAATCCATGGCGTGGGGTATAGGTACGAGCTAATTTACTCGCAATCTTGGTACAAAAAGCAGGATTAACATTAATACCTAAATGGTAGTTTAAAGCTGCCAAATCAAATCGGGCAAAATGGAATATCTTTAAGATATTTGCCGCTTCCATTAGCTTTTTCAGGTTGGGTGCTTCCTTTTGTCCCTTTTCTATTAAAAGCACCGTAACTTTACCTTCAGAGTTACACAACTGTACTAAACATAATCGATCGCGTTGTGGTAATAGCCCCATGGTTTCCGTATCTACAGCGATCGCAGTTGATTGCAAATACTCAGCTACTGCATTATCACTCAGATCGTGATCGCAAACATGAAAATCTGGTAAAGTCATAATCTACTCAAAAATAAAATGTAGTATCTAGCAAACAGCAGTCTCTCTAGACACTACATTATGGTGCAAAAATTAGAAATTAAATCTACTTCGTGCGCTGAGTCCGCAAAAAAAGTTGTGTGATATAAACTTGCCCACGATCATTAATAGCAACACCAATACCAGTTAAATTAAAATTACCTTGAATGTTTTTTAAATGTCCACGACTATTGAGCCAACCCTCCATAGCTTGGGCTGCGGGATCTTGGTAGCCTTGATTATAAGCAACATTTTCTGCTGCACTATTGTAGGGTATGGGAATTACGCTCACCCTTTGCTTGAATCCCTGGTGACTAAAAGGCACTTTTTCTAAAGCCATGTTTTGACTATGATATCTTGCCTGCCGAGAGATTTTTCTATTTAAGGTCAGTTTTTGCAACCCTCGCTGAACGCGATAGCGATTAATTTGCTCAAAAACTGACTTTTCTATGGTAATGGCATGGAAATTAGTCGATTTGGCAAATAAGTGGGAGACAGTAGAATTGGGTTTGGGATCGCTATTTTTGTTTGGGCGTTGCATAAGTGCGGGATGAATTAGCGTTCGAAACCATTGAGAAATCGTTGAAAATTTAGTGGAATCATCCCCTGATTCAGCAACGCCTTTGTTTGTAGAAGTGTGACCCGGCACAGGAATAGTCGTTAATCCACTGCCAAGGACAAGCGTACTCAAAGCAATGCCAAAAGCAGTTTGTCGGAACATGGAAACTTAAATAACGTACAACGTGATTGGACGTACACCCTGTTCTTAAGTTCTTTGGTACACAAGTATACTAATCATAAGAATATGGAAATATTGGCAGATTATTTCAGCTATGTCTAGAGTAGTTTTACTGATTTCATATGTAGAATTAAATATTTTAAATTAGCTTAAGCTGAAATTTAACCCTTAGATGAAGTAATTTTCATACTATTTTGTTGATTTACTCATAATTGCTGCAAAAATATACAAATTGATGCCTTGATTCCCTAACATTGAATAATGAGGATTTTGAATGACCATATCAGAAGAAGCACCCATAATTATTGCTGAAGATGTCCACAAATGGTACGGTCAATTCCATGTACTCCGTGGCGTGAACTTAACCGTTAGCCGTGGGGAAGTAGTAGTATTAATGGGACCTTCTGGCTCTGGGAAATCGACCTTTATTCGAACTTTCAACGCCTTAGAAGCATATCAACAAGGCATAATTGAAATTGATGGTATTATCCTCAGCCACGATTTACGTAATATAGAAGCTATTCGTCGCGAAGTGGGAATGGTGTTTCAGCAATTCAATTTATTTCCCCACTTGACTGTTCTGCAAAACATTACCTTAGCCCCCGTTTGGGTACGTAAATGTTCTCAAGCTCAAGCTCAAGACTTGGCTATGCAGTTATTAGAAAGGGTAGGTATTCTCGAACAGTTCAACAAGTATCCCGGACAACTATCTGGGGGACAGCAACAACGGGTTGCGATCGCTCGTGCTTTAGCTATGCAACCTAAAATTATGTTGTTTGATGAACCAACTTCAGCTTTAGATCCAGAGATGGTAAGGGAAGTACTGGATGTAATGCGAACACTTGCTAAGGATGGGATGACTATGGTGGTTGTTACCCA
>CBZS010000008.1 GCA_000613065.1 Richelia intracellularis | reverse complement strand
AACTTACCAGAAATAATTCATAAAGCGAGGCAAATATTACCTTCCGATATTACTATTCAAATTCCTCCGAATTTAATTCGAGATGATGGATGGTTAATTGCTTGTGTAGAAGCTGGAGCTAGAGACTTTGGCGGTATTAGCCCCAAGGATGAAGTAAATCCCGATTATCCCCATATTCAAGCAGAGGAGTTGCAAGCAATTTTACAACCTTATAGATGGAGTCTAAGACCAAGATTGCCAGTGTATCCTCAGTTTACAGAATGGTTGCCTTCAGAGTTAAAAATGGCTGTGAATAATTGGCAAAAAATTATCCCAATTCCAGGGTGAAATTCTATGATGTCTTTCTTCCACCTTCGAGTATATCTCTCAATTTTGCTCCCATTTCTGCACGAGCAGAGACTTTCAATTTCCGAAACATTTGCTTCAAGGCTTGTTTGACAGAATTTTGGGTCATCCATAATTCGGCGTTACTGAATCAGGGGATAATTTCACTAAATTCTCAACGATTTCTCAATGGTTTCAAATGCTAATTCATCTCGCACTTATGCAACCCCCTGTCATAATATGCTCGTGGTCGTATTCTGAGCAACATCTTTGATAAAGCCAGCTTTGCTTCCACTCCCCATGGGGCAAAACTTGTTCTTCGTGAGCTGGTGCATGATTTTCTAGAACATATTGCAATACAGGATCTACAGTTCTACCTATTTGTTCGTATCGCTCTACAAAAGCATCTGAAACACCAACAACATCAAAAATAGCTAGACGGTTATTGTCATCAAGAAGATAAATTCCCCAACGTTGCACCCCGAAATGTTGGCTGACCTCATCTATAAACCGGGAGGGTAATTCTTGCTGTGTTGATGCATTTGCGATCGCTTGAAATAAGGAATGGATAGAACTAGCCATGGACTATACCTAAGGTGTACCCAGTTGAGGACTATCCAATCTTTAACTCTGTCAATACAATCATTCCACAGTTATAAACATTAGGGAATTGCTAAGATAACTAGAACAATTATGGACAAGCTACAAGTAGGCTTTTTAATCTATCCTAGTGTAGTTCAATTTGATGTGATGGGAGCTTACCAAGTCCTCACATTCCCACCCAACATACAAGTACATTTGCTCTGGAAAACCCGAGCTCCAGTCACTAGCAATGAGGGTTTAATCTTAACACCAACCACCACACTCACGGATTGTCGTCCTCTAGATGTTATTTGCCTACCTGGTGGTGGGATGGGACAACTTGAAGTTATGAAAGATGATGAAACTCTCGACTTTCTCAAACAACAAAGTACCAATGCAAAATATATAACCAGCATTTGTACAGGTTCTATGATTCTCGCAGCTGGGGGTTTAATACAGGGTTACAAATCGGCTTGTCACTGGGCATTTCGAGAACAATTGGCAATGTTCGGTGTAGAAGCTGTACCGCAGCCGGTAGTAATAGATCGCGATCGCATTACGGTAGCAGGTGTGACATCTAGTATAGATTTTGGCTTAACACTGCTGGGTTTGGTCTGTGATCAATCAGTAGCAAAAACGGCGCAATGAATTATGGAAGATGTGCTTGAACCTCCATTCAATGCAGGTTTTCCTGACACTGCAGGTGATGAAATTGTCCAACCTGTTATGGAGTTTGGGAAGCCTTTTTTTGATGCATTTCTAGCTCAAACGAAAGCCACAGCAGCTAAGTAAGGTGATTTATAAGAAAGAATTTACGAATGAAAGTAAGATGTAATGTTGATGAGTAAAAAAACAGGGGCAAGTATTTTGGACTATGCTAGACCCACCAGAGGAACCCAAATCATTAACAAGATCACAAAGAAATATAAGACTTGCCGTTGCCAGCATCGAAAATGAATGGAGTAGAACGTCGGGGCTTTCAACCTGAGATGACGTTGAAATATTGCCAAGGTAGAGCAAGGTTAGCACAAACAGTATTCCCTTGGGGTAGAGAAAATATAGAGTTAGGGTTAGGGGAAAAAAGAACAGGGATAATCTGTGTGGGATTACAATCAGCCTTTAGCACACCAAAGGGTTGCCAGGAGAAACAACCTCTTCTCTTGTGGCATTATTGCTGGGACAAATTGCAGAATCTGATTCTCAACAAGACCCAACATTTAAAACTTCCTTAGCCTATACCCGGTTAACAGCAACATCCGCACTAGAAAAACTCAAAGAACAGGGATTTAGCCAGGAGCAATTGCCTTGCCCCAGTACAATGGCACAAGTATTGAATCGAATGGGCTATGGTCTTCCTAAAGTAGTAAAAGCCTTTCCTTCCTCAAAAAAAATTGCACAAACCCATGATATCTTCAACAACATCAAAGAATTTGAGCCGGAATCAACAAACAAGCCTCAAAGTCAAATGAATAAGCATAGATTGCAAAGCTACCGTTCATATCGGGGGTTATTCTCGTGGTGGAAAAACCAGAGGAGACAATCAAGCTGAGGATCATGATATGGGATGCACAGAAAAATATACTCCCTGTGGGATTATTAATGAAGATAGTGGGCAATTATTGTATATTAACTTTGGTAGTTCTTCTTATAAAACCAGGGATTTTATTGTTGATACTCTAATTCAATGGTGGAAGACAATGACACCAGAACAAAAGCAGGATAACGAACTGATACAAATTAAAGTTGATAATGGTCCGGAAAGTACTGGAGTAAGAACTCAATAAAAAAAAGGATGGTTGAGTTTGTTGATCTGCTAAATATACCAATTCAATTGCTTTACTATGCTCCTTACCATAGTAAATACAATCCCATAGAGGGTTGTTGAGGTATTCTTGACCAGTATTGGAATGGGGGGGCGAAGCTTGTTGATGTTGAAGTTATGGTTTCCTGGGCTTCGAGTATGAGTTGGAAAGGCTTATATCCTATCTTGAGTTTAAGTAAAACTGTTTACCAAAAAGGGATTTCTCTAACAAAGAAAGCTATGAAACAAGTCGAGTCTAGATTACAGCGAAATCCACTGTTGCCCAAATGGGATATCTTGATTCAACGGCTTTAGCTGGTAATTTCTTTTTCAACAATTACCTTAAAACTAAACAACTTATTTCTGATGCTAGTTGTCTCAGAAATAACCTGAAAACTTTATCAGCACAAATACTTAAATGGAAAAATATTAAAAAGTAAGTAGCAAAAGCCAATAGTGTATGGGCATCACCAAGAAATCTTATTTTTTCCTAACACTGGAGATATTTGTAACAAATACTTATGTGACAATCTGATGTGAATAAAACCTCAATATTTAACATCAATAACATCATGGGGCTTTTCGAGCAAATTCTCGGTGCAGTTGGTGATGCTAATCAACTGGGTAACTTAGCTCAAATTGGCAGTATGCTTGCTAATACTGGAGCGGATTCATCGGCTATGCAACCAGTTTTGTCAGTAGTAGGCAATCAAGTACGTTCCACACTCCAAGAAAAGCAAGCTAATGAAGGTACAGAAGTAGTCCAATTTTTGGTGAATAAATTCGCAGGAACTTCTCCCAACCCCCAAGCAGTCAGTTCCTTATTCTCTCCAGGTACACAACAACAAGTCGTAGAAACCATTTCACAACGTACTGCCCTAGATATGAGCCAAATTCAGCAAATGTTACCTACTTTGGTTCCTGTAGTCATGAATTTCCTAAAGGCTGGTAATTACCAGGGTGGAACTAACCCTATTCTGGCTAGTATCTTAGATAACGATGGTGATGGTGATGTGGAACTGGCTGACTTGATGCAACTAGCAAGTCGCTATATGAAGTAGAAAGAAGCCAATGGTAATCGGCAATAGCTTGTTATCACTGACTTTTACCGACTACCATTTTGACACTGCATGGTTATTTTTTTCAGCCTTATATGTATAGAAGCGATCAAAAGCTCCCACACTTTCAAAGGTATAAGCGGGAAGCAAAGAATTGAGTTGTAAGTCAGTGCGATAAGTACTGAATAGAATATATTCTTGCCTTTGCGTAGTAGCGGTTATTAGTTTCTTTATATGCGGATTTGCCTCTTCTACCAAGCGTTCGCAATTAAATTTAATGATATTCTCTAATATCTTTGGAGATTTAGTACAAACATTCGCTTTTAAATATTCTGTCAATTTAAGTGCTGCATACTGCTCATATTCCGGCTGACTGGGATTAGTATTCGCCATGAACAAGCCCAAAACAGCTAAACCTAACATTCCTGTATATGTGATAATAGTTGAGGGTTTCATCGTTACTCATTGTTAATTTACTTGCTTCTGGTAGACTTTAGCTCAAGTTACTCCGTTCCTACCAAAAAAACTGGATCTAAAGTGACAAACTATGTTATTATTCTTATCGTTATGGCGAGCGTGGCCAAGTGGTTAAGGCAGAGGATTGTGGTTCCTCCATTCGTGGGTTCGAGTCCCATCGTTCGCCCTTCACAAAATTACTAATAATTTCGGATAGTACATATGCGAAAGCTTCTATCAGGGCGGGCAAGCTTTCTGATGTGGTGAAGTGGGGAATATCACGCATTCAGTGTCAACTGCCAATTACCAAATATCAACCCGACTTGGGTATTTGGAGACGGGTTGACGGGGTAAGCCACTGCGTTGTGCAGGTACTCTAAGTAGGCCTTCCTGAAAAAGTTCAGTGGGGAGCGATGGACAATTGAGTCAAAAATGAAAGATAATCTTTTGTTAGGCAGAATTATTTAAGGGATAAGTTT
>CBZS010000007.1 GCA_000613065.1 Richelia intracellularis | reverse complement strand
TTAGTGGGATAGACTCCTGGAAGTCAGCTACAAATCTGAGGGGCTTTTATGAGCGCGCGGAACGCTATGCCCAAGTTATAACTAGTGTTTCGACCTATGAAGTTGAGAGGGCAGACCAAGGTGCATTCATGCACCTGCATCGAGCAGGTAAGCGACGCTTGGGTTTGCGGCTTTCCAATCAGGCTACAATCCCCAGTATTGTTTCAATCAGTCGGCAAATCTCCACAAAGCCGTTTTAACCTCTGGCCGTTTATTTCAAGCATCCAGCGCCAAAAGTAATCGAGAATCATAAAGCATATTTTAACTGTCCGAGTCAAAATGAATCGGATAGAGACGCGCTATTTGTATCCCATGATTCGCTGCAAACACCGAACCAGCTCGGCGACGAAAGCATTTCCAAATTTTTCCATACCCATCTTGAGACTGAACTGTCTAAGTTGGCAGATCATAACTCCCTCCAACAACCGGTTCGCATTTACGTTTCTCGAAGCTTGAGTAAGGGAGTCCCCACCATTTCTGATATAGCCAGGCACTTCGATATAAGCGGTCGAACATTGCAACGTCGGCTGTTGGAGCGGGGCTATTCGTTTCAAATTCTGGTGGATGAGTCACGGCGTTAGTTAGCCGAACAGCTTTTACAGCAGACTGACTATTCCC
>CBZS010000006.1 GCA_000613065.1 Richelia intracellularis | reverse complement strand
CTGTCCAAAGCTCCTCTTCTCCCTGGTTTCTAACATTTAACACTGCCCCTAACACTTGGGAATCATGCACTGAGGCATCCGTGAATTGATAGCGACGAATAAAACCGTACTCCACATCGACACTGATGTGGTTTTTATAACCAAAGGAACTCTGACCATTATTTTTTTGTCCAGGAAGCATCGGTGTCCTTCTGGGACAAGCGATGAGGCTTTGGCTGCCAACTTTCGGAAAATTCTCCTTGGGCAAGTTTTTGCTTCTCTTCCTTAGTATTATCCTGCTTGGTAACTGGAATCAGTGTGGCATTTACTATTTGAGCCTCCTTAGCTTGGTAGGCTTGGTCTCTCAGGTCGCTATCAAATTAATTGTTGAAACAGTTCTTCAATAAAACCCTGCTGCTTCAACTGCTGCCGAAATAACCAAACTGTAGTTGCATCTGGTAGTGGTTCTGGTAGCCCCAAGCCCAAAAATCTCATGAACGATAGTCGGTCATTGACCTGGTCTCCAGTTATTCATCACTGATGTTGTACAGTTCTTCCAGCACAAGCATTTTGGACATGATGCATCTATGGGCTTTCGCCCAGCATTATTTTTTCTGGGCTTGTCATGCACTTGTTCTAAAATCGGACGAAATTATCACCACGGCACGGTCTGGTCTAACTTCATCAACAGGGTCTTCTTGCTTTCTAACTTCTGGTATTGCTGTTCAATTTCCCAGACTTTTTTTCTTCCATGGCTATTCAACCCCAGCTTCTGCTCTCCCTATACTCTTTTCTCGCGAGCTACTTGCTCAATTTTTCGAGGTGCCCATAAATCATTCCAGATGGATAGATTTGTTAGTTTTCCCAGATAATCATGGTAAATTTTTGGCTTGATTGGTATATCTTCCCATAATTGCACTGTAGAAGTATAACTAGCAAAATTTTTATTATTCATGCCATTTTGAAATTTAGATTCAGCTCCTGCATTTTTACTTCTATAAATACTATGAGTATCATTCTTTTTTAAAATTGGTATCGCCTCTTGGGACAATACCAAAATTCCCAGAAACACCTAACGTATCCATTGCTAAGCGAAAATATATTGGACTAAATTGAGTTATAAGTGAAATGATGAGAGTCAATTCATGTTATTTTGGGCTTGCTAGATACTTTATGCCACAAATTTCGTTTATCAATAAAGTTAGCGTTTAAGCAAGCTAAGATGAACGATTAGGCCATCTGGTAAAATTTGTAAGGTTCTCTGAGCTAGGAACAATGGGATCGACTTGCGTACGTATCGCAATTGACGCAATGGGAGGGGATTATGCCCCCGGTGAAATCGTTGCTGGCGCACTGCGAGCAAAAGAAGAATTGGGTGTGGAAGTTTTGTTGGTAGGAGACCCCCAACAGATTGAAGCTAGCCTACCAGCAAATGTAAGCTTGAATCAGGTGGAAATTGTACCTGCCGAAGACACTATTTCCATGGATGAGGAGCCTCTAACAGGTATCAGACGCAAACCTAAGGCTTCAATCAATGTAGCCATGAGTTTAGTCAAAAAGGGTAAAGCAGATGCTGTAGTTTCTGCAGGACACTCTGGAGCAGCCATGGCAGCGGCATTATTGCGTTTAGGTAGAATACCAGGAATCGATCGCCCAGCAATTGGAGCGATATTCCCCACCATGATTGCTAGCAAGCAAGTACTGGTTCTGGATGTAGGAGCGAATGTAGACTGTCGTCCCAAATTTTTAGAACAGTTTGCCATGTTAGGATCAGCTTACAGTCAGTATGTGTTGGGTGTTTCTCAACCCAAGGTCGGTTTGTTGAACATCGGGGAAGAAGACTGTAAGGGTAATGATGCTGCTGTACGAACTTATCAAATGCTCAAAGACAATAACCAAATTAGCTTTGTTGGTAATGCGGAAGGTAGGGACGTACTTTCTGGCAATTTTGATGTGATTGTCTGTGATGGTTTTGTGGGCAATGTGTTATTAAAGTTTGCTGAAGCTGTAGGTAATATCGTTCTGCAAATTCTCAAAGAAGAGTTACCCCAAGGTTGGCGAGGTCAACTCGGCACCGCAGTTTTAAAACCTAATCTCAGAAATATCAAGCAACGCATTGACCATGCAGAACACGGGGGTGCTTTACTTTTAGGTGTGGATGGGATTTGTGTAATTGGTCATGGTAGTTCCCAAGCACCTTCGATTTTTAATGCTATTAGGATGGCAAAGGAAGCTGTGGATCATCAAGTATTACAAAGAATTCAATTCCAATACCAAAGCTTACAACACGAGAGCGGCTAGCAGTCATTAGTTTATAGTCAGTGGGTTTGTAAGGGTAAATAACCTCCTAAACTCCTGACAAATCTCTAACAACTTATAGCCAATAACTTGGGAGACTAGGCGTGCAGAATTTAGGAATAGCAATTACAGGAAGCGGATCGGCAGTACCCCAAACTTTCCTTGATAATAAAGAAATTATGGATTTGGTAGATACCTCCGATGAGTGGATTACTACTAGAACCGGTATTCGTCAAAGGCGTTTAGCTAGTTGCGATGAGTCATTAACCCAACTTGCCTCAGCAGCCGCAAAAAAGGCTATCGCAATGGCAGGAATTACACCCCAAGACATTGATTTAATTCTCTTGGCAACTTCCACTCCCGACGATTTATTTGGCAGTGCTTGCCAAATTCAAGGAGAAATTGGAGCCACCAGAGCTGTAGCTTTTGATTTAACTGCTGCTTGCTCTGGTTTTGTTTTTGGCATGGTAACGGCTGCCCAATACATTAGAACAGAGGTCTTTAGAAATGTCTTGTTAGTTGGGGCAGATATTCTCTCTCGTTGGGTAGATTGGCAAGATAGACGTACTTGTGTATTGTTTGGCGATGGAGCCGGAGCTGTAGTTTTACAAGCTAATCCCAGTGATCGTCTGTTAGGCTTTGAACTCAGGAGTGATGGTACGCAAAATGGTAACCTCAATCTTGCCTATGCACCCCAATGTCAAGAGTTAACGGAGAACTTCGCTGTGAGTACGGGAAACTTCCAAAACATATCTATGAATGGGAAGGAAGTGTATAAGTTTGCCGTACAAAAGGTACCAGAAATTATTGATAAAGCTCTTTTTCGAGCTCAGTTAACAGTAGAAGATATTGATTGGTTATTATTGCACCAAGCGAACCAGCGCATTCTTGATGCTGTTGCCCAAAGACTGAAAGTGCCAGAGAATAAAGTAATTAGTAATTTAGCTTCCTATGGTAATACTTCTGCCGCCTCTATCCCCCTGGCATTAGATGAAGCTGTACAGCAAGGAAAAATTCAATCTAACCATATCATTGCTGCATCAGGTTTTGGTGCCGGCTTAACCTGGGGTTCTGTCATTTTCCGATGGGGAAGAGGGTGAAGAAGCAGGGGAGAAGTGAAAGAGACACGGAGACAATAACTAATAACTCGTAACTGATAAAGAATGACTAAGACTGCATGGGTATTTCCCGGACAGGGTTCCCAAACCAAAGGAATGGGAAGCGATTTAATAGACCAACCATTGGCAAAGGACAAATTTGCCCAAGCTGACGACATTTTAGGTTGGTCTGTAACTGATATCTGCCAAAACGATCCAGAAAAGCTATCACAAACTCTCTACACTCAGCCCTGCCTGTATGTAGTGGAAACTATTCTCGCCGATTTGGTAAAAAAAAAGCAAAAACCAGATCTAGTTGCTGGTCATAGTTTGGGGGAATACATTGCCCTATATGTAGCGGGGGTGTTTGAATGGTCAACTGGACTACATTTAGTTAAACGTCGTGCTGAACTAATGGATAGTGCCTCTGGTGGTATGATGGCGGCTTTAATTAACTTTGACAGGGAACAATTAGAAACTGCGATCGCAAATAATCCTGAGGTGGTTCTCGCCAATGATAATAGTCCTGCTCAGGCGGTAATTTCTGGTACTCCCACCGCCGTAGAAGCAGTAATGTCCCAGGTGAAGAGCAAACGAGCTATTCCTTTAAAAGTTTCCGGTGCGTTTCACTCTCATTTGATGAAACCAGCCTCCCAGGAATTTAAAGAGGTTTTAACATCAATAAATTTCCTGAATGCTAATGTACCTGTTTTATCTAATGTCGAGCCGACTCCCGCAGTGGAAGCTGAGGTGTTAAAACAGCGTCTCATAGAACAGATGACTGGTGGAGTGCGGTGGCGAGAAATTGCTCTATCCCTACCAGAAGAGGGGGTTGAAAAGGTTGTAGAAATTGGACCAGGAAATGTTCTAACTGGCTTAGTTAAACGTACTTGCTCTGGTTTAACTCTAGAAAATATTCGTAGTACTGCTGAGCTTGACAGTTGACAGTTGTTAGTTGACAGGTGTTTAGTACTCGACCACATTAATTCTCCTATATTAAATCAGCGGGAGCATTTTACTCCCTGTGTTCAAAAAGCGGATAAGACTTGGCGTGAGTGTCAGCGGAATGCTGCCCACACTAAGGGAAACTATCAGATTAATGTGATAGACCACTAGTTCTATGCCTTTGCTCCCCCGCACCTGTAATTCTCCTCCCCACTCGTTCCAAAAATGTCCCGAAACCGCGAACCATTTGCCAGTTTACTACTCTACTATGCCTTTAAATGGTCAATAGTCAGCCCCGTTTTACACAGTTATTTTCGGGGAAAAATCTATGGTGCGGAGAATGCCCCTCAAACTGGAGCTTTGGTAGTAGTTAGCAATCATGCAAGTAATTTCGACCCGCCCATTGTTTCCAACTGTGTCCGCCGCCCCGTGGCTTATATGGCAAAGGAAGAGCTGTTTAAAATTCCTGTATTAAAGCAAGCCATTGAGTTATATGGGGCTTATCCAGTAAGTAGAGGAGCAGCCGATCGCAGTGCTATTCGTTCTGCTTTAAAATGTCTGGAAGATGGTTGGGCTGTGGGTGTCTTTTTACAAGGGACTCGCACTCTCGATGGACGTGTTACAGATCCAAAAAGGGGCGCAGCTCTAATAGCTGCTAAAGCCAAAGCTCCTCTGTTACCAGTATGCTTATGGGGTACGGAAGCGATCGAAGCGGGGGATGGAGTCTTACCCCTTTCTGTACCAGTAACAATACGGATTGGCGATGTGATTCCTTACCCTCTAACTACGGGTAAGGAAGAATTAGAGTTAGTGACGCAACAGTGCACAACAGCAATTAATTCTTTGCATGACTTGGGAAGGTGACGTAGTACAAGTCAAAAGTTAAAAGTCAAAAGTCAAAAGTGCAAGATCCGAAATAGTATGTCTAATCAAGATTTAAGAATGCAATTGCAAGAAAACCTGGATGAAGCAGAGTGGGATTGGTTAATTCCCCATGCAAAGAGGGATGCAATCATTGTTGTAACCCCAGTCTTGGACTTAATAGAAGTAGGTGTAGCTGTAGCTAGTGATAATACGGCAAAGGTGGGAGTTTGGATTAGTGAAGCTTTAATTGCTAAACCTTCTGCAGAACAGATGGGTAAATGGAATAGCTATCGCACAAAACGTTTTGATACTCTGATTGTGCAGCCTTATGTCTTAATACAGGAAAAGCCTTAGAGGTTGGGAGTTGGAGAAAATCTTTCAAGTCTTGATTTTGGAATAGAAGTACAATTAGTGGCTATGGGAGTAAACCAATCACATACTTCTATAGAAAGTTCCAATTCTCATATAGTATTAACAAGTCATAACTATCAATACTTACACACGTGGGTATTAATCGTTATAATTGACTAAGTTAGGACATCATTAAAAACTCAAGTTCAATACTAACATCTCGAATCTGCTCGATGTTAGTATTGAGAGAAGCACAAGAGCTAATAGTTTTTTGGCATTGCATAAGTGGGGGATGAATTAGCTTTTGAAACCATTGATAAATCGTTGAAAATTTAGTGAAATGCTCCCCTGATTCAGCAACGCCAGTTTTTTAATTGCGCCTCGCGCTACATATTCAAATAATTTAGCATCTCCCATGACTGCGTATCCCAGTTTAGAGCAAGCACTTAAATACTACTTTGGTTACGATAATTTTCGCCCTGGACAGAGAGAAATTATTGAAGGTGCAATGCAGAATCGGGATTTGCTGGTGGTTATGCCTACTGGTGGGGGAAAATCTATCTGTTTTCAGTTACCCGCATTGATGAAACCAGGTTTAATGGTGGTGGTTTCGCCATTAATTGCTTTAATGCAGGATCAGGTGGAAGGGTTACGCAAAAATGGGATTGCGGCAACTTTTCTCAATAGTAGTTTAAACCAATATCAAACGCGAATCCGGGAACAAGCCATTCTCCGTGGCAAGTTAAAGTTACTCTATGTTGCCCCGGAACGTCTCCTTAGTGAAAGGTTTTTGCCATTTCTTGATTTAGTTCAGCATCAAGTAGGTATTTCCGCATTCGCCATCGATGAAGCACATTGTGTATCGGAATGGGGACATGATTTTCGCCCTGAATATCGCCAGTTACAATTACTGAGAAGTCGGTTTGGTGATGTGCCGGTTTTTGCTCTGACTGCCACAGCCACAGATAGGGTTCGCAGTGATATTATTACCCAACTAGGATTAAGACAACCTAGTATTCATATTGCTAGTTTTAACCGCCAAAATCTCTACTATGAAGTACGGCATAAAAATAGGGCTGCATATAAGGAAATTCTAGAGTTAATCCAAGAAAATGAAGGTGCAGGGATTATCTATTGTCTTACCCGCAAGCAGGTGGAAGAAATCGCCTTTAAACTCCAACATGATAAGATTTCTGCCCTACCTTACCATGCAGGATTAAGTGACGAGGAGCGCACCCAAAACCAAACAAAATTCATCCGTGATGATGTGCGGGTAATGGTAGCAACCATCGCTTTTGGCATGGGGATTAATAAGCCTGATGTGCGGTTTATTATCCACTACAGTTTACCCCGGAACCTGGAAAGCTACTACCAAGAGTCGGGGAGAGCAGGCAGAGATGGGGAACCATCCCGGTGTACCATGTTTTTTAACTATGGTGATATCAAAACCATTGAATGGAGTCTGAATCAAAAAACAGACGAGCAAGAACAATTAATTGCCAAACAACAATTACGGCAAATGGTTGATTATGCAGAAGGTACAGTTTGCCGACGTACCATCCAATTGGGTTATTTTGGGGAAAGATTTCCTGGTAATTGTGGTAATTGTGATAACTGTCGCCATCCCCGACCATTGGAAGATTGGACAATCGAAGCCATGAAGTTTTTATCCTGTGTGGCTCGTTGCAAAGAAAGGTTTGGCATGAGTCACATTATCGATGTATTGCGGGGTTCCAAGAACCGAAAAGTAATGCAATATAAGCACAATGAACTCTCAACCTATGGTATTGGTAAAGATAAGACCGCAGATGAATGGAGAAATTTAGGGCGTTCGCTACTCCACCAAGGTTTCTTAGCACAAACTGATGATGGCTATTCTGTACTTAAACTAAACTCTTTGAGTTGGGAAGTAATGCGAAAACAACGTCAAGTTTCCCTCGCAATTCCCGTAAAATCTGAAATTACTACACTTCAGCGTAATACCAAAGCCATCGCCGCAGATATACTAGTTTATAGATTGCGAAAGCTACGCAAACAATTAGCAGATGAACAATCTGTACCCCCCTATGTTATTTTTGCTGACTCCACCTTAAAGTTAATGTCCCAGTTACAACCCCAAACAAGGGACGAGTTGGGAAAAATCTCTGGAGTTGGTAGTAACAAACTCTCCCAATATGGCGATCAGTTTTTAGCAGAAATTCGCGCCTACCGTCAAGAGCAAGATTCATCTCCATCCCTAGGAACAATAAGACAAGGAGATAATTTCCCTTCTATTACTGAACTATTAACCCTACAACTCTATCAACAAGGTCTGAGTATTACAGAAATTGCTACCCAAAGAAACCTCCGCCCCACAACAATTGTTCGTCATCTCTGCGATTTGATCGAAAAAAATCAATCGGTAGATATTAATAAATTGGTATCTAAGAATAAACAACAAAAAATCTTACAAGTCCTAGAGAGCTTAGGAGATATTTCCCTAACACCACTTAAAGAGCATTTGGGTGATAGCTATAGTTTTGATGAAATACGTCTAGTAAGGGGTAGGTGGCGTTACAAAAACCGTAAATGAATGTGACCTAATTCTATCCCACATTCCGCAGGTGCTATCGCAAAATGTTGTATTTTTGAAATATGAGTTTTTCAGAATCACAAATCAAAGTACAAGATATCGTTGACTTAGGCATAGTGGCAGGGATTATTGATGAAATGAGTTTGGTTGATTTGTTCAACCAACCGCTTGGAACTCATCCCCAAGAAATAATCAGCTCCTACTTTACCTTGGGTGTTTCAATGTTTCATGTCAATTCATTTATTAACGTTCCCTTCTTTGAAACAGATTTCCAACCTCAGTGAACAGCGGTGGTGGATTCTACTGTTTTTTGGTGCTCCCTGTCGTAAATATTATCTTCTTTGCTAACTAACCTGCAGAATGTGGGTTATATATCTATAAGAATCTATTAATCAGATAGATTAAAGCTTAGAGCTTTTTGCTGAATCAGGGGATGATTTCACTAAATTTTCAACGATTTCTCAATGGTTTCAAACACTAGTTCATCCCGCACTTATGCAACGCCCTTTTCCATATCCTTCACCACCACTGGAATAAAAACAGACTTTGGCTTTTTAACTGGGATTGCAGACAATACTCAAGGTAGAGCTTGCTGAAAAAGTTCTGTGGGGAGCGATGGACAATTTACTCAAGAATGAAAGATATTTTTTTGTTAACTATAACGATTTAATGTATAAGTTTAACTAATTGAAGTCGCATAAAAAGGCGTACTTGACATGCATTGACATAAAAAATCCAAAAAAAGCCGCCATAACCAAGTAGAAAGATTCATTACTAAAAAAGTAATAGCAATTGCAGTTTCAGAAGTATGAGAAAGTTTACCCATGATTCTATTCAAGCTAAATGTTCTTTTTCCTTGCCCAAAATTTCCCTCAATACTATTACGAATCTTCTCAGATTGATTTGCTTGTCTTTTGTGTTATTGACTCACATTAGCTGGAGGTCTACCTTTGGGGAGACCACTCATTTTAATACCTCGTTTTTTACACCAAACTTTGTTTTATTTAGTCCGATCAATTTTATCTACATGAACAGATTCCGGATAAGAACCAGTGTAGTTTTTTTAACCTTCTACTTCTTTTTTTTAGTCTGCTGATTCATTAAAGTTATCCCAACTAATATGGTCTAAGAGTACATATCCGTCAAAATAACTAGCCGAGAATTTAGCGCCACTACGGATTGTCTGGGTTCTCCTCTGACGATAGGGGGGAGCTGTGGTTGCTTTAGACTCACAATCGCGTCTGATATGCTTTATTTTTTATTCTCATATAACCAGAACTCTTGACGATAGACTTGTGTGACCACTAACAACATCTTATATTGTCTTTTGCTTAATCCTGATAATGTTGCTCCTAAACTGATTATAACCTGAATATGAGATAGGTTTATTTTAATATATTGAAATTGTATTTTTATGGCTTTACTTCTTTCTTTCTGCCGAAGACGACTTTTTTTTGCTACTACTATATAGTCTTTTCTTGCCAATTATCGATAAGTCCTTGGCTTTTTATCTAATCTTCGCTTTATCTGTTCAGAAAGAGAATCTATAATTCTTTCTGTTTCTTTTCTGGCTTAATTTAAGATGCCTAAATCTGTTGGATAGCTAATATGAATTGGGTGCGAATCTTTTCGTAAGACGGGGAGTAGAACTTAGACATGTATTGGAAGAAGTGGAGGGGTACTAGAACAACGAGCTTTGAGAACTTGCTTCATCAAAGGAATACCACTAGAGTACAAAGCCAGATGATTCCGTTTATGTTCTTGTTGTAGATGAAACTGCCAATACTCATCCCAATCGGCACTGATGTATAAAGAACCCAGGGGTAAAACAGCCTCAGCACCCCTCATGGTCCATCTAGCCCCAGTGATATCCATAGTGTCTTTAATCTGGTTGCGACAAACACCCTCAATCACCCCCGTGGCGATGGGGAATCCAACTTTTAAGTAATCGTCATATTTGAGGTATTTGGCATTATTAAGTAAATATTTAGCACAAGTATCCACGGGTTTACGTTCTTGGGAGGTGAGTTTGGGTAAAGTCGCACTCCGGCGCATACCTGGGGGAACTGAACTTGATTTACCTTCAACCATAAGCTGTAAACGTTTGCTCTCCCAAGCTTTTGCCTGTGTTTAGGTCTGAGAATAAAAGACAAATGCAGCTTTCCACAAATACTCAATCACATGGATAATATCCCTGTCTTAGTCCATGAGAATATTGCTGTGCTGGTAGATTAAACTCCCCATCCAAAAGAAATCGCGTATTTATCTTTCTTCCTCCATAACCGATTCTATTGGCGATTACTGTGCCAAATAATGTGGTCAATTTCCGCGACAATTTTTTCTTTTGTCTTCTGTTTACTGAGTGTGTGCCTGCACACTCTGCCTCTATTTCATCTTGACTGCGTTTATCAAAATATCTTTGTTTGTAACAACCGTCTCAATAGTTCGTATCCATTCTCAAGTAAATTACTCTCTATCTGGGAGTGTTATAAACCACAAATGCTGTCTGAGTCGAAGGAACTAACTATCTGTTCAAATAGTTCTCGTGCTTGTGACCAAAACATACCTTCATTTGATGTAGATCCTTGCATAGGGTGTGAAACTGATCCTATCTTTTCACTTTTTACAAGCCAATTCCATCAAGTAGATTTTTGGCTGTCAATACTACTCTGGTTGACTTGTCATTTATGATTCTTATATTATACTTTTTACGACCAAAAGACTCGCACCCAAATCAATTCAATCTTGCCTACATCCATTTAATGGAAGCGAATGAGGATGATTTGAAGAGTCGAGATGTAATCAATTCCGTAATATCCACATTTAAACCTATATATAAAGGCTTAATTATTTATAACGAAGGATATGACAAGTCTAAGGGAAATCAAATTCTCGCAACAGCCAATGCAGATCTAGTTTCTTTTGCTAGACCCTTCATTGCTAACCCCTATTTACCTCAAAGATTGGCAATGAATGCACACTTCAATACTCCAGATTTTGCCAAAGTATATGGTAGGGGAGAGCAAGATTTGGAACAAGGTTACACCTATTATTCTTTTCTGGGGTTTCCAGAAATATAAATTGCGAGCATTTTTGCGTGTATCTTTATATACGTCATGATACGTATCTGGGTGTAGTATAAAAAAACTTCTATTTTGTACCTTTCGCTTCGAATAACCTGACAAAAATGAAATTTATGTAAACTTTGGCGTAGTAAATCCTGACCGCTTTCCATTAATATATCCCACTAATATAATTTTGTTAATCCAAATATGGATTGTTGCAAGACACAAAAAAGCATCAAAACAAGCTGAAATTCTTTCCCATCTGATAACAAACAAGACGACGATATTTTTTTCGCAACCATCGGAAACAACCTTCTTGTTGTCAGATGGGACGGAAATTTTAATGGCTCTGCCCTTATTCTTCTTTGTCTTCCAAACCCGCTTGGGCCATTGCGGCCGAATACCACGTCTACGTAAATCAGCGCGCTTATCCTTAGAATCGTAGCCTTTGTCAGCAGCAAGCACTTTCAGGGGTTTACGGGGTCTACCGCGTTTGTTGCTCTTAACCTTTACACTGTCTAGAAGTGGTATCACCTGATCTCTTTTACTACTATTGGCAGGTGTGGTGCGATAGGATAAAGGCATTCCTGAGCCTTCAGTAAGAGTGTGTATTAAAATACCCTTTCCTTTTTCACCGTAAGCAACACCATGACCACCCCCCTCTCCAGCGGGAAAAAGTCCCGTCCACCGCGCCATAACTCCAGTTTATTAAGCCTTTCTCTTTTCCAATCCCCAATATTCTTGGTTGTAAAGGCTCTAAACTCCCGTCTAACTGCCAACGTTTGAGCCATCGAGATGCAGAGCTGTTTGATGCCCATATTTCTCCTTTTGGAACGTCAGACCAACGACACCATGTTATTAATATATACAGTAAGGTATGGAGTACATAACGAAATGAAAAATGTGGCATTCCTCCTTCCCGTTTCTCTGGCAGTTTCGGAAAAATATGCTCAAACAAAGACCACTCCAAATTACTCAGTCCTTCAAAACGTCCAGCCATCAGATGATATAACCCCTCTGACTCAAAAGGCATATTCTCACCTGCTGCTATTAGTGGGATAGGGCCATTAATAGTATACTAGGGCAGAAACAAACAAGGCATTTTTGCGGTCATCTGGATGTAGACGTTCGGCTGAACATTTATCCCGACATCTAAGTAAAGGCACAAATATATTTTTGTGTCTTTAATTTGTATTTTTAGGGAATCAGCAATAGTTGTATCATCACACCCAAAAGTACCCATATATGCAGATGCAATGGGAAATTACTAATAATATCGGCGTTGCATAATTGCGGGATGAATTAGCGTTTGAAACCATTGATAAATAGTTGAAAATTTCGTAAAATCATGCCGCACTTATGCAACTTCGGATAAACAAGCAGTAAGAACAGTCAGCATATAATTATTATCCATAGCGACTCGATTAGATTTTTGGCGATTACTACGTTTCAAAGATTGCTCGAGGTTTAAAGCATTAAGAGCTATTCGCCGCAGAAGTGCTAAGTTTTATGGAACATGACCAGTACGGACACGACAAGCATCTTCAGAAAAAGTGACATATAAAGTTCAATGCAACCGATTTTCCACACCCCAATGAAGACGAATAACTTGTCCGAAGTTACGAGCATCACAATTTAAACTAGTTAAATAAAAATGAACTTCACGGGTTGTTTGATTCCAAAGATGTGGTACCCGCACAACCATGACAACGCATTTAAGACCAACCCAATTGTCTTGGTTATGCAAAGTTTGCAGTTGAGAAATAGGAACACACCAAATTTGACGTTTTTCAGTACGATGATGACCTTTATCTACCCGTTTATCATAACTATGGATAATACCTTTCAACCCTTGTTATAACTGTTGCTTAAACCAATTTTTTACTTGTCCGTAAAGTGTACGATGATTACCTTTGAGTGCTAAAACATAATCTGCTTTTGCATTAAAGATTTGGGATGCAAGGCCTCAAATTTGTTGAGCTTTTAATCTTTGGTTTTGAAGATTTGAAACCCTTAGGGGCAAGCCTTCTTCTCAGAGATACCATTAGACTAACCCGTTCAGTTAAGATAGACCCTTTGGGTCCTTAGGATACTACTTAACTTCTTTAATACTTAAATCTCCATTTTTGTGCCCTACGAATCTTCCCCAGTTGCCTCAACTTTTTTTGGCGATGCCCCTCCAGTACCGCCCAAAGGGCGTTGGCCTAGCGTGCGCTTAGGCAGGAAGTGCCGGTCGTTGGCGTTCGCACTTGACAATCAAGACATAGACCACAATTATCTACAACAATTTGTAATTTTCACTACAAAATTAGATGCGCTTACCCTGGTTAGAACACTCCCAGATAGAGAGTAAGTTACTTGAGAATGGACATGAACTATTGAGACGGTTATTACAAATAAAGAGATTTTGATAAACGCAGTCAAGATGAAATAGAGAGAAAGTGTGCAGGCACAGACTCAGTAAACAGAACACACAAGAAAAAATTGTCGCGGAAATTGACTACATTATTTGGCACAGTAATCGCTAATAGAATCGATTATGGAGGAAGAAAGATAAATACGCTATTTCCTTTGGATGGGCAGTTTAATCTACCAGCACAGCAATATTCTCTTTCATGGACTAAGACAGGGATATTATCCATGTGATTGAGTATTTGTGGAAAGCTGCATTTGTCTTTTATTCTCAGACCTAAACACAGGCAGAAGCTTGGGTGAGCAAACGTTTACAGCTTATGGTTGAAGGGGAATCAAGTTCAGTTTCCCCAGGTATGCGCCGGAGTGCGACTTTACTCAAACTCACCCCCCAAGAACCGAAACCCCTGGATACCTGTGCTAAATATTTACTTCACAATGCCAAATACCTCAAATATGACGATTACTTAAAAGCTGCATTTCCTATCGCCACGGGGGTGATTGAGGGTGCTTGTCGGCACCTGATTAAAGACATGATGGATATTACTGGGCCTAGATGGACCATGAGGGGTGGTGAGGCTGTTTTACCCCTGGGTTGTTTATACATCAGTGGCGATTGGGATGAGTATTAGCAGCTTCACCTACAACAAAAACATAAACGCAATCACCTGGCTTTGTACTCTAGTGGTATTCCTTTGCTCAAGTAAGTTCTCAAGGCTCTTTGTTCTACTACCCCTCCACCTCTTCCAATACCTGTCTAAGTTCCACTCCCCATCTTACTAAAAGAGTCGCACCCATATCAATTGGCGCACAAGTCGCATCTAATATTAATTTACCTCGATTTTTTGGTTCTAAAACCTTTTGTGTTTATTTTTTCGTCTGCTTCTTTAAAGGTCGCCTCTTGTATTTGTTTTTCCATCATCTGATTGACTTTATTCACCGCATTGCCACTGATTCTTTCACGAAAATGTACTAGCATCGATGTATCAAATGGTGCTTCATTAATAT
>CBZS010000005.1 GCA_000613065.1 Richelia intracellularis | reverse complement strand
CAGTGTAAGGGGAAGCAGATAAATTAACCACTAAATCGACACCAATAATTGAGAGGTCAGAAATAGGGTGGGCAGCATAATTTCGCTTACCAAAAAATTCTTCGTCATTCCATAAATCTTCACAAATTGTGACACCAATATCAATGCCATCTAAGTTGAAGTAATTTGCTTCTGTACCTGGTTCGAAATAACGCCGCTCGTCAAATACATCGTATGTAGGTAAAAGGCGTTTATGGAATATTTTTTCGACTTTACCACCTACTAATAAAGCCGCACTATTAAATAAACTTTTACCCCCGTGAATAGATGCCTTTAAGTTCTCCGTAGCTGTTCCCACTAATACAGTTAAGTTTGGTGGTAGATCCTTTGCCAATTGCCGCAAAGTTATATCCATTGCCTTAATGAAACTGGCATGTAGGAGCAAATCCCGTGGTGGATAACCACACAAAGAAAGTTCAGGAGTTAATAATAGTTGTGCATTTTTAGCAACAGCATTGTGTGCCGCAGCCACAATTTTTTGGGCATTGCCAGACAAATCACCAATAATAGGATTAAGTTGAGCGATCGCTATTTTCATGATTAGAATTTCACTATAAAAATACTTGCAATTTTAGATTCAATAGGGAATGCCGATGGTTGTTATACTTTAAACGACTAAAATTTTGACTGTTTCAAAGATCTCAAGTTCGAGAGTCAAGAAGCTGTTTAACTTCTTCTGCTTATCAGTATCAGCGGTAGCAATGCAGTTAGATATTGCTGCCTTAAAATCTGCAAAATTAGCATAGTATTTAGAGTATAAACATTCATTTATAATAAAATTACAAAATCTTTAAATCAAATTTGATTGTAGAGAATAGCAAGGTAAATAACATAGTTGTATACCTACTGATTTCGCATGGTTTTGTACTAATTTAAACTTCTGATATCTGGCATTATCTAGTACAATACCAATTGGTTTATTTACCCCCATATTAGCTAATTTAAATAACAACTGGCACAGACTTTCTCAATTAATAATATAAGTTTCATTCGTAATTGTAATTATTCCCTTAGTAACTGCATTAACTGCTCCTAAAACATTAAATAGTTTTCCACCGGAAGGTGAACAGATAAATGTTCTTGTAAAACACCATAAAAATCCTAAGTATGCTCGATGTACAAAGTGGGCTGCGTCAACAAAAAAACTACTTCCTTTCCGCTAATAGCTTATTCCAGTAATCGTTCTAGCTTTTCTCGTCTATATTTTTCTACTTCTTCAATCTTTTCTGGGTCTACTGAGTTCCCCGGCACAGACCCCACTTTTAAGCAAGGCAAACCTGTTCTGAGCAGAAATTCTCTTACCTGAGTTGGACTGCGCTTAATACCAGTTATTTTTTCAATGGCATCACTCCCTTCTGCAATACTTGTAGCTGGATGTTTCTCAAAATATTATTTCAGAATATCACTATACTGATTTAATTCACTTGGCTGTCCTTTGTGGTGTATTTTTTTTAGTTATTCTACTCCTCCTGATTGATATTATTTAATGTAAACTATTAATTAATGTTGTTTTTGATATTTTACACAAACTACAAATATCTTTAGGTTTTATACACTGACTTTTTAGATACAGAACTTCCATCTTTTTCTGTACTAATGGATGATGATAATGATATCTTTCATAATGAAGTTTATCAATGTATTCTTGCGTAAAATCTATTTTTAACATCAGACTTTACCTGGTTTATCAAGTAATATTGTTTATGAATTTATAATACTTGTTATTACCAGTACAGAAAAATAAAGTTTTTAGCCGTTATTACTGTAGTCCTCTTCTGTTATTCTCCGAAAAGTATTTCAATTTCAAAAATCTATAACTGTTATCTGTCAAGGGATTGCCCATTTATTTATTAATATAATTTCCAGAAGGTGGAAAAATGACAAAATTTTGATTAAAAGTGTCTCAAACTATTGATATCACTCCTTTTTAAAAATTTTTCGTTATACGAAAAACAGGAAAGTTACAGAAGAGGGATAGTTAACAGTTGTCCCCTGCTCCCAATCTTTCCCTCTCAGCTATTTCTTCTCTTGACTAAACTAGAATCAATATCCTGCACGGTGGCACAGCCACTTAAAGTCATTGCCAGCTCCAACTCATCTCGTAGTAGTTCAATCACGTGCCTGACTCCTTGGGAAACGCCTACAGCCAATCCCCAGAGTATAGGACGACCAATTAATATTGCTTTCGCCCCTAATGCTAAAGCTTTAAGAATATCTGTACCGCGACGAATACCACCATCCATCAAGATATGCAACTGATTCCCTACCGTCGTAACAACTTCCTCTAGAGCATCAATAGTAGCGATCGCTCCATCCAATTGTCTACCCCCATGATTGGAAACTATCACTCCGTTTGCCCCGTATTCCATAGCCCCCACCGCATCATCACCCCGTAAAATACCTTTCATTATCAATGGTAGGGGAGAAAGCGATCGCAACCACTCGACATCTGTCCAAGTTAACCCCGGATCTAACTGTTCAGCAAAATAGGCAAATAATCCTGATTCCCCTACTTTTTAGCTAATTGCCGCATTCTTATATGTAACTAAATTTGCTAAATCCATTCCCGGAGGCAGAACAAATTGATTGCGAGCATCCCTTTCTCGACCACCAAGTAAAGGCGCGTCTACCGTTAGGCATAAAGCTTGAAAACCATTGTGAGAAGCACGTTATACCAAATGTTTAGTCAGTCCGCGATCACGGTGTACATATAGTTGGAACCATTGGTTTGTTTGTAGTCTAACAGTAGCAACTTCCTCCATACTCTTGGTAGCCATTGTGCTTAATACCATGGTGACACCCATATTATCTGCTGCTTCAGCAGTAGCGATTTCTCCTGCGGGATTAGCTAAACACTGAAAAGCCATTGGTGCAATTAATATCGGTAACTGGTGTGATTCGCCTAAAACTTCAGTACTTAGATCCCGTTGACTCACATCCCTTAATATTCGAGGACGGAGCTGAAAACTATCAAAAGCTTGTCTATTATGCCGTAAACTCACTTCATCTCCAGCACCACTGACATAGTAATCCCAAGCCATTTGAGATAGTTCTTGTCGTGCCAGAGTTTCGTACTCAAATAAATTTAGGGGTTTCATCAGAGGAAAAGCATTTTAGGTTTTAGATTATTCAGTGTGCCTCATTTTTTGTCAAAAAATGAGGCACACTGAATCCTAACCTAGTGGTAATTAAATTTACCTCCGGATCTTTACGGGAATGTAGTTTGAAATGTTTAGACCTTTAAGTAGGTTAAGGGGAAAGAGAAAAATCTCCTAGCTTTCAAGCAAAAAAATATATACCATTAAGGTTCGCTAACAAATAAACAGGGGTTGCTGAAAAAGTCTTCTGGTGATGGTGGGGTGTGGGGTGTAGGGAATAAGAAATAGTTCCACATTCTTTGTCTCTATTCTTTGCTCCAGAAAAAATAAAAGATGCAAGGATTTTAAACCTACCATCTTAATTACCTTGCACGCTCTAACCCAAGAAAATAGCCTCAGAGCATTCATAAACCAATATTTTTCAGTTATTCAGCACACCCTAAATAAAGACTAGTGGTTTATCTTTAAAAGGAGCAAAAGCTTCCGCATCAAACTTATACAGACTTGCTGGACGACCAGCACCTCTAGAAACTTTTATTCCCGTATCAGATAAAAAACCTAGCTTTAAAAGACGAGCTCGGAAATTAGAATAATCAGAAAAGTTTTCCCCTATAACTGTGGTATACAACTGATACAAATCATTTAAAGTAAACATCTGTGGTAAAACATCAAAAGCTACGGGACTGTATTCCAATTTGTTCCGTAAGCGTCTATGTCCGTAGGCTAGAATTTCTTGATGATCAAAAGCTAATAGGGGAGTTTCTTTGATGGGATGCCAAGCTATTCCTGAAACATTATCAGCAATCAATTGTGCATCTTCAAAGCGCACCAAAGCAAAGTAACTCACTGATAGATACCGCACCCCATAACTATTAACTGCTTCCCTAGCATTACGTTTCGGCCGACCAAAGGTATACAGTTGCTCTAAATAGAGATTTTTGACTTTTATTTTTTCTGCCAAGGTACGATAAGCAGCATCTTCTAAAGATTCTCCTTGACGAACTAGAGTCCCTGGAAGACTCCAATGGTGGCAAAAAGGATCCTCCTGTCGTTTCACTAAAAGAGCTAACAGTCGATTGTGGGCGGTATCTACAGAAAAAATTACATTATCCACACCCACCTTGAAATCAGCCAAAAGTTTCTGATTTAGCGGGTTGACAATTTGCTCTGGGTTAGTTCCTGCCATTGGTATAGCGCTACGCGCAAGTAAAAAGTAACAATTAGTAAGGTGATTTCCAGAATTGAGATTACCAAGTGAACTGATAAGCTTGGGCTTCCACTATGGAAAATTCACCGCCGGGGCGTAAGGCTTGCGCCCTTGTCATGAGTAAAATTATTGTCAGAACTCACCTAAATAAAAAGATTCAGTAGTTATGGGTTTGAGATTTAATGATGTTCTAACCTATTTGAGTATTGCTATACAATTTTTTTTGGTGAATGTAGTCAACGACAGGAGGTGTCAAAGCCTCATAATCCCCATTTTCCCGATATTCTGTGGAAGAAACATCTAATCCAGTGAGATTCGCGATCGCTATCTTCCCCCCTAATTGTTTAATTTTGTCTACTTTAGACTCATTTATTACATATCCCGGTCTGGGTACAACTAATAGTTGTGCTTGCTGCAATAAATCTTCAATCCGATACCACTGGGGTAGTTGTGCCAGTAAATCAGAACCAACTACTACAAAAAAGTCAGTATTCTCACCCCAGTTGTTTTTAGCTTTTTCTAGGGTTTCTATGGTTCTAAAGCTACTCAGTTCTTGTTCTAGGGTAATATTGCGTTTTATTGCATCAATATCGTCGATTAGCAACTTTAACATTGCTGCTCGATGTTCTAGGGGCGTAAACTGGACTTTAAAGGGGTTATTGGCTGCCCAAACTGCAACACGTTCAAAGTTTTGAGATAACCAACCCATAATCATCTGATGTCCTGCAGTGGGGGGATCGGCGCTTGTTCCAAATAAAGCTATTCTCATCATCAAAATCTTATATTTTAGGAAATAGGGAGTAGGTAAGCCTAGGGCGCAGTGCATACCTTTATTGCTTGTTTATGAATAAATTGCTCGATCTATTTTGTTTTTTGTCTGTATGGTTAATTGCTGTAATGCTGGGGAAATATTTACAGTTACAGATTGAGGATTGTACAACTGTCTAGAGGTTGCGAGTTTACCAGCAGCCTCTAGACAGTTGTACCCTGGCGAATTTTGTTTAAAGTCTCGGGAGGTTGGAGTGTTTTTCCACCCTGCATCACCAACTGTAACAATGGTTCTTCATTCCCAGGGTTTTCACTAATTAAACCCAATCTATCAGCTTGAATTTGACCATCTTTAAAATTACGAAAAATCTTTTTGCGTGCCGAATAGGTCAGTTTAGCTTCAGATTCTTTCATGACTGGAATTCCTTCAATATCTACTAACTTATAAACCCCATTCACTGGTTTACCTGTGAATGGGGTTTGTCCCCACTCCATAGATATCAATTTCTCCCCCAGCTTGTTTGAGTCTAGCAATTTTTCCCTCATCGAAATCACCACTAGCTGCAATGGCTACACCCGGGAAGAGCGATCGCACTTCTTTTGACAAGGTTACTAAGTCCCCAGAATCTAGCCTCACAGCAGCTAATTTTATCTCCCCCATATTGACTTTTTGCGCCAATCTCTGGGCAGCAGCAACAGTATCATAAGTATCAATAGTATAAATTAATAATGCAGCACCAGGAAAATAGCGATGAAATGCTGTAAATGCTTCGTCTTCACTGCCCTCCATAGCTGTTAATGCCATTACTAGGGCGTCAGCCATAGTACCACTAGGTTTCTCTCCTAGCTGTAACGCTGCTAACACATTGGATGTGGCATCAAAACCCGCCGCTAAGGCTGCTCTGGCTGCCCATAGGGAACCCTGGGGGCTAAAAGCTCTCCTTGTTCCAAATTCCAATAATTTCGCATCTACACCCGTTACATCCCTAATTCGTGCTGCTCTGGTAGCAATTAAGGTTTGATAGTTAATAGTATTTAGTAAATAGGTTTCTATTAATTGCGCTTGCCATAAGGGTGGTTCTACCCTTAACAGTGGCTGATTGGCAAATATTGCTGTTCCTTCACGTACAGCCCACACATCCCCTGTAAATTGACCTAACTCTAACAAAGACCAAAAGCGATAGCTTACATGGCTAAAAATTCCCGTTGCCTGTAAAGCCTCTATTTGAGAGGTATTAAAACGAAAATTTTGTAAGTATTCTAGTGCTTGGGTCAAGCCCATAGCAATTAAATAACCAAAGTCTGGCGGCCAAAGTCTGACAAATAATTCAAAGCTTGCCTTTTTTGTTTCTACTCCCTCCCCTGTATAACAAGCTGCCATTGTCAACTGATACAGGTCTGTTAATAAGCTGTAATCCTCCATAGATGGGTTCATGGAATGATACGCAGAATCCATAGATACACATTCCAATCCTGGCAAATTGGTCATGGGATAGTACCTTTGAAAAGGTTAATAACATTTATAGTATTTTTCACCATAAACATTGTCAAGGATCAGGGTAAGAGTTGAGTAGGGCTCGTCAAACGCTTCACGGAAGTGAAAAAAGGACGTGTAGAGGTTGTGAAGGGTCAGAGCCTTAACTTCTCGGAGAAGTCGGGGTTCTTGTAACCCAGCAATTGTAGTGCGAACGTCTCGCTCCCTATTTCCTGTGGGTGGTTTCGCTAAAATGACTTCTTGGATACAATCATGCATGCACTTATGCAACGCCAAAGTTTTTTTTTGCTTCAATTTGACGA
>CBZS010000004.1 GCA_000613065.1 Richelia intracellularis | reverse complement strand
ATATCTTCTAAGGTGGGGATTTGGGAGCGATACTTTTCGTTTACCGGATGATGTATTTTCTCCTTCATAAAAATATTGGTATGCAAGCCTTTAGCAAAGGTGAACTTGGAATTATACGCACCAGACCACACAGTCCTGTAAGCTAAACATTGATTCCTGGATTCGCATCCCCAAATTGGGCAATGCGAATCCAGGAATCAATATCATCGCAATTGGCATCTAACTGGGAATACCAAGCACCACTTTCTAAAAAAGGATCTCGCCGATAAGGAACTTGTACCGGCGTACCAAAGGGAAATAACTCCAACAAGATCCCATAATGAATATCTGCTTGGGGGATATAAAAAGCCTTACCCGCACCAGTCACCAGAGTACGACTGATTTCCCTTTCATCCTCATCCACCTGAACCGCCACACAAGAACAGATTACGGCTTCCGGACGTAGAGTGATCGCTTTTTGTATCTCCTCCAAACAATTAGGAGCTAAATAGTCATCATCATCCAGAAACTTGACTCAAGTACCCGTAGCCTTTTTTACTCCGGTATTTACCGTCGCTGCGTGACCCTTGTTACTTTCATGACGATGGTAAACCAGACCATATTCTCCCCTTTCATAGTACTGGGCACACAAACTTTCCATATATGACTGGGTTCTATCCGACGAACCTTCATCAACTACTACCACCTCACAGGGTATAGTTTGTTGCAATGCCGAAGATACCGCACGCTTTAATAAATCCAAACGATTATAAGTTGCGAACGCTACACTTAATTGTATAAAATGTCACCCGCTGTCACTTATGCTTATTCAGTTATAAACCTTCTAGTTAGGTAGCCGCCCATGGTTATCTAGAAAACGCCTCTTCATTCCAATATCTAGCAATATCTGCTGTTTGCTTAATCACACGATCAACTGGCACCATGGATGGCCAAAAGCCTAAAAACTATGAATCTATTGCTTCCTCATCTACTATCGGATCTATCTCTGAGCCTTCAGCCATTTTATTGGCACAATAAATGACTTGATAGCTACCTTGTGATAACTGCAATGATGCAACATCTTCGCCACCCCATTTTCTCAGCACTAACTTATCACCTGTGCAACTAAATATGCTGAGAACTACCTCTTCCCAGTCATCATAATTCAAATCAGGTACTTCTGAATAAGTAATCACCTTTAACAAGACATGCCCTGTGTGGAGCCCTGTAATTAAATAGATGTTATTCGTGACTAATGTACCACACATACCGTTAACCATA
>CBZS010000003.1 GCA_000613065.1 Richelia intracellularis | reverse complement strand
GGGAAAAGTTATACGCTTCTTTAATGATTGCTTAGACATAACAGCTTCCGATTTTTTAATTCTTGTAGTACATCTCAGTAAAATCAACCAAAAAATAGAGGATTCGCGTACAATCCAAAATAGGTTGACATTTGTAGCATCTACACAGTGTTAGCTTAGAAATATCAACTAAGCAAGATACACAAGAGATGACAAAGGTCGTAGTTGGACTTTCTGGTGGTGTTGATAGTTCCACCGCAGCCGCCATTTTGCACCGTCAGGGCTATGAAGTAATCGGTCTTACCCTTTGGCTAATGAAGGGTAAGGGACAATGTTGTTCTGAGGGCATGGTTGATGCTGCCCAGATTTGCGAGCAATTGAGTATCACCCATCATGTAGTAGATATCCGAGAAGTCTTCCAAACTCAAATTGTGGATTATTTAGTCACCGGTTATAGCGCCGGTGTTACCCCTCTCCCTTGCTCCCAGTGCAATAAAACCGTGAAATTTGGTCCGATGGTCAAGTATGCCCTAGAAAAACTGGGAAGTGAAAAAATTGCCACTGGTCACTATGCACGAATTCGCCATAACTCCGAAACTGAACGTTACGAATTATTAAGAGCTTGCGATCGCAATAAAGACCAGTCTTATTTTTTGTATGACCTCTCCCAGAATTTACTGAGAGCATCTGTATTTCCACTGGGTGAACTACAGAAGAGCGATACTCGCCGTCTAGCTGCCGAGTATGGTCTGAAGACCGCAGAGAAACCAGAAAGTCAAGACCTGTGTTTAGTAGAAAGCAACCGATCTATGAGAGCTTTTCTGGATAAATATCTTGCACCCAAACAAGGGGAGATTGTAGATA
>CBZS010000002.1 GCA_000613065.1 Richelia intracellularis | reverse complement strand
TTTTTCCGAAACCGCCAGAGAAACGCGAACGAGGAATGCCACATTCTTCATTTCGTTATGTACTTAAGACCTTACTGTATATATTGATAACAGGGTGTCGTTGGTGTGACGTTTCAAAAGGAGAAATATGGGCATAAAATAGCTCTGCACATCGATGGCTCAAACGTTGGCAGTTGGACGGGACCTTAGAGGCTTTACAAGCACGAATATTGGGGATTGGACAAGAGAAAGGGTTAATCAACTGGAGTTATGGCGCGGTGGGCGGGTCTTTTTCCCCCAGGAAATGGCGGTGGTGATGGTCTTGCTTACGGTAGAAAAGGAAAGGGTCTTTTAATATACACTCTTACTGAAGGTTCAGGAATGCCTTTATGCAATAGCACCACACCTGCCAATGGTAGTGAAACAGATCAGGTGATAGCACTTCTAGACAGTGTAAAGGTTAACACCAACAAACGCGGTAGACCCCGTAAACCCCTGAAAGTGCTTGCTGCTGACAAAGGCTAGGATTCTAAGGATAAGGGCGCTGCTTTACGTAGACGTGGTATTAGGCCGCAATGGCTCAAGCGGATTTGGAAGACAAAGAAGAACAAGGGCAGACCATTGGTGACAAGTTAAGCTTGCATGGCAGTTGTCAATGGGGTTTGAGCAGATGCTTGAAAGAAAAATTCAGGGGTTTTTCGCTGTTGTTCAGGAAAAGGGGCAACAATCAATTTTATGTTAGGTTTTCGTTTCCGTTTAACAATTCCTAAATCCTGATTTTCCTGAGCAGCAAAATATTTCACCGGGTCAGAAGCTAGACCTTTTTGGTATGCCACAGAAAAATGATAAAGGCCATGATAAATGATTTCTAATGATATGTGATCGAAGGGTAAAGATAGTTCATCCCCTAGGGCATCCGCTAAATCGACCAATACGGCATAAAATAACCAAGTCCCCCAAATATGTAGTTGAATACCATTAATAGAACCTGTCCATAAATAACTTAACGGCAACAGCCGCTTAACAGTATTAAACGCATCCTCAATTCGCCATCTACGTCTATATAAATAAGCCACTACATAGGGAGGTAAAATAGTTGCTTCAAGTACAATAGTCAAATAAGAATGCCATCTTTTACCCGAACGTACTTCAATCAAACGTAATGTAATAAACGGAGTTTTTTTCGTGCCAGACCCCAGACAGTTCAAACGGTATTTGAGAGCATAACTATTCGTAAACACTTGCTCAAGCTGAATGGAAGCTCCCTTTTTTAAGCGAGTAATAAAGTGAACTGATTGTTCAATTTATTGTAGCCAAAAGGTAAAATGATAGAATTCTCTATCCAGTAATAGTAAGGTTTTTGCTGTCAATAAATTTAAAATATATAATTCAAATGTAACATCAGAAGCTCTAGGATTCTCATTTCACCAAATTTCTATTGGTAACCGAGTCATTAAATCTATGACTGCTCCCTTTTTTCCCCCTAATTGCCCTTTAGGAACATCTTCTAAGCTTTTGAATTTACGAAACAATGCTTCTAAGGTTGAACAGTCTACTATCCAAATCCGATGAAATTTTGATCGAGTCAATTAAATACTTTCAGGTATTGGACGATTATTTCTTGTATACCAATTTGCTTTTAAATATGGCAACAAATCCTTAAAAACTTTCTCTAATAATTGGGCAGGAAACCTTAAAAACTTTTGGGATATAGCTTGTTGACTAACAGTCTTGGGACTACACCACAGAAAACCTTCCCTGCCTAACATTCTTGTAAGTTCAGTGACTCCTGCCACATCTCGCCACAGCAAGGTTAATATTGCCGCGACCATGAATGGTAAGTTGAGAATTCTGTCCCTTAGGCCTAGTTGACGATAGTAGTTTTTTTGTCTTGTTATGACTGGTATAAGTAACCCTTCTAGTTGCTCAGCGCTTATTTCATCTTCCACCATTAGTCGTTGGGTCTTTTTGGCATGGTCACGATTGGTTTTTCGGCTTTGACTCATCTTGGGGACCGCCTCACTTAAATCCCTGTCTCCAATTGAGTTTCACATGATTTGCATCAACTGGAAATATTCATTTTCATTTAGGGCATTTTCTATCCTCGGATATATTGACAAAATGTATTTATTTTTAACATTTTACCAATGAGGGCAGATCCATTCAATTTTCCGTTCCACGTTTTCAAGAAGAACGTTGTTTCCCATGGTTTGAAAAAAAAAATATCGTCGTCTTGTTGTCAGATGGGAAATAATTTCAGCTTGTTTTGATGCTTTTTTGTCTCTTGCAACAATCCATATTTGGATTAACAAAATCATATTAGTGGGATAGTTACTAGCAATGGGTTTATCTTTGCAGCCAGAAGATTTTCAACGAGTAACAAAATATCCCAAAGCAGTTGCAGTAGGTTTAGTTAGTCAATTATTACTTTTGCCAATAATTGGTTTTTTGATTGCTAAAACTGTACCCATGGAACCAGCGAACGCGGTAGGTTTAATTATTGTGGCATTATGTCCTGGAGGCGTATCATCAAACATGGTGACCTATCTTGCCCATGGAGATGTGGCATTTTCTGTTACCCTGACGGTATTGAGTAGCATCATTATTATTTTTACCATTCCCGTATTTGCAAATTTAGCATTGCAACATTTTTTTGGACAAAGTACAGCTATTGCCCTACCTATTGGAAAAAGAATGTTACAGATCTTCCTAATTAGAATGTTGCCCATTTGATTGGGAATGTATATCCGTTTCCTGTATACAGAAACGGCTTTAAGATTAGAAAAGGTGACAAATCGTGTAGCGTTCGCTTTCTTTTGGTCATTTTTGAAAAATAAATTACCAGCAAAAGCCGTTGAATCAAGATATCCCATTTGGGCAACAGTGGATTTCGCTGTAATCTAGACTCGACTTGTTTCATAGCTTTCTTTGTTAGAGAAATCCCTTTTTGGTAAACAGTTTTACTTAAACTCAACATAGGATATAAGCCTTTCCAAATCATACTCGAAGCGCAAGAAAGCATGACTTCAACATCAACAAGCTTCGCCCCCCCCCCCATTCCAATGCTGGTCAAGAATACCCCAACAACCCTCTATGGGATTGTATTTACTATGGTAATGAGTATAGTAAAGCAATTGAATTGGTATATTTAGGAGATCAACAACCGGACCATTATCAACTTTAATTTGTATCAGTTCGGCATCCTGCTTTTGTTCTGGTGTCATTGTCTTCCACCATTGAATTAGAGTATCAACAATAAAATCCCTGGTTTTATAAGAACAACTACCAAAGTTATTATAGAATAATGGCCCACTATCTTCATCAAGAATCCCACAGGGAGTATATTTTTCTGTGCATCCCATATGATGCTCCTCAGCTTGATTGTCTCCTCTGGTTTTTCCACCACGAGTAACTAACCCCCGATATTAACCGTAGCTTTGCAATCCATGCTTAGT
>CBZS010000001.1 GCA_000613065.1 Richelia intracellularis | reverse complement strand
AATCACCCAAATCACCCAAATCTCAACTATTAAGAATTGACTCTGGATTACTAATAGCTTCACCCACTTTTTGGGCTACAGAAACATCAGACTGAGATGTACTGTCACTCACCTGATGCATTAAACTCCCACTTCTTTTCCGATTATGTTTAGCGATCGCGAATAAAATATAAACAGCAAATAAATATCCCGAAGCTAAAATAAATATCAACATAGACACCTCTCCACTAGCCATTTTTCTCCCAGCACTTGTCTCAAAAGAAAATCTCACAAATAGGAATGACCTAGCTATCAAGCACACTTGACAGCTTGTTCTCATATAATTAGTATTCTTACCAGAATGCGATCGCTCTTTGCACAACGCCAAGAGCAACCACTTTCTGAACCACACATTAATATATAGTTACTACAGGCTATAGCTGACAGCAAAACTCAATTAGCAAACACGCTAATCTTGCCCTGACTTTCAGTAATCTACCTAGCCTAATTAACTTTGCAAACACCTCTATCTACCATGGGCTAGACAATGCCTCAGGTGCAGCGAAGAAATATAGCATACCACCCCTCCGGGTAGCGCATAACTCCTAGCGTAGAGGTTTAAGCATCCAATGCCAGCCTGAAAAATAAGCCTTGCTTGGACTGGAAATTATTCATTTTGATCCACCTTCACGACAGAGTAAAAGTACCTTATGGTTGTTTTTACTTATTCGGAGTGAATATCAACAAAAAGATTGAAATCCGTTAATTTTAGCCTAACATAAATATGCTTAATTTATAAGATGTTTTTTGGCTAAATTTATAATTTAATTTCAGTATATACAAATTATAGAGTAAAAGTACTTAAATAGAGCATAACTCTCACATATTATTCACTATTTTAAGTCTTTTAGGAGAAAATCCATATTGTCTGCCTGCCCTATTTTAGCTTTTGTAGGTTTCATGTATTCTTTCTGTTGTGAAGCAAATATGGAGGTGTTTCACTGCTCTCTACTCAATTTACGTGTTCCATAACTAGTGATGTATATCTAATATTGGGATTTATCAAATATGCTGTCAAGTCTAAGAGGATGTTTTAAAAGGTGGGAGGTCTCATAAAAAAGCTCACAAGGCATATGCTGAGAATTATAGAAAACAGCACCCCGTGAGCAAATGACTAAGAATTATCCTAGCAATTTAACGTGGGAACAGTGGGAGTTAATCCCACAGCTGTTACCAGAGGCAAAACCAGGTGGTCGTCCACGTACAACAACATGTATGTACCCAGTAGTAAACCCGATTTTATACCTACTGTGTCAAGGATGTACATGGCGGGCATTACCAGGAGATTTACCACCTTGGTCTACAGTCTATGGCTATTTATTTCAGAAGATGGGGCCAAGACCTTACTTGGCTTCAGGTTCATGACAAACTATATCAATGGGTTCGGGTAGGAGCCAGTCGAGAACCAAGTCCATGGGAAGTAGGCTTTGATAGCCAATCAGTTAAAACCGCAACCATGATTTGTACGGATGTTGGTTTCGACCCAGGAAAACAAATACATGGACCTAAGCGATTTATTACGGTT